>JAFGJR010000163.1 GCA_016928975.1 Sedimentisphaerales bacterium | reverse complement strand
CAGGCCAAGTTCTTTTTTTAAGCGCACCTGCTCGGCCATGATCTCAGAGATCACCTCATCCTTGGAGGCCAGTTTGGCCTTGAGTTGGCTGACTTCCTTCTGGAGCCGCTGGCCGGCTCGGTCGGCCACGCCATTCTCGGCCCGTTCGAAGGCGACGGTCCCATGATCGAACAGTTCCTTCTGCCAGCGATAGAAGACGTTGGGATTGAGTTGGTGCTGCTCGCAGATCTCCGAGATCGGTTTGCCCTCCAACAGGTGCAGCCGGAGGATTTGAACCTTCTCTTGAGCCGAAAACTTGCGTCGTACGGTCATGGACATCCCTTTCAAAAAGACACCAAACTACTCACTAACGCTCGATCTGGGAATGTCCAATTCCATCTGAGGCAAGACAATCTCAGACTGGATCGAGCAGCGGGAGGCCTTGGACGTACAGGAGTTGCGGGCAGCAATCGTGGCCATGATCGACGCGGCCCCGCCCTTCCGAATGCCCACACTGGAGAGAGACCGTGAAGCGGGTACGGATGTGCAGGGCGTCAGTCGGAGCATCGGCAAGAGAGTCCCTGGACGGATCGCCTGTCTGCGAAAGCAGGAGCATCTCTATCTTGAGCCGCCAACCCCCTTTCCTGTAAGTGCACTGCCCGCCCCCGTTGACCACTTCGTGGATGGAGTCGCGCGTGCCATCGGCTGCGATCCATCCTACGTCGCCCTGCCGCTGCTGGCGGGGCTCGCTTCGGCCGTCGGGAATACGCGACGCATTCATCTCAAGCCCGGTTGGAATGAGCCTTCGATTGTCTGGGGCGCGATCGTCGGTGAATCTGGCACGCTGAAGAGTCCGGCGATGGAAACAGCGCTACGGCCCACCTACCAAAGGCAGCATGGGGCCATGAAACGGTATGCCGAGGCGATGGAGGCGTACGAGGTCCAGCGGATGCAGTACGAGAAGGAACTTGCCGGATGGAAGCGGCCGCAGGCAGAGGGCGAGCCGCCAGTCAAACCTGGAGAGCCTGTCGCCGTCCGCTATTGGTGCGATGATACCACCATCGAGGCGCTAGCGGTCCTGCTGCTTCAGAACCCACGGGGTTTGCTGCTCAAGAGGGATGAACTGGCGGGGTGGCTGGGCAGCTTCGACCGGTACAGCCAAGGCAAAGGGGCAGACGCGGCCAAGTGGCTGGAGATGTTCGGCGGGCGTTCGATCATGGTGGATCGTAAGAGTGGCCAGGCGAAGACAGTCTATGTGCAGCGAGCCGCCGTCTCGGTGGTGGGCGGAATCCAGCCGGAGACGTTGCGTCGGGCGCTGGGCGTGGAGCACAGGGAAAACGGCCTGGCGGCCCGGCTGCTGCTGGCCTGTCCGTCGCGACAAACGAAACGCTGGACGGAAGATGATGTCTCGCAGGATATCGAAAGCCAAATGGAGGCTCTGCTAGACCAGCTCTACTCGCTCCAACTCATCGCGGATGCCAAAGGAGACATGGGACCGCTGGACCTGCCCTTGACGACCAAGGGCAAGACTGCATGGGTCAACTTCTACGATGACCACGCGGAAGAACAGGAAGAGCTTACGGGCGATTTGGCTCCGGCATGGTCGAAGCTGGGAGGATATGCGGCTCGGATTGACTGTCCACTTGGTCCGCTGTGCCGCTGGAGACAAGACGCTGGACGACCCAAACATGATCGACGAGCACAGTATCGAAGCCGGAGTCCAGCTTTCGCGATGGTTTGGTCACGAGGCAAGTCGCGTCTACGCGATTCTTGGTGACAACGACGAAGAACGCGACCACCGGCGGCTGGTTGAACTGGTCCAGCGCAAGGGTGGATCAGTGACAGTCCGGGACCTATTGCTCTACCCGGATGTTTGCCAATGCTGGAGTGGCCGAGCGGGCGCTGGATGAACGGAGTGAGGCCGGGTACGGCCATTGGGATGACTTGCCAAGCGGTCCGACCGGAGGCCGCCCGATACGGCGTTTCATCCTCCGCCAGGGCGCTGACGTTGACGAAACCTCAATTCCGGGCGAGATTTCAGTGGTATCGTCAACGTCAACGGTGTCAGGAGAGACGGATCGCCGCAATGAGCAGGAACAACCGACATCGCGTTTTGAAGGAAGGGCATGATGGGGGATGTCAGAAGATGAACACACCGGAAGAGCAGGCTACTGATCCTGTGACCATCCAGGGCTTTGGTGACCCGCCTATGACGGTCCCTTTGCTGGTGGACTTCAAGACGGCTGCCAAGCTGATCGGCGTCGGGGTAAGCACGCTCTACGCGATGGACCGGAGCGGAGAGCTTGGGCCGCAAGGCATTCGATTACGACGGCGGCGGCTATGGCCGCAGACTGAATTGGTGGCGTGGGTCCGGGCTGGATGCCCCCGGCGGGAGAAGTGGGCAACGATGTCAAGAACCTGAAGAACGAGGTTGACATTTTCGCGAACGGAATGTACATTGCGTACATGACCGGGAAGAAAGCTGAGATGGGACGACCACCAAAGGCACCCAAGGACCGGCGCAGCTATCGTGCGACGGTGCGGCTGACACCAGAGCAGTATCACAGACTGACCGAGGGGGCCAAGATGGCGGGCGTGACGCTATCGACGTACATATTGAGTCGCCTGGAGGCATGAGCGATGCGAGTCTTCAAGAAGGTACGAACAGCGAAGCGGTTCACGATTGAGCTTCGCGACCACCTCGGCATCGTGCGGCGGTCAAACGGATACTTGACGGCCTTAAAGGGCTTCGCACGGTGGATGATCGACACCGGGCAGTCCAACGAGAGCCCCCTGTGTGGACTGCGAAAGCTGAATGAACAGACTGACGTGCGGCGGGAACGTCGGGCGGCTAGACCGGATGAACTGAGAAGACTGATCGCGACCACCGCCACGAGCGGGGAGTTGTTTGGCATGGACGGGCAAGAGCGAAGCCTGCTCTACCGATTCTGTGCGGAGACCGGCCTGTGAGCAAATGAGGCGAGAACCCTGACGGCGGGGGACTTCGACCTGGACGCCCTTATCGTTCGCGTGCGGGCAGGATACTCGGAACACCGCGAGACAGACACCGTGCCGTTGCGACAAGAGCTTGCAGAGGTCCTGAGAGCCCATCTGGCGGGCAGGCTACCCACTGGCAAGGCTTTCGGGGGAAGCTACAGCAGATTGACGGACCAGACGGCGGAAATGCTCCAGCAGGACTTGGAAGCTGCCGGACCTGACGGCCAAACCTACCAATGAGCAGGCCCGCGCCACTGGCACAGATGACGGCCCTGTCATGGATCAGCAATCATACCCGACACACCTGATCCACACCTCAGACGGTGGGGCGCTCTGTGGGGCGCTTCTGGGTACAAATCGGCAAATCTCCGCGCAACCAAGCGCAAACAGAAACCGCGTTGACGGTGGCGAAAACGCGGTTTCCACGCGAGGCCGAAGGGGCTCGAACCCTCAACCTTCGGATCGACAGTCCGATGCTCTAGCCAATTGAGCTACGGCCCCGAGTTCTGCAAAATCGGCACTATAGCGGCTGGGAGACACCTATGTCAATGGCTTTCGCTGCAATTTCCCGCAAATTCTGGAACTGCGTATATGCCGCTGTCGACAAGACTTACGGCGATATGGCTGCCAGCGGCCTGGTCGGAAAGAGGTCGCTACGGCGGGCGACCTGACTGCCCGAAGTTCTGACGCGACCAGCGCATTTGTCCGTCCCGCCAAACGAATGGACTTGACTTTTCAAACGGGCGTTTTAAACTCGCGTATTAAACGTTTGTTTGGGAGAATGGGCATGGCAGCACCGGAAAATGCCTCGCAGGGTGGACCGGCCGAGAAGGGGGTCCAGAACCGGCTGGTAGAAGCCGCGGAGGAGCTCTTCTGCAAGCGCGGCTTCAATGAGACGAGCGTGCGCGACATCGCCGCCGCCGCGGACTGCAATATCGCCTCGGTCAACTACTATTTCGGAGGCAAAGACAATCTGTACGTGGAGGTCTGGCGCCGGCGTCTGGCGGAGTTGCGAGATGTCCGGCTGGCCAGCATCGACCGGGCCATGTCCAAGGACGGCCAGCCGCAACTCGAAGACCTTCTGAGATCCTATGCGAATTCGTTTGTTGAGCCGCTGGTCGAAGGTGGACGAAGCGAGCGGTTCGTAAGCCTTATGGCCAGAGAGATGGTGGATCCCCACCTTCCTCACGACATGCTTCTCAACGACATGATCGTGCCGGTCATGGATGCGTTTACACAGGCGTTGCGGCGGATTTGTCCCTGGTTGGGGGGCGATCAGGCGCGCCTGGTGATCCTGTCGGTCGTGGGCCAGCTCATGCAGACGGTGCTGTCCAAGGGCATGTTCGAGATGGACGGTCATGCGACCGTGCCGAAGTTGGACCCGGACCAGATGGTGGAGCACATTGTCAGGTTCTCGGCGGCGGGGATCCTCGCCTATCAGGATAAACAGGGAGAATAGAATGCATTATATCTTGAATTGGAGACCGTGGATGGCTGTCGGCCTGGTCTGGGCGACGGCGGGATGCATGGTGGGACCGAAGTACAAACGGCCCGAGACGATGGCGGACCGTGTCGGCCGCTACACCAATGCCCCGCAGCGAACGCTGGATGTCAACGAGGTTGAGAACGCGGACCGGTGGTGGGAGCGGTTCGGCGACCCAGCCACGGCGGAGCTCGTGAACAGGGCGCTGACGCACAACTACGGCCTGAGAGCCGGGGCGGCCCGGGTGCTCCAGGCTCAAGCGGCCCTGGGACAAACGCGGGGATTGCTCTGGCCCGGCGCTTCATATAACCTGACGGGGGACCGGAGCAAACGGTACTTCAATTTCGGAGGCGACGACGGCGACAATCCCTTTGCCTCTGCCGACCCGAACGCCGGCTCGGCGTTCGATTTCTCCGGGCTGGAGTTCAGTCCGGTGGTCACGACCTGGTCGCAGAGCATTTCGGTGACGTATGTCCTGGATTTGTGGGGCCGGCTCCGGCATGCGGAGCGTGCCGCCTGGGCGACGCTGCTCGCGACGGGGGCCTCGCAGCAGGCGGTGGCCAATTCCGTGATCGCCAGTGTCATCCAAGCCAGGGTGAACATCGCGACGCTGCAACGGCGGCTGGACATCGCTCGGGCGAATATCAAGAGCTGGGAGAGGACTGTGGAGATCACGGAACGACGGTACGACGAGGGACTCATCGGGCCGGTGGACGTTCGGTTGGCTCGCACCGGTCTCGAGACGATCAGGGCACAAGAGGCGGCTTTGCGGCTGGCACAGGCGATGGCGGCCAATGCTTTGGACGTGCTCCTGGCTCAACCGCCCGGCGCATCGCCCTCACTACCCGCGACCCTGCCCGATCTGCCCGAATTGGAGGCGATTCCCGTGGGCGTTCCCGCGGCCTTGCTGGACCGGCGGCCCGATGTGAAGGCGGCCGAGCTTCAATTGGTGGCGGCCAACCAGCGGGTGGGTGTCAGCGTCGCTCAACTGTTTCCCGACCTGGCACTGACAGGGATCTACGGCTTCAGCGGCAGCACGTGGAGCGATATCTGGAGTCCGAGCGCTCAGTCAGAAATCTACTCGACGATCATGAGCCTGTCGGCCCCGATCTTCCAGGGCGGCCAGCTTCGCGCCCAGGTCAAGGGTGCAAAGGCCCGTTTCGCCGAGCTTGCGTCGGCGTACGCCGGCACCGTACTGACCGCCATGCGAGAGGTGGAGGACTCGCTGGTCAGCGAGCGGCTCCTGCACGAGCAGCTCGAGCACGTCCTGTTGCAGGTTCGCGAGGCTCGAGCGGGCGAGGAGCTGACGTTGCAGCGCTATGAGCAGGGCATTGAGAGCATCCTGATCGTCCTGGAGTCGCAACGGCAGCGCCGCGCGGCGGAAGAGCAATTGGCGGTTCTCAAGGGGCAGATCTGGATCGCCCGCGTCAATTTGCACCTGGCGCTCGGGGGGGACTGGAACAGGAGAAAGTCCCCCGAGAAGCAGGTAGCCTCGAGGTGAAACGGATCGGACTGCGACCGTCCGCGCAGGTGTGGGACTCGTCCGTGTGAGTTGACATGCGCCTGGGGAGCCATTAAATCAGTGTCGGGAAATGAAGAACCGGGGCCTCCAAGTTGATGAGGGAACGAGCACGAGGGGAATGAGCAGGGATGAACATGGAAACGCTGAGAGCTGTGTTGTGTGTCCCGGTGCTTGTCGGGACGTGGTCGTTGTTGCTGGGCGGCTGTACGAGTCAGGACGAATTTCGCAGGGATGTCGGCCTTTCACGGAAGGCGGCCTACCGGCAGTGGGAGGATCGCAAAGCTCGCGAGGATGGCGCTCAGCCTCGCATCAGCGGCAGGCTGAGCATGGAGGACTGTATCAAGCTCACGCTGGTTCACAACAAGATGCTCCAGCGGACGATGGAGGAGAAGGATATCGCGTACGGGGCGCGCCTGAGTGCCGGCGCCGCGTACCTGCCGAATGTCAGCCTGTCTGGCCAGTACTTGCGAAAAGACGAGGTTCCGTCGCTGGCCGTGGCGGGGATGCCTGCCATTGAATTCGGCACGTTGGACAACTACTCGGCGGTGCTGAGCGTGACGCAGCCGATCTACGCGGGTGGGGCCATTTCTGCACAGGTGCGTGCCGCCCGCCTACTTTCCCTGGTCACGGACGAGATCGTCCGAGCCGCCGTGCAGGATGTCGTGTACGCCGCCCAGACCGGCTACTACAACCTGCGGCTCAACCAGCACATGGTCGACGTCAGTACGGACGCCGTTCGTTCCGCCGAGGTTCACCTGGACCAGGTGGAGAAAAGGCGGGCCGGAGGTGTGGCATCCGATTTCGACGTTCTGCGAGCGCAGGTGGAGCTATCGAATTTCGAGGCCGACCTTATCCGGAGTGAGAATGCGATCGATCTGGCGAGGGCCAATCTCATCAAGGTGATGGGCGTCTCGCAGGACAGCGATTTCGCGCTGTCGGATGAGCTTGTGTACGCGCCTGTCGAAGTGTCGATGGAGCAGGCGGTGCAAGAGGCATTCACCAACCGTCCGGACCTGTACAGGCAGGAATACCAGATTCGCCAGCAGCGGGAGCAGCTTCAGATCGCGCGGAGCCGCTACCTGCCGAATGTCAGTGGGTTCTTCACCAATACGTGGGCGAACCCTGATCCGCACTCGGTGGCCGCAGCCAATGACTGGGGCAGTGCCTGGCAAGCGGGTGTGCAGGGGGCATGGCCGATCTTCAATGGATTCCAGCGCGAGGGCCAGATCATTCAGGAAAAGGCCCGCCTGAAGCAGGCACAGATCAGCCTGGTGGATACCGAGGAGACGGCACTCTATGAGCTGACCCAGGCTCTGTTGAGCATGGAGAACGCGGTGGAGTTCGTGCAGTCGCAGCAGTTGAACGTGACCCGGGCGACGGAAGGATTGCGTCTGGCCGAGGTGGGCTACCAGCAGGGGATCAACACGCAGGTGGAGATGATCGATGCGCAGACGGCGTTGACCACCGCCCGCGTGAACTACTATCAGGCGATCTACTCTCACGTGGTGGCCAAGCTCGCCTTGCAGCGAGCCACGGGCACCATCGCGAACGGCACGGTGGCGGGTGGGTCGCCGGTGCAGGCGGAGAGCAGGAGCGTGCAGAATGAGAATGGTTAGCCGGGGAGTGTACTGGATTGCGGCCATGGCCGTGGTGTCAGGCACGTTCTGGCTGGGCTTGGCGCACAGGCCGGTGGAATCGTCTCCTGACGTGCGGCCTGTGCCCGTCGAAGTCGAGCCGGTCGCCACGTCGGCCATCGAGCAGACGCTCGAGCTGACGGGCATGATCGCGGCGAACCAGCGTGTGGAGGTGGCCTCGAAGGTCGCCGGCCGGATCGAGTCGTTGTCGGTGACGATGCAGGACGGCAACCGGCAGGCCGTCGATGTCGGCCTGTCCGTCACGCAGGGACAGCCGCTGGCCGTCATTGACCACGATATGCATCTGGCGCAGGTGGCTGCCGCGGAGGCCGAAGTCAAAGCCAGGCAGGTGCAGTTGGCCGAGGCCCGGCGAGAGAGTCAACGGATCATCGGGCTGTTTGAGAGCGGCTCGGTCACCGAGCAGGCGAGAGACCAGGCAATCACTGCCTCCGAGCTGGCGGCAGCGGGTTTGAGCCTGGCCAGGGCGAACCTTGAGCTGGCCCAGGTCAGTCTTCGCGAATCCACGATCATCTCTCCCCTCAACGGCGTTGTCACCGCCAGGTACATTGACGAAGGCAACCTGGTTGCCCAGGGTCAGCGGATCGTCAGCCTTGCCGATATCAAGATGGTGAGACTGCTGGTCGCGGCCCCGGAGCGGTATTCGTCCCAGGTCTGCCAGGGCATGCCCGTGAAGATCGCCGTGGACGCGTTCGCCGAGCGCGTGTTCGAGGCGAACGTCTACTGCGTCTATCCCACTCTCGATGAACAGACTCATACTCTCCGGGTGGAGATTCGGCTGGCGAACGACGATCTGTCGCTTCGGCCGGGCATGTTTGCGCACGTGAAGCTGGTCCTCGGTCACAGGGACGAGGCGGTTGTCGTTGCACGCGATGTCGTTCTCGGCGGCAAGATTGACGCCCCTTACGTCTACGTGGCGGAAGGTGGCCGTGCGAGAAAACGCATCGTGGAAATCGGGCTCACGGACGGCCCGCACTGCGAGATCACAGACGGCCTGCAACCCGGTGAGAGTCTCATCGTCAACGGCATGCATCGCCTCGCCGACGACTCTGCCGTCGAGATCGTGCGGCTCGAGGATATCCAATGAGGCTTGCCCAGTTCTCCGTCAATAAGCCCGTGACGACGCTGATGATTTTCGTCGCCATGGTGGTGCTGGGCGTGGCGTCGCTGAGCCTGCTGGGGATCGACCTGCTGCCCAATATCGAAATCCCGGCGATCTCCATCGTCACCCGCTACGAGGGAGCGGGACCGGAGGAGATCGAGACGCTCCTTACCAAACCGATTGAGGATGTGCTCAGCACGATTTCGCACGTCGACGAGGTGTTGTCCGTCTCCAAGGAGGGAGTGTCGTCGGTGACGCTGAAGTTCGACTGGGGCGAGAACATCGATGAGGCGGCCAACGACGTGCGGGAGAAGCTCGACATGGTCAAGGAGCATCTGCCGGAGGAGGCCGAGACGCCGGTCGTCTTCAAATTCAACGTGGACATGTTCCCGATCATGATTGTCGGGATCTCGGCCGGGGACAGCTATCCGCGTCTGGAGAAGATCGTGGAGGACCAGATCGCCGATCCTTTGAAGCGGGTCGACGGAGTGGCCGCCGCCGCCATGTACGGGGGACTGCAACGGCAGGTCCGCGTCGAGGTGAGCCAGGACCGGCTCGCGTCGTTGAATCTCTCGCTCGGCCAGCTCCTCCCGATCCTCGCCTCTCAGAACGTCAGCGTGCCCGGCGGCAATATCCGTTCCGGACACAAGGATTTCGTCCTGCGCATGCCCGAGGAGTTCGCCAGCCCGGAGGAGGTCGGTGAGGTCATCGTGGCGGCGCCCGGGGGAGTCCCCGTCAAGCTGAATGACATTGCCGAGATCAAGGATTTCTTCAAGGAGCGGACCTACGACGTCCGGCTCAACGGCGAGCGGGCGATGGCCGTCTTCGTTCAAAAGCAGAGCGGCGGCAACACTGTAGAGGTCTCTCGGGCCGTTCACGCCAAGCTGAAAGAGATCCAGCCTGCGCTGCCGCCGGATGTGCAGGTCAACGTCGTCGTGGATAGCTCCGAGTTCATCATGGCTTCCGTCCACAACTTGCGCAGCAACGTTCTCTGGGCCATCCTGTTCGTCTTCTTCGTGATCCTGTTCTTCGTGGGCAGCTTCCGGGCGAGCCTGATCGTGGCGACCTCCGTCCCGACCTCGCTGATCATCACGTTCCTGCTGATGTACCTGGCCGGCTACACGGTCAACACGACGAGCCTGGCGGCTCTGGCCGTCGCCGTGGGGGAGGTGGTGGATGCCGCGATCGTGGTCGTGGACAATATCCACCGGCATCGCCAGAAAGGGCAGAGGGCCCGCGAAAGCGCCATCCACGGCACAAACGAAGTAGGCGTGGCCGTGATAGCGTCCACGCTGACGACGGTGGCCATTTTCGTGCCGATCATGTTTGTTGGCGGCATCACGCGGATCATCTTCGGGCAGTTCGCCATGATCGTCACGATGTCGCTTGTCGCCTCGTTGTTGACGTCGTTGATGCTCGTGCCGATGCTGTGTTCGAAGCTCCTCAAAGGCGAGGAGCGGGGCCGGGTCTCCGGTCTCGGCTTGTTCTATCGATGGGGAGAGCGGATCCTCACCTGGATCGAAGGCCGGTACAGCCGATTGTTGGCCTGGTCGCTTCGCAATCGCAAGACGGTGCTTGGGTCCTGCGCGCTGATCTTCCTGTGGTGTCTGGGGCTGACCATGTTCGTCGGACGGGAGTTTTTCCCGCGGGAGGACCAGAACCAGTTGCAGATCGCGTTCGAGCTGCCTGTGGGGACGCGGTACGAGCGGACCGGATTGGTCGGTCAGCAGATGGCCGAGATCGTGAGTGGTCGGGTGCCGGAAAGCCGGGATGTGTATGTGCGGTGGGGCGTGGTGGACGAGGCGGGCGCCGAGGAGATGGCCGGCGACATGGAGACGTACACGGGACTGCTGTTCATCAAGCTGGCGGACAAAAAGAAACGCAAGGCCTCTCCCCAGGAGATCATTGAACGGGTGCGGCCCGTCATGGACCGATTGCCCGACACGACCGTCCGTTACGATGTTCGCGACCCCTTCGAGGAGATGATCTTTGGCACCGGCGGGGCGCTGTCGATCGAGCTGTATGGCCACGATGTAGACCGGGGTGTTGCCTACGCCGAGCGCGTGAAGAGCGTGATCAGTCAGGTGAAAGGGGTCGAGGATGTCACGATCAGCCGTAAGGAGGAGAAGCCGGAGATCAGGATTGTTGTGGACCGGGAGAAGGCTGCCCGACTGGGACTGGACGTGCGCACGATCGGCAAGACCGTGGAAGCCATGTTCGCCGGAACCACCGCTACCCGGTATCGCGAGGGCGGAGAGGAGTACGACGTCAGGATCCGGCTGCGGCCTGAAGACCGGCAGAGGATTCAGGACCTGCGCGATGTCTACATGAACACGCCGTTGGGCGGACAGGTCTGTCTGGCAAACTTCGCCCGGATGGAGCCGGGAGTGGGCCCGTCTCGGATCGAGCGAAAGGACCAGGCTCGTTACGTCACGGTGTCCGGTCAGGTCCGTGGACGTGATCTGGGCTCCGTGGCGAAGGACGTGCGGGCGGCCATCGGAGGGGTCCCGGCGCCGCCGGGGTTCACGTACAGGATCGGCGGAGCGGAAGAACAGAGACAGGACGCCTTTCGCCTGTTGATCATCGCCACGGCGCTGGGCATGGTCCTGGTCTACATGGTGATGGCCTCCCAGTTCGAGTCGTACCGCGATCCGTTCATCATCTTCCTGTCGGTGCCGTTCGGTATCGTCGGAGTGACGATGGTCCTGGCGCTGACCGGCATCCCCATGAGCATCGTGACGTTCATCTCGTTGATTCTGCTGATCGGCCTGGTGGTCAACAATGGGATCGTTCTGGTCAGCTACATCGGGATTCTTCGCCAGCGAGGCTACGACACGTTGACGGCGATCATGGAGGGAGGGCGCAGCCGGCTGCGGCCGATCCTGAGCACGACGCTGACCACGCTGCTGGCCGTGACGCCACTGGTCTTCTCGCGTGGCGCCGGATCGGAGATCTGGGGGCCGTTTGCCGTCGCCAGCATCGGCGGCATGACCCTCAGCACTCTCATCACGCTGGTTCTGATGCCGACGCTCTACAGCCTGTTTGAAGGCGTGAAGATTTCTGATATGAAGTAGAGACAATCCGTGAAAGCCGTTCTGATCGTACACAACGCCGCCATCGAGGCCGAGGTCAACGACCTGTTGAAGTCGGTCGGAATCGAGTGTTACACGAAGTTCCCTGAGGTGGTGGGCCGGGGACAGGTCAGTGAGCCGCACTTGAACACGGAGGTGTGGCCGGGCGTCAATAGCGGGACCCTGGTTGTCGTCAACGACGAGCAGGCCCGATCCGCCATGGATGGCGTTCGCAGGATGAGACTGACGTATGGCTCGGAGGGAGTCAAAGCCTTCCTGTGGGAAATCGAGGATACTACGTAGCGGCTTGAGTCTCAGGTCCCGGCGTCCGAGTCATACACTGGGGTCGTGGAGGGATTCAGGCGGATCGACGTTGATGCAGACGACCGCACGGTGCGAACCGAATGTGCAGATCGCTTGCGATCCGGAGAGCCTGGCCCGGCAGGTGGTCCAACTGTTTGTTTCCGTCGCGCTCGACGCCGCAAGTCTGGTGATCGGCGGGCAGCACCTGACGTACTATTCCGGGATGATCAGTTTTGTTCCCGGTTGGAGCTTGCTGGGGTCCTTGACGACGGCCTTGTTGGCCTCGACGATCTTCGGCCATTTGTTCGGCGTGCCATAGTACTGCTGCGAGATGGCTGACAGCGTCTCGTCTCTCCGCACAATGTGAAACCTGGTCGTTTTGATCTTCTCGGTCTTTTCGTAGATCGTCAGGTCCGGCCCCCCGTCCGACTGCGGAGCGGGTGCGGCGGCTCGGCGGTCCGACGCCGTGGAGCCGGCGACATTGCCCGGCGGAGATGGCGTGCCCGAGGCTGGCCGATCGGGGCTGGTCTCCGCCGGTTGACGGTCAGCGAACCCTACCCCTGGGTTGAGAGGCGTTGCCTGCGACGGCCGAGGCATCCTGGCCTCCGGGCTGAGACTTGGTCGGGTCGCCACCCACACGAGGGCGATCACCGCTACGGCCAAGCCGGATGCCAGTCCGATTCTGTAATCCTTGCCCATACGTCCGCCATATAGCTCAAGCGGCCATCTTCTCGGATTCCCGGTCCTTGCCCGTGCGGACCAGCAGCAGAGGGGCAGCGATGGCAACCGAGGAATACGTACCGACGACCAGGCCGAGGAAGATCACGAAGTTGAATCCTCGCAGCCCCGGGCCGCCGAAGATGTACATTACGAGCACGACCATCATCGTCGTGATCCCTGTAATGAGGGTTCGCGACAGTGTCTGGTTGATGCTGTTCGTCACCGATTGCGGCGTCAACTGCACTCTCCGGCGGTTTTCACGGATTCGGTCGAATACGACGATGGTGTCGTTTAGCGAGTATCCGAGCAGCGTCAGGATGGCCGCAATGACCGTGCCGTTGATCCGGAAGTCGCCGATGAGCAGCGCCTGGCCAATGGCGGTCTTCGCCAGGAACGCCGAGGCGGCGATGGCGCCCAGGGCCGTCGATACATCGTGGAACAGCGCGGCGATGGCGGCCAAGCCGAACCGGAGCGTGCCGAACCGTATCCAAATGTAGGCCACGATGGCGGCCAGCGACAGTACGATGGAAATGATGGCTCGCGTCCGAGCCTCGGCCCCAATGAAGGGATCGATCTGAGTCACGCGCGGCAGAGAGGTCTCCCTCTGCGCCGCTTGCAGGACTCTTGCCTTTTCGTTGTCAGTGAACTGGGTCCATTCGTCCGGGGTCAGCTCCCGCAGCCCGGCTTCCGGCTGAACGCTGACGAACGTGAATGCGCTTGCCGGCTGGTTCGGCTCCAGGGGCTTGAGGTCGGTGCCAAAAATCTGGTACGGATACCACGCCAGGTCCTGCGTGTCGGGCCGGAATCGCAAATCCTTGAGCCGCTGGTCGATCTCCTGAAGCGACGCAGGTCTGCTGAGACCGACATCCATCTTGATCCCACCCACGTAGTCGGCAAGCTCAGGATAGGTGTCGACGGTCGCGTTCGTGATCTTCTGCGTCGACGTAATCGTCGGCTGGAGGTTCTGCTGGATTTCCAGTTGCCCCTCGAAGGCCTTGCGGACGGCGTCGCTGACGACTTCATTGACTGTGGACTCGGAAACCTGGGCATCCGGGAAAGCTCCCTTCAGTGCGGCCTGCATTGCGGTCGGGTTCACGCGGTTGGTTGTGACGACGAAAGACCTGTTGCCGCCGGCGGCGACGTCGATGTCGCCCAGATCATACGCCTTTTGGATCACCACCTTGTGGACAACCGCTCTCACGGCCTCGGCGGTCTGCTCGCTGCCCTGACTCAGTGTGAGCGTCGTCTGCAGCGTGTTCGTGGCCGGCGTGGTGATCTCGTACTGATCGTAGATCTTCTCGCTGCCGGAGGAACCCGGCTTCGGCTCGCCGACGCTATACACGCTGACCGTTTGCAGATCGGAATTCTTCAACTGCTGGCCGATCTGCACGACACGATCCTCGACATTCTGACGGGTGAGCGACACGTCGTCCTTCAGATTGATCTGAACGCTCGTGCCGCCGGTCAACTCGATGTCGTACTTGGACTTGTCGCGGGCGAAGAACAGAATCAGGCCGCCAAAGACGAGGACGGCTGAGATCGCATAGAACGCCGGTCGCAGGCCCATCCAGTCGATGTTCGGCGTGCGAATGAGGCGGAGCATCATCAAGCGATCTTTGAGGATGCGCCTGGAGATCAGGATGTCGAAGACCACGCGCGTCACATAGATTGCAGTGAACATGCTGGCGCCGATGCCGAGCATCAGTACGATGGCGAAGCCTTTCACATCCTCCGATGCGACGTAATAGAGGATCGCCGCCGTGAGGATCGTCGTCAGGTTGGAGTCGAAAATGGCGCTGAAGGCCCGTTGATAGCCGTTCTTGATGGCCGTGGTGATCCCCGCTCCGCGCTCCTGCTCCTCGCGGATTCTCTCGAAGATCAGCACGTTGGCGTCGACGCTCATGCCGATCGTCAGGATGAAGCCGGCGATGCCCGGCAGGGTGAACGTGGATCGAATCCCGGCCATGATGGCCAGTGTGAACAGGAGGTTCAGCAGCAGGGCCACGTCGGCGATCGAACCGCCGATGAAGTAGTAGACAATCATGAAGCTGATGACCAGCGCCAGACCGATGATGCCCGAGCGGATGCCTTTGGCGAGGTTGTCGGCTCCGATCGACGGTCCGATGACTCTCTCAGAGATCGGCTGCTCGATCAGCCGGGCGGGCAGGGAGCCGGCATTGAGCTTGTTGACCATATCCGCGACTTGCGTCTGCGTGAAGGTCCCCATGATGATGCCGCTCTGCCCGATCGGCCTTTCGGGATTGATCTCCGGTGCAGAGATGGCGATATCATCGAGCAGGATGGCGAGAGGCCGGCCGCCGTTTTTCCGTGTGATGTTCCAGAACAGGTTGCCGCCCTTGACGTCGAGGTGGAATCCAATAGCCCTTCGTCCCATCTCGTCGTTGGTGGGGTAGGAGTTGTCCAGCTTCCAGTCGCGCCCGGTGGCGTCGTGGAGCATCTTCTCGTCCGGCCGGTTGCTGGCCAGGACGTAGTACTTGTCGCCGAACTTGCCCACGACCGAGTTGAGGGTGTGCCATTCCTCCATATTCTCGATCTCGACCCAGACGTAGCTTGTGTCGGACGCGTACTTGGGACCCTTCTCGGTCAGAGCCTGCGTGTACCGCTCGATCTCCGCCGCGCTCAGTTCCGTGCGATCGCGCGTGGGCAGGATGCGGAATTCCAGGATGCCAGCGCCTTTGAGCATACGACGCAGGTCGCTCGGATCGTCGAGCCGGCCCTGGTATTGCCGGTAATTGTCGTATGCGACGACGGCCCTGTCGATCTGAGCGGCGCGGTCCGGGAATTCCGCCTTGAGCTTGGCTATGCCCGTCACGCGAGTGGGCGAACTCGCAGACATCTCCAGAACGTAGTCGATCTGATCTTGCGTCAGGTTGAGCCGATCCAGCTCTCGTTTGGCCTCGTCGTACCGGTCGTTGAGCCCGGCTTCATCCGTGAGCTGGCTCAGAATGCCCATCAGCTCGGTTTGTGTCCGGACGTAGTCCGTGAGCAATCCAGTCTGCTCCTCCGAGCCGAGGAAGTCGGTGAGGGTGTTCTTGAGCTGCTCGTCGTTGAGCTTGGCCCAGTCTCGCCTGTTCTCCTGGATCCGATCCAGCTTCAGGCCGGCCTCCGATATCTTCTTCTCCGTATCACTGATCTTCGCGTACAGGCCATCCCTCTTCTGCTGCAACGCCTGTCGCTCGTCGTGGATGGTGGCGAGGTTCTCAAGAATCTTCAGCCGATTCGGGTCATCCTGGGCGATCTTCTTGGAGGTTTCCGCCCTCTGCTCCAGAGGCTGCTGGAGCGAGCGCATGATCGTTGCGGCATTCACGTTGCGGGCGAGCAGGTCGTTCAGCGCCGTCTCATACTCCTGGCGCTTGTCCTGCGTGTCTTTGCTCGCCAGAGGCATCTGGATCTCGAATCGCGTGTTGCCCTGGGGCCGCCAGACGAGGTTCTGAATGTTCGCCGGGTCGATACGCCGTCGCAGAACGGTGATCATCTTCTGCGCGAGGTCCCGCTGTCCCTCGGCGCCAAGGCCCTGGGTGTCGATGGCGTAGATCAAGCTCGTTCCGCCGGCCAGGTCGATACCGGGTTTGAGCGTCTGGCTCGGCGGGTACAGCGTCCATATCGCCGCGGCTATCAAGAGAACGATGAAGAGAGACTTCGGCACCAGATTCTTATTCATAGTTGTTCCTACTCAGTGAGCCTCCAGATCGGGTTACTGAGACCGTCCGCGACGCGCCGTCAGTTCTTCTTTTCCTCTGAGAGACTCTTGCCAATGGCTGACTTGCTGACCCAGATCTTCGTATTGTTCGCCTCGTCCACCTTGAGATGGACCTCGTCCTCCCTGACCTCGACGACTGTACCCACGATTCCGCCGATGGTGCGCACCCGGTCATTCTTCTTGAGCGTGTCCACCATCTGGCGTTGCTGCTGCTGTTGCCTGCGGGGCCCTCGAAACAGCATGAAGTACATGACGACGAACAGCAGAACCAGGAAGAGCAGTTGCGGCGAGAACAGGGAAGGCGGCCTCTGGGTGCTTGTCGCGGGCATATTCGAGTCGGGCGCCTGGGTCGTGGTCTGCGCACCGTCCTGGCCCACGGGTTCTGAGCCGACTCGGGAAGGGGCCGACCCCGGCTCCGTTTGCGCCAATATCCACATAGTATCCATGATGGGTTCCTTTCCAACGACCATACCGTAAACCCAAGAGCCTATATCAGGAGAGCGGAAATGTCAAATTCAAATGGGATTTGCGCGTGAAAAGAATGGGCCGGCGGCCACTCATTTATCGGTCCATGCGTACTTCTCCATCTCGGCGGTCGCCCATACATCGAAATCACCTCGCCCGATATGCTCCCGAATGCTGGACATAAGTCGTTGGTAGAACCGTATGTTGTGCAGCGACAGCAGGATCGGACCGAGCATCTCGCCGCTGTTGAAGAAGTGTCTGATGGCCCCGCGCGTGAAATGCCGGCAACCGTAACAGTCGCAACCTGGCTCCACGGGCCTCATGGAATCCCCATGTACGGAATTCCGCAGCCGTAACGGGCCCTGTTCGGTGAACGCGAATGCGTTGCGGCCGTTCCGGGTGGGCAGAACGCAATCGAACATGTCCACGCCCGCTTGCACGGCGGCCAGGATGTCCAGCGGCATGCCGACGCCCATCAGGTACCGCGGGCGTTCCTCCGGCAGCAGGGCAGCGGTGAGCTCGACTGTTCGCACCATGTGCTCGTGCCCCTCCCCGACGCTCAGGCCCCCTATGGCGTACCCATCGAAGCCGACGCCCACGATTGCCTGTGCGCAGCGGCGACGAAGCTCCGGGCTGATCCCCCCCTGGACGATTCCGAAAAGCAGTTGTCTCGATTGCAGATCGATGTGTCTGCCGGGATCCGTAATTGCGATGTGAGCCACTTTGCACCGCTTTGCCCAGTCGATGGTTCTCCTGACGGCGGTCTCCAGCCGGCTCGGGTCCACCGGGAACGGAGTGCACTCGTCGAAGCACATGATGATGTCGGCGCCGAGCCGGCATTGGATGTCGGTAGCGATCTCGGCGTTCAGGTGTACGCGGGTCCCGTCGATGTGGCTGGCGAATTCCACGCCCTCGTCGTCGATCCGGGTGAGGGAACTCAGAGAGAAGACCTGGTAACCACCGCTATCGGTCAGGATCGGGTGATTCCAGCCCATGAGCCGGTGCAGGCCGCCGATGCGCTCGACCGCACCGACGCCCGGCCGGAGCATGAGATGATAGGTGTTCGCCAGGATGATCTCGGTCGACGTCGCTTCCAGCAAGCTGGGGAGGATCCCCTTGACGGCTCCAGCGGTCCCCACTGGCATGAAGGCTGGCGTCTGGATGGCTCCATGTGCCAGATGGAGGACCCCGCGTCGGGCCGCACTATGCGGATCGGTGTTGACAATCTCGAATTGCGACATCCCGGATTCACTCGGGGCCGGTGCCCTGACTCCCATCAATAAGTGCTCAGGATCGCACAGCCGGGGTAGTAGTATTGCAGGATTTCCTCGGCATTACTGCCTGATCTCGCCATGCCCTCGGCGCCGCACTGGCACAGGCCGACGCCGTGACCCCAGCCTCTGCCTGACAGGAAAGCCCAGCCGTCGCCCCAGGACACGAGGGTACAGACTGCACTCTGGATCGTGCGACCGGTCGGATCGAGTGCCAGACGCAGATCCTCGCCCCGAAGTGTGTCCGTCTTGCCCGTGGTGCCGACGAGTCTGAGCTTCGTCAGCCGGGAGAACTCGCCGTAGTCGCGTTGCTCGACGACGTCAATCTCCTGGATTTCCCCGAGGGCTTCGAGCTTCGGATACCGCTGCAACAGTTGTCGCGTCACCGTCAGACGGTCGAAGTGGGCCATCGGCCAGTAGAAGAGCCCCAGCTTGGCCACATCCTTGCAGTAAGGGCAGTCAACTCCCTTCAAAGGCGCGAAGGATTCTCCGAAGACATCCAGGCTGTCGGCGGTATGGCCGCCGCAGATGGAACTGTAGTAGGCCGGGAACAGCGTGTCAGGCAGGACATCCAGTCCCGCGCGGCGTCCCGACGACTGTCCTGCGATCACGAGGACTTGGCCGGCAGTGCTGTTCACGGCGTTCCAGACCTGCGAGGATTCGGCCTTGACGCCGCCGTAGACCTGGTTCGCCTGGGTGCGGCTGACGTCCCAGTTGCGCCCGATGCCGAAGCGATTCCTCGTGTACAGGCAGTAGGTCCTCGCGGCGATCGCCTGGGCTCTCAGTGCTTCCGGCTCCCAGTAGTCCGGCATCTCCTCGCCGACGACCCCGGCCAGATAGGGCTCCAGCGGGACAAGGTTGATCGCATCGAATCCCTGTCCCTGTGCGTCCACGATGAGCCGGAGCCTGCCACGGTAATCGTCGCCATTGAAGTTGAAGACGTGCGGGGGCTCCGGGCTGAGAATGACGTCACTGCCCGGCAGCGCTGTCTCTGCGAGCATGAGCCGGCCGCCGGACAGGGTGAGTTCCGCAGGCTGCTCAATCGGGCGCAGTGAGGCTCCCGCCATTTGAGGGGCCGGACCCTGGTCGCCTCGGAGCACGTGGATCCGAGAAGTCGTGGCCAGGCTGCCGCCGGTGGTGTTGGAGGCCAGGAGGACGCGGATCCAGAATTGGGGACCGGCGTCCATCTGTGGCGTCGGCCGGACGATCTCCCTCTGCTCACAGCCGTGAAAGAGCACCGCGAGCAGAACCATGCACGCAAAGCCGATGCAACAGGGCCACAGCCAGCAGGAGCGTGACCTTCGCACTGTTCCGACGAACGGCCGAACGGCCAACAGCTTGTCACGCAGCCAATGAGCCATCAAGCAGGATGATGCCACTAATCGAGGTTTCGAAGGGCCAGACCCAGATTGGCCAGGGTCTTCTTGATCTCGTTCAGACTCGTCACCCCGAAATTCTTGCAGCCCAGAAGCTCGGCGTCCGTAGTCCGTGTCAGCTCCGCGAGCGTGCGAATGTTCAGCTTCTGCAGGCACTTGCGGGAACGAACGGACAGTTGCAGATCGTCCACGAGCTTGTTCAGCAGGCCCTGGTTCTCCACGACCTCGGCATCCGGCGGATTCTCCGCCTGGAACTGCTTGTCCTCGATCGCCATGCCGAGGTGCAGCCCCTTCTGGTCCAGGATGCACTTGATCTCGCGGAGCGAGGTCTCGCCGAAGTTCTTGTAGGAGAGCAATTCGGCCTCCGTAATGTTCAGCAGATCGCCGATCGTGCGGATATTCATCTTCCGCAGGCAGTTGCGACTGCGGACCGAAAGCTCGAAGTCGGAAATCGGGGTCTCCAGGATCTGGTTCTTGCGGGTCCGCTTTCTCTCCTTCTCCTCGTCGTAGAACATGGTCTTGGAGCTATCGATGTCCTTTCGGAAGAGAACGGCCCGCGGGTGATTGGGGTGGGACTCCAGGACCTTGTCGACGCAGGCGCTGGCTTTGGGGAAATCGCCGCGATCTTCGTACAGCACGGCCAGGTTCAGCAGGGCACTGACATAGGCCGGAGAGGACGAGAGCACTTGTTTATACGTGTCGATGGCGGCATCCTCCTGGCCCGACAGATCATAGCGGTACGCCAGATGGAACAGGGCCCGCTGGTGCCCCGGGGCCAGTTGAAGGGCGGTCTGGTAGTTGCTCACGGCGTCATCATATTCTCCGCGCGCCTCCTGGAGACGGGCCAACTGGTAGTGGTACTCGGCACTGACGTTCTCGAAATTCGCGCAGGCATGGATTTCCTTCGCCGCCGCTTCCATATTGCCGGCCTGCCGATAGGTTGCCGCCTTCTCGAGGCTGACGTTCAAGGCGTCGACGCCCTGCCCCCGCGCTTTCTCGAAGCTCTCGATGGCTTCGTCGTACCGCCTCATGCGTCGCAAGGTGAACGCCAGGTACATGCACTTCCCCTTGCAGTCCTGGCCCTTGCGCAGCTTCTCCATCGCCTCCTGATACCTGCCAAGCAAGAACAAGCCGATCCCGGTGGCGAGGCAGGCATGCGCGGACGTCTTGCTCTTGTTCTCGTCGACCAGTTGCGTGAATCTGATCTGGCTCGCCTCGCCGGCGTGTATGGCGTGAGACAGGGTTCGCAACTGTTCCATCGAGGGCAATGGATCTCCGAAGAGATCGACCCCCACCTCAGTCATCTGCTCCATGAATATCGTCTCCCATAGGTATTGCGAGTCTGAAACTCGTTCTATTGCCGTAAACCCCTGGCAACAACGAGCCCGTATTATACGGGTGGCGGCATGATTTGCAATAGGCATTTCACCGGGCTCGGTCCACGAGGGCCACCCAGTCCTTGTCCGTATCCCTCGGGGGCTGGCCGATGTTGATCTTGCCCGGCCCGGTCGCCGATACCAGAGTCCCGCCCTCCAGGGGGCCGCCTTGCCGAGGATTGAACCAGAAGATGCGGAACGTCCCGGACGCCGGGCCAAGGTCCAGGTCCGTCGTGCCGCCCGAAGGCAGGTAGATCGCGTAGAGGAAACCCGGGTTGGCCAGACAGTAGTCGTCCGGGGCTGATGTCAGCTCATCGTGGTGGCGCATGCGGGGGAACTGCAGGTAGTCCTGGAAGAACTCCAGGGCGTATCGCGTCAGGTCCCACATGTGATCGCGGCTGTGCCAGCTCTCACAATTCAGATCGTTGTGAGCGAAGCGATAGCCGAAATACCACTCGACGCCGGCCCCGCCAGCCATCAAGTTGGCCCACAGATGCTCCTTTCGCACGTCATCATGCCAGTAGTCGTCGTTGTCGGGCTTCACCCCGATGTGAGACGGGCCGATTTCATCCAGACAGACGAACCATGGTCGCCCGGCGGCGGTGGACGAATCGATCCACTTGATCGTCTGATTGTGCGTATCGTTCGTTTGCAGGGACGGGCCTTCGAAGTCCGCGTACCCCAGCAAAGGCTTGTAGGCCGCGTCATATTGCCCGGGGAACGTGTGACAGATGATCGGGTGATCATAGGGGTCCAGGTCGCGGATGTACGTGGCGAACGCCTTTCGCTGGGCGTCGGTGTTGGAGTTCTCCTCACCGAGGTTCCAGACGAGCGCAGGGTGGTGTGCAAAACGGGCGATCAGCTCGCGGTAGTAGAGCTTCCGCAGGCGACCCAGATCGCCGTTATCGAGGCCCTGGTCGTTTTCGGTCTCCTGGGTGACGACGTGGAGCATCAGGCCGAGCTTGTCCATGTGCGAGAAGACGATCTCCCACTGGGCCAACTTGCTGCAATCGAAGTGGAGCTTGTCGTTGGGATCGGTCCAGGGCCAGACGTCTTTGCCGTCACCGCCGTCCACGTTGTAGGTGAGAAAGTAGACGCTGTTCATGCCCTTGGAAGCGAGGTAATTCAGCGCGCCGATGATGCCTTTGCCCTTGCCGTCCTTCCATGTGGGATCGCCGCTTTGCCAATCCTGCACGTGCGGCTGATAATGATGGATGAATTTCTCGCCGGTCGCCTCGCCCTCGCGTTTCAGCTCGCCGGCATCGAAGGTCTCGTCGAAGTCCGCGTAGGCCAGGAAGTTCTCCGGGCTGTCGGCTCCGGCCTTGATGAAGTACGTGCGCGTGTGGGCGAACTGGAGGTATCGCTGCCCGATGTAGCGAAGCAGGCCCTGGGCGCGGAAGTCCGGCCCGGTCTTGTCCGTGGGACCGACCTCGAAAGCCCCTCTGGCTCCATCGAAGGCAACCGGTTCTCCTGCCGTACATGGGTCGATGGCAATATCCTTGCCTGTTCGGAAAGAGACGACGTATTTCCACCGGCCGGGCTCCGGGGGCAGGAAGTGCGCCTGCCATCTGTCCCCGGCTGCCGCGCTGGTCTGGCCGGCGTCGCCGTCGGCCGCATAGTAGCCCGGCACAATGAACCGCTCACTGCCGGCGTTCGATGGCTCCTCCCGTGAGAAGGTCACCGTCAGCCGGTAGTCTGTGAACGGGTTCGGCTCACCGGTCTCGCTCGTCTGCGGCCCGGCAAAGGTGAGCGTCACGGCGTGCCACTGCTTCAGTTCCCCGGAGACGACCCCTCTGCCCGGCAATCCGTTGCCTTGGGTTGCACAGCCGCCCGCGACGATCAGACAGGCCGCGGACAACAGGATGAATGCGCGTGCCAACATGACCAGGCTCCTTGCAGTACATGGTTCCAACCACTCTCCTGCCGGAGCATGTTATAGACGGAAACGGAGCTTTGGCAAAGGAATTTCGCCTGCGCATGGGAGGGCCGGGCTCCTGGAGCCTGGCCCTGTGCGGCACTCGATTGTCCGTGAGAATATCGGCTACAGGCCGCCGTCAAGCTCAAAGCGGTTGGCGGGATTGTCCTTGCGGAAGGCCAGGTTGTGTTCCCAGATGTCCCCCGATCTGAGCCGGATCTTGTAGGGTATGAACCAGCCCTTGTTCGTGTAGCCCGGCGACTGGAAGGGCTTGCCGATTTCGAGGATCGTCAGTCCGCCGAGACGGTCTTTGAAGGACGACGAGACCGCCGTGCGCCCCAGGTACTTCAGGACTTCATCCCAGTCCTCATTGGCGAAGGCCGTGAAGAAGGCGGTCGCAGCCTCCTTGGGCGTCATGTCCTCGTATTTCTTGTTGTCCGGCAGAATGTCCAGCGGTTTGAAACGGATCGCGTCCCGCGGCGGCTCCAGATGGAACAGAGCGGGATCCAGATCGATGTTGTACTCCGCCTTGGTCAATCGGTAGACCAGGACGTCTTGTCCATCGGAGTGAACGTAGATCTCGTGATCCTTCAGGAGTTTCGTTTCGGCGTCGAAGCGGTAGATCTTGAGGTGGTCGGAGTCTTGGACGTACTGGTTGTGGAGATAGTCTCCCTCCGGCACTCTTGCCTTTGTCTCCACGGTCACGACGATCATGTCACGGCCATCGTCGCCTCGTTCGTGATAGGAGGTGAAGTCCGCCGGATGCTCGGCGGCTTCCTTGGCCTCTCGGGCCATCACAGCGCCCGCCTCGACGAGACTCTCTCGCCAGTATCGGTCGGGGCTGCGGTCCACGGATTCGACGATGTGATTGGGTTTCATGAGCATGATGGAGCGTTGGCCGTCCATGACGACGATGCGGCCCGGCTCTTCCAGACGCCATTTGCCCCATTCGTCGTCGGTGAGTTGCTTCCAGAGGTCGATCTGCACGAAGTCGCAGTCCAGGCCGATGACGGCGAAGTTGTCGCCGGGCAGGGTGCGCATCTCGACCTGGATGTGGAAGGATTTCAGGCTCTCCATGGCCTCGGCGGCTTGTTGGAGGATCACGGCAGCCGACGCAATGGGCGTTGATTTGATGAGCAGGGTGGTTGGCAACACCACGGCCAGAACGAGGCCGGCGGCCACCGCCAGTTTCACAATCGGACTTCTCATGATGATTCTCCTTGTAGTCAGCCGCTCGACATCAGTAACCATCTGTGGCTTGGCTCGTTTCAACACGTCGAGCAGGTGGCCGACGATTCTGTCATGCGTCCGGGCGTCAGCCGGATGACGCAGGTTCCGTACGAGTTTGCGGACGTCTCTTGTAGATTTCATAGTCACGCTTGGCCATTCAGCATAAACCGCAGTCTGTCCAATCCGTACCGGTACCGGCTCCACGCCGTCTTGGCGGTCACGCCCTGCACGCGGGCGATCTCGCGGAACTTCAGGCCCGCTTGCAGGTGGAGCAGGACTGCCTCCCTCTGCTCACAAGGGAGCTCCGCCAAAGCCGCTGTCAGCCGTCGTTG
>JAFGJR010000162.1 GCA_016928975.1 Sedimentisphaerales bacterium | reverse complement strand
GATCGCCACGGCCGCCGATCTGATCGCCCTCGGCGAGACGCCCGAAGACTACGACAAGCACTTCATCCTGACCGCCGACATCGACCTCGACCCAAACCTCCCCGGCCGCAGGATTTTCGACAAGGCCGTCATCGCAGCACCGGCTGCATGCGCAGCCTTTACCGGTGTCTTCGACGGTAAGGGCCACACAGTCTCGCATTTGACAATAGTAGGGCAGGGTCCCCTTGGCCTGTTTGGCTGGTTGGGAGAAGCTTGGATGTCCACTACTGATCGCGGGGAGGTCAGAAACCTCGCTGTCGTTGATGTCAATATAGTCGGCTCAGGTGGCTGTCTGGTGGGATACAACGAGGGGATCGTGACCAACTGTTGGAGTGTGGGCGCAATTCGAAGTGTTGACGCAACTAGAGGTTATGGAGGTGGACTGGTGGGGGCTAACTACCACGGCACTGTGCGGCATTGCCATAGCACTGGTACGGTCAGTGGAAATAGCGATGTCGGCGGGCTCGTGGGTGCAAACGATACTCGCAGCTCGATCTGGGACTCCTACAGCACGTGTACGGTCGTGGGAGGCTCGCGCGTGGGCGGGCTGGTGGGCTACAACGATAGCAGTGGTATTATCTGCAGCTACAGTAGCGGCCCGGTCATGGGGACCGGCGAATCTGTCGGCGGGCTGGTGGGCATGAACTTTGGCGGTGTGCGGCAGTGTTGCAGCACCAGTGACGTCAGTGGCGCTGTTGAGGTCGGGGGACTCGTAGGGTCGAACGGTTCCGTGGAAGGTTATGGTGAGGTGACGCAGTGCTACAGTACCGGCTCGGTCACCGGTACAGGGGACAGGCTCGGAGGGTTGATCGGCTACAACGGCGGCAGTATCGCTGCGAGCTACAGCAGCGGCTTGGTCAGCGGAACAGGCGACCATGTCGGCGGCTTCATTGGCTACGGTGATTCGTGGCCGGCCAGAATCAGTTCGAGTTTCTGGGACACCCAGACCTCGGGCCAGACCGTCAGTGCAGGGGGGACTGGCCTGACCACCGCCGAGATGCAGACGGCCAAGACGTTTCTTGAGGTCGGGTGGGACTTCGTAGGCGAGACGGCCAACGGCACGGAGGACATCTGGTGGATTCTCGAAGGCTTGGACTATCCGCGTCTTTGGTGGGAGAAGTACAGCGGCGGGACGGGCGAGCCGAACGATCCGTACCAGATCGCCACGGCCGCTGACCTGATCGCCCTCGGCGAGACACCGGAAGATTACGAAAAGCACTTCATCCTGACCGCCGACATCGACCTGGACCCTAACCTTCCGGGCCGAAAAGTCTTCGATAGGGCCGTCATTGCCCCGGATACCGATCCGAATGACCAAGACTCGCTGTTCCAGGGAACCGCTTTCGCCGGCAACTTTGACGGCGCCGGTCGTAGAGTCTCTGGTCTTACGATCTATGGCAAGACCTATCTGGGCCTCTTTGGCCAATTGGAGTCAGGAGCCATGGTGAAGGATCTGGGCGTGACGGATGTCAAGATAACTGGTGCTGACGTTCCACCACGAGCGCGTTTCCTTTGCGGTCACAATATGGGTGCGTTGGCCGGCAGAAACGCGGGCCGCGTGACGCGCTGCTATAGCACGGGTCTGGTTAGCGGGATGGCCTCGTGTTCGGGCGGTGTCGGCGGGCTGGTGGGGCAGAATGACGGCAGCGTGACGACCTGCTACAGCACCGCGGTCGTGGACGGCCAGGCAGGTATCGGCGGGTTGGTGGGAGACAACCATGGGAAGGTGTCCTCCTGCTATAGCACCGGTGCCGTCAATGGATACGATGCGATCGGCGGGCTGATAGGAACCGGCAATCCTGACGACGTCACTAACAGTGTCTGGGACATGGAGACCTCGGAGCAGTCAAGAAGTGCCGGTGGCGTCGGCTTGACCAGCGCCGATGCGATGGACCCCGACATGCTGGGACTGAATGGCTTTGCCGACGATCCGAACTGGGTGCTGGATGGCGGGCGCGACTATCCGAGACTGGCTTGGGAAGGAACGCTGGGCAGTCCCATCCCCGAGCCAAACCTGGACTGGCTGGGCGGCCAGGGGACCCCGACAAGCCCCTACAGGATTGACACGGCCGATCAGTTGATCCTGATTGGCCGGGCCAGCGCCCTCTGGGGCAGTCATTTCGTTCTCACTTCCGACCTGGATCTGGACCCCAACCTGCCGGGTAGGGAGGTCTTCAGAGAGTCAGTCATCGGGACTTTTGCGGGTGTCTTCGACGGCAACGGGCACACAATTTGGCATTTGACGATAGAGGGCCGGGGGCCCCTGGCGCTCTTCGGGCAGTTGAGGTCCGGAGGCACGGTCAGGAATCTGAGCCTGGTGGATGTCGCCATCGTGGGGTCGGGAGAGCACCCCATCGGGGCGCTGGTGGCATATAGCGAAGGTGTGATCACCAACTGCCATTGCACCGGTATGGTCAGCGGCACGAAAGAGGCGTCTGTGGGCGGGTTGGTGGGGAGGAATACGGGCGAGGTGGCGCAGTCCTCGAGCACCGCCCAGGTCAGCGGCAACGGATGGGGTATCGGAGGTCTGATAGGGTGGAACGATGGCGCTGTGATACGGTGTTCCAGCGATGCGGCGACCGTCGGTCACCAATACGTCGGCGGCTTGGTCGGATTCAACAGTGGCTCCGTGACGCAGTCCTGCAACCACGGCGCCGTCGGCGGTGATTATCAGGTCGGCGGGCTGGTGGGATACAACGGAGGTGGCGTACTCCAGTGCTACAGTACCGGAGCGGTCCGAGGCAATGGAGGTTTTCCTGGCACGGTATACTATCTCGGCGGTCTGGTGGGAATCAACACTCGTTCTGGCACGATCGAGGAATGCTACAGCACTGGCATGGCAACGGGGAAGGATTGCGTCGGCGGGTTGGCGGGAGGGAATTTCAATCGTATTGGCAACTGCTATTCGACCGGCCGGGTGCGTGGCGCAGGGGATGCTGTCGGTGGACTGGTCGGGCAGAGGAATCCGTACCCGCCGTCAGACGAGTCGCACTGTTTCTGGAACATTGAGACCTCTGGACAGAATATAAGCGCCGGCGGCGTGGGCTTGACCACAGTCGAGATGCAGACGGCCAGCACCTTCCTTGACGCCGGCTGGGACTTTGTCAGTGAGACGGCCAACGGCATGGACGACATCTGGTGGATTCTCGAAGGCCAGGACTATCCGCGTCTGTGGTGGGAAGCGCTGAAGAACGAGTAGGACCGTACGCGGGACGCCCACGATACGAACGGTTGCTGCACCCCGTTAGCGGCTGAGGTTCTCCAGGCATATCCGCGCGTTGCGCTGAAGGCGGTCCAGGCCCAGGCGGTGGAGGGCCGAGCCGGCGAACTCTGTCTCGAAAGACGGCGGCGTCATTTCCAGAATCCGCTGCAAATCCACATTCCGTCTGTGCGGGTTGAAGCGGAAGCGCCGGTTCGTGCAGGGCGGCGCGGCGTCGTGATAAGGACAGGCCAGCACGCACTCGTCGCAGCCGAACAGCCGGTCGCCGATTCGCGCCGCCAGGTCGCGCCCTATCGCGCCTTTGTGCTCCATCGTCAGGTAGCTGATGCACCGGGAGGCGTCAAACTGGCCGTCGGCGCGCAGCGCGCCGGTAGGGCACGCGCGCAAGCAGCGGTCGCACGAGACGCAGGTTCCTACCGACGGTTCGTCGGCATTGAGCTTGACGGTGCTGATAAGCTCGCCCAGGAAGATCTCGGGACCGAGCGTCGGATGGATGAGCATGTGATTCTTGCCGATGAAACCCAGACCCGCGCGCACCGCGAGGGCCCTTTCCGCCAGCGGCGCTGAATCCACGCATACCTTGAACCGCATCGTCTTGCCGGTTCGCTCCCGGACGAAGGCGGCTAACTCGTGCAGCAACGGTCTCATGAAATCATGATAGTCCTGGAAGCAGGCGTACTGAGCCACTCTGCCGAAGAACCTCGCATCCGTGTGGTCGCGGCAAGTACCAGCTTGCTGAGGGCCTTCGCCAGGCGTGTAGTTCAGAGCGACGACAATGACGGACTGTGCTCCCGCCAGGAGCTTGCCCGGATCGATGCGCTTCTCGCCGTGGCGGTGCATGTAAGGCATCCCGCCGGCAAAGCCTGCGTCGAGCCACGCATTCAGACGCTCAACGTGTACAGTGTCGATAGGTGAGGCATCCGTGATGCCCGCGGCGTCAAAGCCAAGCTCAAGTGCCTTGCCCTTAATCTCCTGTTCGAGATTCATACGGGCGATTATACTACCGTCCGGCTTGGATTCGAGCACGATGATACACGCGATAGGAAACGGAGATTCCTCATGGCGCGCAAAGACAGAACCAACACTGCGGCGCTTGTCATGTTCCTATCCTTCGTGGCGCTTGCGACCACGGCGCGGGCCGAGGAGGTCGTGATGTGGGATTTCACCGAAGGACTGCACGGCTGGATCGGCAATCAATTCGTGGACGACCTGCGCATCACGGCAGAGGGACTCAGTTTCGTCTCGACCGGGATCGATCCGTGGATCGAAGGCCCCACGATCGATTCGCCTGGCGCAGGACTCACGCGGGTCACTGTGACCATGAAGTCAACTGCTCACGCCGGCGGAGAGCTCTTCTACGGCCGACGCTTCGAAGCCGGTCGCTCTGTCCGCTTCACCGTGCAGAACGACGGTCAATGGCATGATTATCCTCTCATGATCGTGGAGCCCTTGGAGTCGGGCGCGCGTCTGCGGCTCGATCCAGCGGCCGGTCCCGGCCGGATCGTTGTCCAGTCGATTCGCGTCGAGTCACTGCCACGCGTTATCCCGCCCGCGCCGGAGAGACCGAAGAAGCCGGACATAGAGCCGGGGCAAGGCCTTGCGGTGACCTCGGGCGAGTTGACCCTGGAGCATTCGCGCCGCACTTGGGGCAGCTTTGCGATCAAGGTCGGCGACAAAGAAATGGCTGCGGGCTACCAGGCCGAACGGATTGGCCTGCTGCTGGGTGGTGAACCGGAATGGCTGCAAATTGGCAGCGGTTCAGCGTCTTGTGTCTCCACGCGCGACGGTGCTATCGTGTGCCGCGCGACCGTGACCGACAGCCAAGCAGGCTGCTGGTCAGCTACCCGGCGTTTCGCTCCTGGCACGACTGCCGGAACGATCATCATCGAAACGCAGCTCACGGTGGATCGGGACCGCGAAGTTGTCTATCTGCCCTGGCTGACGGTCTTTCCGGGCCTGGGGACATTCGGGCAGCGCAAAACGCAGGGGCTATTCGCAGGTCTGGAGTATCTGGCCGATGAGCCTAGCAGCAGCGAGGCGGACATCACGACGCCCGAGCACGTCCGCCGCGTGCCCGACCCGGCCAAGGTCACGTTCCCGCTCATGGCGATAGCCCACGAGGGCCGCTATGTAGGGCTGATCTGGGAGCCATCCGACGTGGTGGCTGCGACCTTCGATTCGCCGGACACAATATACGGCTCGGACGCTCATGTGATGGCGCTGAAGGCGCCGGCGGTGGGGATGTGCCGGTTCGAGAACGATCTGGCGGCGCACAGTCCGCTCAGGCTCGCGGCGCATCAGCCTGTCACGTCGCGCATCACTCTCATCGGCGGCGCGGGCGAGACGGTGGTTCCGGCCGTGCAACAATACGTCGGGCTCAAAGGGCTGCCCGATGTGCCGGACTTCGAGGGTGGACTCGACGCGGCCGTGACGCTGCTCGCTCACGGCTGGCTGGACTCGACCATCAACGAGAACGGGCTGTTCCGCCACGCCGTCTGGGGTAGCAGCTTCGGCCCGCAACCGGCGGCGGACGCGCCTATGTACATGGATTGGCTGGCCGGTCACACCACTGTATCAGATCTCGCGGAACGCCTGAGGCAGGGGCGCGACTTGGCCCTAAGCAAGCTGCCCCCGGGACAGCCTTACCTCAGCACTGTTTCGCACGTGCGAAATCCTGCGGCTCCACTCGTCTTCGGTCACGTCGAGGCCTACGTCAAAGCGAGAAGCGCCGAGGCCGCGAACCTGCTGAGGCAATTCGACGAAAAGGGAGTCAAACGCTATCGTCCCGGCAAGGTGGATTACTCCAGGACCCATTTTGCCAAGCATGCCAACGGCCTCGCGGCTGCTGATGTCGCGCGTATTCTGGAGGCCGCCACCTTGACTGCCGATCCGCAGGCGACCGAGCAGGCGCTGGCGTTGCTCGACAAGCAGACCGCACTCTACGCCGGCACGGTCCCGCGCGGCGCGCAGACCTGGGAGGTCCCGCTGCACACGCCCGACATTCTCGCCTCGGCCTATCTGGTTAAAGCCTACACGCTCGGCTACCTCCTCTCGGGCAAACGAAAGCATCTCGAACAGGCCCGTTACTGGGCTTGGACAGGCGTGCCGTTCGTCTACCTCCACAATCCAACAATCGGGCAGATCGGGCCCTACGCGACCATTGCCGTGCTCGGCGCGACGAATTGGCAGGCCCCGGTCTGGTTCGGCCGGCCCGTACAGTGGTGTGGCCTTGTGTACGCCTCTGCATTGCATCTGCTGAGCCGGTGCGATCCGGACGGACCTTGGTTGCAGATCGCCAAAGGAATCACCGCCACAGGTCTGCAGATGAGCTGGCCCGTGACCGACCGGGAGCGCCAAGGCCTGCTGCCGGACATCTTTGAGCTGCGACCCCAGTACCGCGACGGCCCGGCGATCAATCCCGGCACAGTGCAGGCCCACGTGCCGGAGCTGTTCGGAGAAGGCACGCTGTACGACGTCCGAAAGCTCGGCGGGCGCCGCCTCTTCATCCATGCCCCGGGCACGATCCGCGACGTGGAAGACCGCCCCGGCTCGGCGGTGTTCGTCGTCGAGGGCCGGCGCGGCCGATCATGTCACGTGCTTGTCAGCGGTCTGGCGACGAGGCCATCGGCCCTGAGGATTCGACAGGCCGATGACGCCGGCGGATCCCGCGCCGCGACCGAGCCCCGGATGCAATTCGATCCCGAGCAGCGCCTTCTGGTTATCACCGTGACAGGAACGTCCCAGATTGAGCTGCACGGTGACTGACGAACAGGTAAGCCGTTCCTACGCCGAGCGTTCAAGACCATGTGTCCGCATTTCGGGCGCGCCTGCTGCGAGGGACTGGCAGCACGAGGGTTGACTTGTCGCGGCCGCTTGGCTAAGGTACGCCGTTCACAGAAGGAAACACACGTGTGCCGAATCGATTGCGGCATGGCAGGGCCTTTCGGAATCGACGCCGAAAGGTCTTGTTCGTTTTCGCAGACATCCGGCACGGACAAACACGGGGCACATGACAGAGAACAGCCAACTGGACATGAACGGCGCCGGCGGCGTGGCCGGGGCGGGCGGGATGCGCGAGCTGCTGGCCATCGCGCTGCCGATGGTCGTTTCGCATGCGTGCGAGACGGTAATGACATTTACCGATCGGCTCTTCCTGTCGCGGCTCGGGCCGGAACAGATGAACGCCGCCATGGCGGGAGGACTGACCACCTTCGTCGTGATGACGTTCTTCCTGGGGCTGACGGGCTATTCGACGGCGCTGGTGGCCCAATACCTCGGTGCCGGCCGCAAGGACCGCTGCGCGGGGGCGACGACCCAGGCGATGCTGATCGCTCTGGCGGCCTATCCGCTGATCCTGTTGGCCCGTCCACTCGTTCACGTAGCGTTCGAGAAGACGGGCATCTCCGCGGCGCAACTGGCCCCGCAGATCGCGTACTTCGACATCCTGATCTATGCGACGCTGATCGGCCTGTTCCGTAATTGCCTCAGCAGCTTCTTCTCCGGCATCGCGCGAACACGAATCGTCATGGTCGCGGCTTTCACGGCGATGGTTGTCAACGTCGGGATGAACTACATCCTGATCTTCGGCAAGTTCGGCTTTCCCGCCTGGGGCATCCGCGGCGCCGCGTTCGGCACCATCGTTGGCGGACTCTGCGGATTGGGCGTCCTGCTAACGGCCTACCTCGGCCCTGCGATTCGCCGAACGTACCAGGTAGGGCGCTCGCTGCGATTCGACCGAGAGGCGATGGCGACGTTGCTGCGATTCGGCTATCCGGCCGGTGTAGAGATGTTCCTGAATGTCGTGGCGTTCACGGCGATGATCCTTGCGTTCCACGCTCACGGCTCGGCCACCGCCACCGCCGCGACGATCGTGTTCAACTGGGACATGGTCTCGTTCGTTCCGCTGATCGGCATCCAGATCGGCGTTATGAGTCTCGTGGGGCGCTACATGGGGGCCAACGATCCCGACACCGCGCATCGCTCCACCATGTCAGCCCTCAAAAGCGGATGGCTCTACTCCGTTGTCATCCTAATCCTGTTCGTGGGTTTCCCCGGGCGGCTCGTCGCCATATTCCGTCCGGAGCAGGTCGATCCGGTCTTTCAACAGGCGGCGCCGCTGGCCGTGCGGATGATTCGCATCGCCTCGGTCTATGTGCTGCTCGAAGCAGTGGTGGTGGTCTTTAGCGGGGCCCTGCGCGCCGCCGGAGATACGTTCTGGGCTATGTGCGTCTCGGTCGCGGTCCACTGGCTGATGCTAGGCATCCTGCTCGTTATGCTCTACGCGCTGGGCCTGTCTCCGATAGCAGCATGGGTGGCGGTCGTCATTGCCTTCATGGCGTTCTGCGGGATCTTCTACTGGCGCTACCGCAGCGGCAAGTGGCGAACGATCCGCGTGGTGCACAGCCCGACCGAAGTGCTCGCGACCGACCACGGCCTGGACTTCCACGAGCCCCCGGACTTGTAGGGCGGATCCTGTCCGGAGAAGGTCAGGCGACTCTGCTGATCTCGTAGACGACGGTTCCGCCGCCCGTGTATTCGCAAGCGTCGGGACACTGGATGTAGGCTTTGGTCTTGTCCTTGCCGTCGAGACCCCAGTCGGCCGGCTCGGAGATGCGCAGGGCGTTGTACCAGGGCATCAGCGAGGCCAGGCCGTGCATGCAGACGGGAGCCTCGCTGACCAATTGGTAGCAGGCCTTGAGTGTGAAAAAGTCACCGACCTTGTGCACGGGGCAGTGCCCTTTGACTTCTTTGATGGTCACGACCAGGTCCATGTCTCCAAGCTCCTTCGGATGGAAGCGTGTCGCAGGCGATTGGCCCGCGACACGCATGGGTCATATCGGTTCCCCAGGTCCAATGGCGCCTTTCAGGGATGACACCAGGCGTATCGCCGGTTATCATAGCCAAGCCCGGAAAGGAGAACAAGCGTATGGCGAAAGAGCTGGTAGGTGTGATCGGCGGTACGGGGCTGGGTGATGCGCTCGCCGAGCAACTGGCGGATGTGGAGCCGCGCGAGGAGCAGACGCCCTTTGGCAAGCCCAGCGGACCCATCATGATCGGGACCCTGGGCACCCGACAAATCGCGTTCATCGGCCGGCACGGCTCGGGCCACAAACTCGGGCCGAGCGATGTGCCGTTCGCGGCTAACATCTTTGCCCTCAAGAAGCTGGGTGTCCGCACGGTGATCGCCAGCGGGGCGGTCGGCTCGCTGCAGAACGAGATTGCCCCGGGCGATTTGGTGATCGTGGATCAATTCATCGATAAGACGTTCAAACGCGCCAATACGTTCTTCGCCGGCTACGGGGCCGTGCACTGCGAGATGGCCCAACCCACCTGCGGGCGGCTCAGGGAAATCCTGCTGCGCGTCGCCGACCCGATGGATGTCAGGATTCATCCACAGGGCACGTATGTGTGCATGGAAGGGCCGCAGTTTTCGACCCGCGCCGAATCGCTGATGCACCGCACCTGGGGCGGCCACCTGATCGGTATGACGGCCCTGCCGGAAGCAAAGCTGGCCCGCGAGGCGCAGATGTGCTACGCCCTGGTGGCGCTGGCCAGCGACTATGATTGCTGGCGGCCGCACGACCCCTCGAAGGCCAAGCAGACCCTGTTGCAGGAGATCGTCGCCAACTTGCAGACCGCGACACAGAACTGCCTGGAGCTGGTCAAGGCGCTACTGGCCGGCGAAGAGGCGCTTGCCTGCGAGGATTGCACCTGCCGCAAAAGCCTGGAGTTGGCCGTCTGGACCGACCCGAAGCGGATTGACCCGGCGCGGAAGAAGGAGCTGGCGGTTCTTCTTCAGTAGGGCCCAGGGCCGAGAAGACATCGAAAGGACATTGAGATGAAACCAGAGAGACGCTGGATGCAGGGTGTCGGTGTGCTGAGCGGATTGCTGTTGGTTTGGGTAGCGGGCTGTCAGCAGAATGGGGACCCCGACATGCGGCAGGCCCGGCTGGCGGCCGCCGAGAACATCGAGTTGAAGAAAGACCTGGCGCGCTGTGAGGCGCGCATCGAGTCGCTCAAGAAGGAGTACGACCAGCAGCTCGCGCGGAAGGACGCCCAGTTGGCGGCCAGCCGCAAGCTCAGCGAGGATTTGAAGAAGGACCTGGAGAAGGGCATCGCCGAGCGGGTCAAGGCGGTGACCGCAAGCGTGATGGAGGAGAACGCCAAGCTCCGCAGAGAGATTGAGGAGCTTCGCGCCAAGATCGGCGAGCTCGACGAGAGAACCGAACTCAGGGTCCGGCCCTTGGGAGGGTTGTAAGATCGGTGGGGCCCGCCGCCGCCCGACGACCCACGTAGTAACTGTCGGAGGTGTTCTTGCTGTCGGTCACATCGAGGTGGGACACATGGATGAGTACGTAGAAGTCTATATCGCCAGCGATATCACATTTGCGTATCTGGTCAAGGCGCAGCTTGAGGACGCCGGCATCCCCGTGCAGATCGCCAACGAGAACGTCTCGGCCGCCTACTGCATCGACGGCATGGTCCCCCGTGTTCTTGTCCCCGCCTCCCACGCAGAACAGGCTCGCGAGCTCATCGCCGAAATGCGGCAACGCAGTCCGGCCGACACCGACGAATTGGACGGCCTTCTGGACGAAGACGACGAACTCGACGACGCGGACGTCGAGCCCTGACGCTCTCGTGGGCCAGAGGCTTCCCCTGCGCCCGAAGCCCCTCATACGTCCGGCGTTCCTGTAGTCAGTCCGTCTTGTCCAGCGACTCAATAGTCGTTTCTTTGTCTTGCCCTTGGGAGAGTGCGTCACAGAAGAAACGTATGCAAATGCGCGTCAACTCTCGCAGGTTCACCAAGAAGCCTGGAAAAGATGAACCATCCTTGATCAGAAAGTTGGCGTAGTCTCCGCTCGGTATAGGCGTTTTCTCGCCCCACGCATCCGGAATGCCATCGTTGGGACGGCAGACGATCAACTCTTCAATCTCTTCGATGGGCTTCACTCCATGCGCAGCTTTTGACCGAAGGGAGAACACACGCCGCGTGAAGTCCTCAACCCGAGCTGTCCTTCTCCTCTTTCTCTCCATCATTGCTGCGACCCGTCTGGGCAAGTCTGTCCCGACACGACGTTCATCCTCGCGAATCAGCAGCGCCTCCAAGGCTGCCTCGTAGGACATTAGCGGCTCGATTGCATTGAAAGACCCAGGCAACACGTGTGGCACAATCTTTCGGTCGCCGTTCTCAAAGTAATGGATGGCCGTCCTCAAGTGACTGTTGTCCACCTTGACGTCTGCCGCGAGACATTGGGCTAGCTGCTTTCTCAATTGGCAAAACTCATCCTCGTCCGAAGGGTCAAGATGATATTCGGACACAAGGGGGCGGATCCCCTCACTGTCGGGTCCGTCATAGTCCCGCAGCGGTTGCCCATATATGACGCAATCAATATGTCTGTCGGCCTCCGGGAGTGGTTCAAGCCAGTAATAGAACTGCCTTCCGATGACGGGGCCTCCTGTCGTCTTAAGGAGGTTTAACGTTCTCAGTAGCTCGTCGAATGGATACCATGATCGCGCACCGGCGTGGGCGTAGGACAATTGGTGCTGCTGCGAGCACCGGTCGAAAGCTGTCTTGACCTCGTCCGGGCCGAGTGACCGTTCAACACGTGCCCAAGCGAATTGGGCGCACGTTTGCAGTTGATCAGATGACGGCGAAGACAGGCCTTTCGTTTCTCCCCCGCCAAGCAGAGCCTGCAAATCATCGAGTCGAAAGTGGCGGATTTCGAATTCGTCCAAGTGAAGGGGATCTGCCAGATTCACATCGTCGAGCAGGCACAGTGAGATGCTCCTCAATTCCTCTCCCATAAGACGGACTCCTCTCGCGTATCTGGTCTGTCATTTGACGGATGCACACGCGTGCAGCCGTCCTCGGAACATGGCCTCTCGCTTTCACGCACCCGATTCACTCGAGCGTCTTCCCCGAAACCTACGCCTCGGCGAGGACGCAGACCTGCTTGACGGCCTCCAGACAGTCCGGCAGCTTGGCGGGGGCGTGGCGGCGTTTCGTCGCGGCGGCGACCAAGCCGACGAACATCGGCTGAGGTCGCAAGGGTCGGCTCGTCAGGCATGGATGCGCCTGGGTGCCCATGAAGAACGGATGGTTCGGCAACTCCAGGACTTGCATGATCGGCTGGTCCGGGGCCTTGCCGGAGAAAACCAGACCGTTCTCTTCCAGAGTCGCGATATACTTCGGGTCTACCTCGTAACGATGGCGGAAGCGCATCCGCACCGTGTCCTTGCGGCCGAAGAGGTTCCAGGCCAGTGTGTCCCGCTTGATCTCGATGTCACGACCCCCCAGGCGCATGTTGCCGCCGAGGCCTTCGATCTTCTTCTGCTCGGGTAAGATGTCGATAACCGGCTCGGCGCATTTGGGATCGAGTTCGGTACTGCCTGCCCCCTTGATCCCGCAGACATTGCGGGCAAACTCGATCACCGCCGCCTGGAAGCCCAGGCACAACCCCAGGTACGGCAGGTCATTCTCACGCGCGTACCGGACGCAGGCGATCTTGCCCTCGGAGCCGCGGGCGCCGAAGCCGCCGGGGACGATGATCCCGTCCACCTCAGCCAATCGCTTGGCTGCGTTCTCGTCCGTGATGTCTGTCGTGTCAATCCACTTGATACCGACGTCGCAACCCAACGCGATGCCTGCGTGTTCCAGAGCATTGATGATTGACGCGTAGCTGTCGCGCACGGAAGTATACTTGCCTGTGATGCCGATGGTGGCCTGGTACTTGGCGGTGCCGATCTTGTCAGTGAAGTCGCACCATTTGGCCCAGGCCTTGCGTTCGTGACGCAAGTTGATGCGATCCTCGATCTTCAGCAGCCGGAGCACCTCGAAGTCCAACCCGTGCTCGCGCAGCATCGACGGGATCATGTAGATGCTGGCGGAGTCGTGCAGGCTCACGACGCGCTCGAACGGAACATTGCTATAGATGCTGATCTTCTGCCTGGCCTTGTCGTTGACAGGGTTGCCGGCGCGGCACGCGATGATGTCGGGTTGGATGCCGAGCTGCATGACCTGCTTGATACCAAGCTGGGCCGCCTTGGATTTCTGCTCGCCCAGAGCTGGCGGTTCGAGAATGTACGTTAGCGCCACGAAACAACTGCTGTGAGGCCCTTCCTCGTAGGCCAGCTCGCGCATCGCCTCGAGGTAGTAGGCGTTTTCCAGGTCACCGACAGTGCCGCCGATCTCGACGAAGACGACGTCGGCTTTGCTGTCGGCGGCGAGTTGTCGCAGTTTGAGTTTCACTTCGCCTGTGACGTGCGGAATCATCTGCACGTCCCGGCCGAGATAGTCGCCGTGTCGCTCCTTGTTCAGGACGGAGCTGAAGATCTGCCCGCTCGTGGCGAAGTTCGCCCGGCTCAAATCGAGGTCAAGCATGCGCTCGTACGTGCCGAGGTCCATATCGCATTCCATGCCGTCGTCAAGGACGAAGACCTCGCCGTGCCGGAACGGATTGAGCGTGCCCGAGTCCACGTTGAGGTAGCCTTCCAGCTTGATCGGGGCGACCTTGAGCCCCTTGTCTTGCAGGAGCTTGGCCAGGCACGAGGAGAAGATGCCCTTGCCCAGGCCGCTCATGACCGTGCCCATCACGAACATGTACTTGGTCTTGCCCTTCTTGTAGTTGGCCGGTATGGGCGAGAAAAATTCGCTCTCCGTCGAGATGTCACTCAACCTCGTCAACATGTCCTTACTGTCAGCCATCGGGGTCTCTACCTCATGATGCCGGGGCTACTCTTGTTTAGTCGTCCTTGCGTGGTCTTGTATCGCTCGACGAATGCGGCGTATTGTTCGGGCGTGTCGATGCCTTCGCTGGTGTGCTCGACGATGCCGACGAGGATGGCGAAGCCATGCTCGATCGCGCGGAGTTGTTCGAGCTTTTCAAGTTGCTCCAGCGGGGTTTGGGGCAGCGTCGTGATTTGAGCCAGGAACTCCTTGCGATAGGCGTAAATGCCGATATGCCGCAGGTAGTTGCCCACGTTGCCCACACCGGCATGGGCCCTGTCGTAGGGGATCACGCTCCGGGAGAAGTAGATCGCTCTGGCCGGCGCGTCGAACGACGAACGACGAGCGACGAGCGACGCAACCACCACCTTCACGACGTTGGGGTCGGCGACCTGCGCCTGGCTGGAGAAGCCTGTTGCCAGCGTCGCCATCGGGCAATCGGGATTCTCGATCAGGAGCCGTGCCAGGGTGTCGATGTGGGCCGGATCGATTTCAGGCTCGTCGCCCTGGACGTTGATGACGATGTCGACATCCAGGTTCTTTGTTGCCTCGGCGATGCGGTCGGTGCCGCTCTGATGGTCCGGGCGGGTCAGCACGCAATTGCCGCCGAACTCCGCCGCTGCGGCCACGATCCTTTCGTCATCGGCCGCGATGATGACCCTTTCAGGTAGGGTGGCCTTGCAGGCCTGCTCGTAGGTGTGCTGGATGAGGTATTTGCCCGTATCTTGGGCGAGAACTTTCCCGGGGAATCTGGTCGAGTCGTAACGCGCAGGAATACAGACTACAATCTTCACGTTCGCTTAAACCTGTACGTGCATCCAGTCATTTGGCCCCAAAAGGCGGTTGATATTGGAGAAGGAAAGACTACGTTGCGGCTACGCGCCCCAACCGAACCATTCAACGGGACCGTATCTTACGCCGGACGGTGTCGCCTGTCAACAAGATCGCAGGCGCGGCCGATGAATAATCTGGCTCGTGGCGCGATTGTCGCGCAGAAACGGCCCGCGGAGGCAATACGCCGGCGGTAGAAAGGTGGTTAGTCCTCGTTCGCAAGCTTGCAGTCTTGAGTCGCCAGGGTATACTGTGCCGATAATGGGCCAGCGAATGAAACGAGGACGGTTCGCGTCGTGCAGGACTTGCGCGGCGGGCGCTTTGGGAGGGGGGCCGAGCCGGATCGGCGCGGTCTGATCACGCGGCCGACCGGAGAGGAGAAAGGAACAAAGCCTATGCTCAAAGGAATCCCTCCGATTATCTCCCCCGAACTGCTACTGGTGCTGATGGAAATGGGGCACGGCGACGAGATCGTGTTGGCGGACGGCAATTTCCCGGCCGCCAGCACGGCCCAGCGGCTGCTGCGGGCCGACGGGCACGGCGTCGCGGAACTGCTGGAGGCGGTGCTGAAGTTCTTCCCCCTGGATGTCTACGTGGACAAGCCGGTGGCGCTGATGGCGGTGGTGCCGGGCGACAAAGCCAAACCGACGATTTGGGAGCAGTATCGCAAGATCATCACGGCCAGCGGCGAGCAATTCTCAGAGTTCGAGTTCGTCGAGCGATTCGCCTTCTATGAGCGGGCCCAGGATGCCTACGCTGTTGTGGCGACCAGCGAGAAGGCCCTGTATGCGAACGTGATACTGAAGAAGGGCGTGCTGTAAAGTCCCCTTGAAGCAGGTGTCATGCAGCTATCGCCGGTCCGTGGCGACGCGCAAGTACTTCTATGGAATGGAGTTGTGATTTCTTGGGTTCTTGCGCGGGTCTCAGAATGGTATATTGGGGGTGTGATCGGGTAGGCGGTGCCGTTGTGGACAGGTGACGCTGCGAGGGACAGGCTGGAGGGCAGAACAAAATGGTAGCATGGGCCGGTCCGCGAAGACAGATGAATCGACTCCCGCTTTGCCTTGGGAAAGTCGTAGAATCCGGGGGTCTGAGGCACCGGCGCGGAACAGGTGCCGAGGCGCGCGCATCTATCCAAGGGCCTGTGCCGGTTGAACGACGAGCTTGGCGTAACGGGGTTGCGTCGGGGCAGTCGCAACAGGAGGGCAGAGGAACGAAGTGGCCTGTGCCGGCTGCGTATGTTGAGAGCACCGGGTCTGCGTAGAAGATGACATCGCTGCACGCGGTCAATGTCGGGGAAGGCAGCGGTTGCAGTAGGAGTGACACCATGGACAAGAAAGCACAGGGCTTCACGTTGATCGAGCTTCTGGTGGTGATTGCGATCATCGCGATATTGATGGCTATTCTTATGCCCACGTTGAACCGGGCCCGAGAGCAAGGTCGGCGTGCGGTGTGTCTGGCCAACCTCAAGCAGTTGACCCTGGCTTGGTTGATGTACGCCGACGAGAACAACGGCAATATCATCAGCGGTGACGCCGGCGACACGATGGTCAGGAATGGCTCTGGCAGAATGCCGCCGTGGATCGGCAAGTGCTGGGCGGACAACTACACCAGCGGCGGGCAGTTGCCCGAGGAGTCACAGTTGGACGGGATCAAGCAAGGCGGCCTCTGGTCTTGCACGAGGGAAGCGAAGGTCTACCGTTGCCCCACGGGGACGAAGGGCGAACTCGTGACCTACGCGGCGATGGACAGCGTCAACGGAAGAACGATCGACAGGACCGGGGTAACAACGGGTAATGTGGGTACAAAAGTCGGCAGGACTACGTTGTGGCTGACGAGAATGTCCGAGATCGTGGTCCCGGGCCCGGCCTACAGATTGGTCTACATCGACGAAGGTTGGGTGACGCCGGACAGTTTCGCTGTACACTATGTCCGCGCGCAGTGGTGGGACGATCCGCCGGTGCGGCACGGCGACGGAACCAACGTTTCCATGGCGGACAACCATGTTGAGTACTGGAAGTGGACGGGTACCGACACGATCAAGGCTGGTAGGGAGCGCCAGCGCTCACACGGCGCAGACATCATCCCCGAAACCGCCGCGGGCCGTGACGATCTGCGCAAGGTCCAGACGTACACGTGGGGTCGGGTGGGCTACTGAGTTCGATCACATTCGCTCCGGGCGACTCCATGCCGGAGCCGTTCAAGGTCGGCAGCGGGTTCTGAATTGATAGAGTCAACGGGTTCCCATTCGGATATGTCCCGGATGGGAGCCTTTCTTTTTGGGCATCGACGCGAGGCTACTGATGCGACTTGGCGTTGATCAGTGCGGCCACGAGGATGTGTCTGAGCCGGTCAAGGCTGATGGTGTCCAGGTAATCGTCGGTGAAATCGAGCTTGAACCGACCTCGGAAGTTCTTGATGTGGTGTTTGAGCTCCGTCCTGCCCAGAGCGGCGACGGATGTCATGGTCTGTTCGAAACGTCCACGAGAATACACGGCCCTGACCCTCGGAGAATAGGGCGATTATCACTGCAATTTCTGCCGGTATGATCTCAGCCTGCATGGGATATCGGATGCTGAGCCTTGGTGCTTTTTTGGAGATCCCCAATCGGGGCCCCAACCGGCCAAGATGCCTTATTATTGGCCGGGAAAATTCCTGAAATACGCAGGGGCGTCTGATAACATACGTCCATGAGGACGGAACAGTTCGATTATGATCTGCCGCGCCAGCTGATCGCGCAGCACCCCGCCGCCGTGCGCAGCGCGTCGCGGCTGCTCGTCGTAGATCGCTCACGCGACGAGTTGATCGACAGCCGGTTCGACCGGCTGGGGGACTTCCTGCGGGCCGGTGATTGCCTCGTGCTCAACGACACCAAGGTCCTGCCGGCGCGGTTCTTCGCGCGGAGGCAATCGGGCGCCGCCTTGGAGGGTTTGTTCCTGGCCGGGCGCGAGCACGAATCCGGCGTCTGGGAAGTGATGCTCAAAGGCGCGCACAAAGTCGCCGTGGCGGAGCGTATCATCCTCAAGGACAGGGAGCAGCGAGATTTCTGCCAAGCTGAGTTGCTCGGCAAGCGCGGCGGCATCTGCCTGATCCGCCCCGAAGCGGAGGGATCACCGGAGTGCCTTCTGGATGAAATCGGTTTTCCGCCGCTGCCGCCTTACATCCGGCGTGACCACGACCCTGTCGAGGCCCAGCACGACCGGCAGCGATACCAGACGGTCTACGCCAGGCAGCCCGGCGCCGTGGCCGCCCCGACCGCAGGTCTGCACTTCAGCGACGAGTTGATCACGCAACTGAAGGGCCGAGGCGTCGTCTTCGCCTGGGTGACATTGCACGTCGGCACAGGGACCTTCAAGCCGGTCACGACGGAGAACCTGGAAGACCACGAGATCCACCGCGAGTGGTTTCGGGTCAGCGCGGCCGATGCCAAGGTGATCAACGCGACGCGGCGGGCCGGTGGTCGCATCGTCGCCGTGGGAACGACGGCCACCCGTGTCTTGGAGACAGTCGCGACCGATTCACAGATCGAGCCGGGCCAGGGCACCACGGACCTCTTCATTACGCCGGGATACGAGTTCAAGGTCGTCGACGCCATGATCACGAACTTCCATCTGCCCCGGACTACCTTGCTGGCCTTGGTGGCAGCCTTTGCGGGCCTCGACCGCACGCTGGCGGCTTATCACCACGCCGTCGCGCAACGTTACCGCTTCTACTCCTACGGCGACGCCATGCTCATCCTATGAGTCGGGTCCCACAGACGGATTTCCTGTAGTGTGGTGCCACGTCATCGGCACCGAAGCATCTGGACTCCTGCGCAAGGGCCCGTTGCCAAAGCGGACGTGAAAAAATAGCCCCGCGACTGGCGCGGGGCTTTGGGTTACGAGCAAACACATAGGGTCTGAGGCGGCCCCTCTATTTGTACATCTCGTCGAAGGCCTTCTGGGCGCTGACGACGGCGTGGCGCATCATGTCCTCGGCCTGGGCGGTCTCGCGCTGCGCGAGGGCCTTCATCAAGGCCTTGGTATTCAGTTCCTTGGCCGCCTTCTCGCAGGCTTCCCAGCTCAGGACGCTACGAATCACGCGGTCGATGCCTTGCTCAGTGTTGTCGTAGGCGCGGGTCTGCATGTCGTGACCCTTCCAGCGTGCGTAACCCGCCTGCTGGATCAGCCCGGCGATGGCAACGTTCATCCCGTTGATGCGGGCGCCATGGTCGATGTCGTACTTGCCCGGGCCGCCCAGGATGATCCCGTCGTTGTAGCCCTGGCTGTTGAGGTGCATGTGGACCATCATGCCGTTGTCCAATTCCTCGACGCTGTCGGCCACGTGGTCGAGCCCGATCATCTCGGAGTGCCCGAACTCCTTGTTGACACCCTTGTTCTTCAGCGACACGCCGAACTCCTTCTCCACCTTGTACCAAAACAACAGCGCGCTGGCGACTGTCGGGATGAGCATGGCGGGGTGTCCCTCGTTGGGCTTGGGCTCGAAGCCGATGTGAAGCTGGCCGCCCTTCTTGGCCTCGTACTTGCACAGGCCGGCCACGCTCTCCTTGAGGTTCTGGTACATCTGCTTGATCCCGACCGTCGCGATGTCGTAGCCGAACGAGCCGTTCCAGATGACAAACGCCGGAGCTTTCTCGGGGTGCCAGGCCTTCTTGAGCGTGCTGTAGGCCAAGTCCACGGTCTTGGTGCCGAGTTCCTCGGCTGCCTTGCGCTCCTCCGGGTCGAGCGAGGCGATACCGCCGTAAGCGAAGTGCGCATGCGCGCCGGGCGTGATCATCGCCAGGTACAGTTTGTTGCTCACCAGCGCGTCAGCCACCGCCGCGGCGTTGCTATCGTCCACTTCCGCGTCGTAGTGCATCTCGATGCCGAGCAGGACATTGCTGGGCATACGAGGCTTGATTTTTTGGGCGGTCAGTTCGATCATTTCAGGCGTACCGAAGCTGCCACCCCATTCCGGCCGCATATCGCCGGGCACGAACCCGCCCTTGCCTGGATTGAACGTCCAACGGCATATACTGTGTAAGGACTCTTTTGCCATTTCCGTAACTCCTTCTTTGCACTTGATTTGCGACTCTTGTTCCTGCCTACTGTTTACGAGACCGGCTCCGAAGAGCACGGTCGGCCCATATTACGCGAGATTCGCTCCGGAGTAAACACTTGATCCACAAAGAAGTCCGCGCGGCTCCGCTCCTGAAAAACGGGCGGTTCGGAGTTCCGCCTTCAGGCGGCGCAAGACCGCGTAAACGCGGAACTCCAAACGGACACGTCACCGTCGTATGATGCACCTTACAGCCGACCCACAATAAGCGCAGGAGACACGCTGCGGGTTTCTTTCGGATACCCGCCGCGGAGCGGCGGGGAAACTCACGACGATCGGGGCGGGAAAGCCGGGTTTATGATCGTCCAATCCCGAGGAGTCGCAAAGGTGCGGGGCGTCCCGACAGCGGTTGCGCACGCCGGAGATGATCGCGACGGCTTTCTTGTTGTCAGGAAAGGCAAAGACCACAACTGGCAGCAGAACGACCTCAGAGCTGCTGCCTCAAAAAGCTCTCCCATAGCTGGTAGGCCTTTTTGTAGCCCGCGGCGAGCTTTTTGTTGGGAGCGACCTTTCGCACGGGTTCGAGGCCGATGAAGGCGTCTTCGGGCTTCTTGTAGATTCCCGCGCCGATGCCGGCGCCGCGGGCGGCGCCTTGTGAGCCGTCAGTATTGTAGAGCTCGACCGTGGCGCCGCTGAGGGTCGCGAAGGCCTCGGCGAACAAGGGGCTCAGGAACATGTTGGCATTGCCGGCCTTGACGGTCTTGAGCTTGATGCCCATGTCGCGCATGATCTCCAGGCCGTGATTCAGGGCGAAGACGATGCCCTCCTGGGCGGCCCGCAGGAAATGGGCCCGCTTGTGGATGTTGAAATTCCAGCCATGCACCGACGCGCCGATGTTGCGGTTCTCCAACGTGCGTTCGGCCCCGTTGCCATAGGGCAGGATGACCAGGCCCTCGGAACCCACCGGCACGGTCGCGGCCAGGTCGTTCATCTGCGGGTAATCGATTCCCTTGCCTGCGACGTTGTGCTTGAGCCAGCTATTGAGGATGCCCGTGCCGTTGAGACACAGCAGGACGCCGTAGCGCGGTTTCTTCGGGGAATGGTTGACGTGGACGAAGACGTTGACGCGTGACTTTTTGTCGTAGTTCTTCTTGTCGGTGACGCCATAGACCACGCCCGAAGTGCCGGCGGTCACGGCGATCTCGCCCGGCTTGAGCACGCTCAGCGACAGCGCATTGTTGGGCTGGTCGCCCGCGCGGTAGCTGACCGGAGTCCCGGCCGCCAGCCCGAGTTCCTTCGCCGCGGCCGAGGTCAGCTCGCCCTGAACGAAAAATGTCGGGACCGTCTCGGCCACGAGATCGGTCGAGACGCCGTAATTCTTCAGCACGAACTCGGCCAATTCGTCGGCTGCGAAGTCCCACATGATCCCTTCGGACAGGCCCGACGGCGTAGTCTTGATGTCGCCCGTCATCTTCATGGCAATGTAGTCACCCGGCAGCATCATCTTGTGGATCTTCGAGTAGACCTTCGGCTCATTGTCCTTGACCCACTTGAGCTTGGAGGCGGTGAAGTTGCCCGGCAGGTTGAACAGGCGTTTGAGACACTTGGCGGCGCCGATCTTCTTGGCGGCGTTCGCGCCGATCTGCACGGCCCGGCTGTCGCACCAGATGATCGACGGCCGCAGCACCTGCTGCTTCTTATCCACGCAGACGAGGCCGTGCATCTGATACGAGATCCCGACCGCCTTGATGTCAGCGGGACTGAACTGGGCCTTGCCCTTGATCTGCGCGGTCGCGCGCTTGACGTGCTCCCACCACGTGTCGGGATGCTGCTCGGCCCAGCCGGCCTGCTTGGCGATGATCTCCAACTCTTTGTCCGGCGACGTTGCCGACGCGAGGAGCTTGCCTGTCTGAGCGTCCATAAGGCTCGCTTTGACCGAAGAACTGCCGACGTCGTATCCCAACAGTAGTGCCATGTTCCTATCCCCTTACCAAGAAGATGCCAAGATTCGTGACACGGCCTGGACGCGTTCAACCGCGCCCGCCGGCATGAGTCACCGTTTTCACCACACTGTGAGCCTATCTTACGCAGCGATCCGCGCCTGTCAACCTTCGAGGAACACACGCGGCGAGCAGCCTGCGTTTGGGCTTGCCTATCTCTCGGATCGTTCTTTGACTTCGACGAGGCCGACGTCGATGTATTGGCCGCCGCCGGTCTGGCGGCAGTGGACGGCGATGAGGTTCTTGCCCGGTTTCAGCGCTGCCTTGCCGGCAGCGCTGAGGGGCAACACTTCGTAGTCCGTGGTGTAGCCTGAGACCGTCGCTGCCGATTCACCGTTGATGTAGACCTCGACGTCTTCGTCGTGGTGGATGGACAAACACGGCTCGTCGAGGTCGGCATCGTCGAGATCGAAACTGCGACGAATCCAGATATCCGGCGTGTCCCATCTCGTCCCGATGGCGGCCCCCGGCGTACCTTCAGTGCCGAAACCTGCGGTGCCCGTCTTCCAGCCGGAATCGTCGAAGTCGGCCTGCTCCCAACCGTCCGCCGGCTGTGTCGTGGTGTACCGCCACATCTGACCTTCGTCGCGGGAAGTGGGCACAACCGTTTCAACGCCTGGCGGCGGCAGGTGCAGCCTCCTGTTGGCCGCACGCACCTTGTCGGTGTCCATCTTGATCAGTGCCCGGTCGTACGTCATCAAGCCGTTGACCTCGATTTCAACGTCGGTCGTCTGCGTATAGACCGCCGCGGCCAGACCCTGCTCGCCCGTCATCGGGCGCAGCTTGCGGATGACGGCGAGGTAAGCGTCGGTGAGTTCCCTGGCCGAGGCGAAGCTGCGGTATCCCCAGTTCTGCTCGTCTTGCCAGGTATGACCCTCGATCCGCAGGCCCAAACCGCCGAATTCACCGAGCACGACGGCGCGCTTGTCCTCCAGGCGGGCGACCCCCGGGCCGGGGTATGCGTGGATGTCGCGGACGTCGCCGACGCCGCGATCGGCCCAGCCGCTGGCGTTGTCGACGAGGCGCGTCGGGTCAAGCTCCTTGATCCAGTTCGTGATCCGCGCGGTATCCCATTGTCCCCACCCCTCGTTGTAAGGGACCCACATGACGATGCTGGGATGGTTGCGCCGACTCGCGATGATCGCGGCCAGCTCCTTCTCGAACTGCCGGGCGGATTCGGGCGAGCGCTGGATGTCGGGATCGCTACTGCCAGTGTATCCGTCGCCACTGGGCATGTCCTGCCAGACGAGCAGGCCAAGCTTGTCACACCAGTGGTACCAACGGTCCGGCTCGACCTTGACGTGTTTGCGGGCCATGTTCATACCGAGCTTCTTGGTGACTTCGATGTCGTACCTGAGCGCCTCGTCGGTCGGCGCGGTGTACAGCCCGTCCGGCCACCAGCCCTGATCGAGCGGGCCATACTGGAACAGTGGCTTGTTGTTCAGGAACAGGCGATTGATGCCGGCCTCGTCCTTCTTGACTTCGATCTTGCGCATGGCGAAGTACGTGCGGACCCGGTCGATGGAAACGAACCGGACCACTACCCCGGGCGGGGCGACGGCCCTGCCTGCCTCCTCGCAGAGTGCCACGTCCAGGTCGTAAAGACTCGGCGCGTCCGGCGACCAGAGGTTGGGGTCTTTGAGCACGATCTCCAGTGTTTGCCCGAGCGCGGCCTGAGCGATGCCTATCTGCCTCTCGCCGGGCTGTGATTCCGGCGGAAGCGGGCCCGGAAGCTGCGCGACGATAGCGAGTGTATCCACGTCGAATGGAGTGCCGCCGATTTCCACGTCTAGGCGGAGAATGCCCGCGTCGATGTCCGGCGTCATGCTCAGGGACTTGATATAGATGGCTGTGACCGGCTCGATCCAGACCGTTTGCCAGATGCCGGTGACGGCGGTGTACCAGATGCCGTTGGGGTCGCGGACCTGTTTGCCGCGCGGCTGCGTGCCGGCGTCGGTGGGGTCCCACACGGACAGGACGATCTCCTGGGACCCGCTGTCCTGCAAGGCGTCGGTGATGTCGAACGTAAAGGGATCGTAACCACCTTTGTGGGCGCCGACCTGCTTACCGTTGACCCAGACGGTCGTGTCCCAGTCGACGGCGCCGAAATGGAGAAGGATGCGCATCGGGCCTGAGTCCCAGGGCCGGCCGGTGGGAATCGTGAAGCTGCGGCGATACCAGAGGCGGTTGCCCGGCCCGACCGGTTTCATCACGCCCGACAGGGCTGACTCGACCGGAAACGGAACGAGGATCTGTCCGTCAAAGGTTTGCGGCTGCGCCTCGTCCTTGGGGCGAATCGCGTAGTCCCAGAGGCCGTTGAGGTTCAGCCAAGCGTTGCGCACCATCTGCGGTCTTGGATACTCGGCATGGACGTTGTCCGGCGTCACGTCCGCGGCCCACCTCGTCATCAAGGGACCGGCTGCCGGCTGCCACGCTGCATGCACGGCCAGACAAGGGCCGAGAACGAGGACGGCCGCGAAGGTGCGTGCATACTCTTCAGTCAACGGTTTGGTTTCTCTGGGACCGCCAATCATGAGAATACCTTCCAAATGCCTATCACAGCAGTGCCGGATGCCAGGTTACCTGTTCGGCGGCGTGCATTCAACCCAAATGCCTCGCACCACAGTACATTGGCAAGGAAGATCACGGCTGGTTTTTGGGGTGGATTGGTCTCGCCCCCGATGGTAACCTGTCAATAGGCGCGACCGTGGAACGCTCAGGAGTAACCATGACCGAACAGCGCAGAATCCTGCTCATGATCGAGACATCGCGGGCCTATGGGCGCTCGATCCTGCGCGGGATAGCCAAATACTCGTGTGCCCACGGCCCCTGGATCTTTCACCGGCCCGCGCCGTTCCCTTGGGACCGTTCGGTGCGCGAAGCTTCGATCAAGCCGCTCCTGGAGTTGGGCGCCGAAGGCGCCATTGTCCGCGAGCAGACGCGGCGCGATCAGATTGATGAGATTCTCGCCACGGGCATTCCCGTCATCGTCGCTCCCTACACCGAGCCGTTTGCCGGCGTGCCGAACATCGTCAGCGACGATCGGGCTATCGGCCGCATGGCGGCTGACTATCTGTTGCGCCGCGGCTTTCGGCACTTCGCCTACTGCGGGTTCGGCGATCTGTACTACTGGTCGCGCGATCGCGGCCGTAGCTTCTGCCAGGCCGTCGGTGAGGCCGGCTACGAGGCGCATTACTATGAATACGAGCGACGCATGTTGGCGTCACGGTCCTCCTGGGTGCGCGAGCAGGCGGTGTTGGTCGACTGGCTCAAGTCCCTGCCGAAGCCTGTGGGCCTGATGGCCTCCAATGACGACCGCAGCCAGTATGTCGTAGAGGCGTGCCGGATCGGAGGGCTGCACGTGCCCGAACAGGTCGCCATCCTCGGCATGGGCAACGACGACCTCATCTGTGACCTGGCGATGCCGCGCCTCTCCAGCATCGCGGTCAGCTCCGAGAAGGCAGGCTACGAAGCCGCGGCCCTGCTGGACAAGCTCATGGCCGGTCGGGCGGTGCCGGATCGCGCGGTGATCGGCCTGCCCAGCCACGTCGTGACGCGGCAGTCTACCGATGTTTTTGCCGTCAGCGACCGCTATGTGCGGGAAGCGCTGCGTTTCATCCACGCCCGCGCCCATCACGAGTTGGTACAGGTCGATGACATCGTCAAGGCGATTGCCCTGTCGCGCCGGAGTCTGTACGACCGTTTCGCCAAGACGCTCGGACGCTCGGTGCATGAGGAAGTCAAACGTGTCCGCGTGGACCGGCTGGCCCGCCTCCTGGTCACCACGGACCTGTCGATTGCGCAAATCGCCTCCAAACTGGGCTGCGCGGACATGAAGAACCTCGCCCGGTACTTCAAACAAGACATGGGCATGACCCCTCTCCAGTACCGCAAGTGCCATCTGTCGGAGTGAGATGGCCGGCCTTCGCACCAAATGACGATTTGTTGTGCAGCTATGAGGTTGAGTCTGCCCCCCGCAAAACCGACAATGCTCCCGTAAAAGTCTACGTGAACTTGGAGGCAAACACGCAACCCCCGGGCGGTTGCGCGCTGGTCGTTGGCCTTCGGGTTCGTGGAATGGTCTGGGTCTGCATGCCGAAGATTAGTCGTCGTGGTCGGCGGGCCAGGGCAAAAAGGTTGTCGATTTGCCGCCCACGACCAATGGTGCAGATGTGTCTACTGCTGGAAGGAGGACGATCATGCGAAGAGAATACTCGGTTCTTCTGATTGTGGGGGTGGTTCTGGGTTGGTCCGGGGCGAGCTGGGCGGCGGCTGTCGATCCAAGCCTCATCGGCTGGTGGCGGTTGGACGAAACGAGCGGGACCGTCGCTTCGGACGCCAGCGGCAATGGGAACGACGGTACTCTGAATGGGACCGCCCTGTGGACGCCCGGCTTGTATGGAGGCGGTGTTCACTGCGATGGTAGCGAAGCCTACGTAGCGATCCCGGGTATCCTCACCGAGGCCGGTACGGTGGGATTCTGGTTCAGGCCGGACTGGGATGGTACGGACTCATCTGACTACCGGCTCTTCGACGCCAGCGCGGGCGGCATCTACTTCTTCATCAGTAAGGGATCCGTTCACGACGTTATGACCGCTGCGTATCTGGGTTTCTTTTTTGAAGACGTGGGAGACGCGGATTTCCAGAACGTCAGAATCACCGCGGCTGACGCCGTCACTGCCGGAACGTGGTACCACGTTGCAGCGACTTGGCAATACGGCGGCGGGGCCGGGATTCTGTACTTCAACGGGGATGAGGTTGCCAGAGCGGACAATCTGGGCGGCTTTCCCACTCTCGCTTCGAACCCTCGTTTCGGCTATGCGACAGGCGGAGGCGGTGTCGTCGCTACGAATGGCGCCGCTGCAGTGATCGATGACATCAAGATATACAACAGGGCCCTGACGGCGGAAGAGATTCCGGCCTTGATGGAGGGAGGGGCGCTCGAGCTCGCGTCCGGTCCCAAGCCCGTAAATGAAGCATCCGATATCCCCCGTGAGACGGAGCTCAGTTGGACGCCGGGCCCGTTCGCGGTCGCGCATGATGTTTACCTCGGAACGGTGTTCGCGGACGTCAACACCGCCGATGCGGGCAGCCCGCTGCTCGTCAGTCCGGGACAGGATGCCAACGCGTACGATCCGCCCGGACGGTTGGAATTTGGCACAACCTACTACTGGCGTGTCGATGAAGTCAATGCACCGCCGGACGGCACCGT
>JAFGJR010000161.1 GCA_016928975.1 Sedimentisphaerales bacterium | reverse complement strand
GTAGAAGATCTTCCGCTGGTAGTCCATCACCTCGTCGTATTCGAGCAGGCTCTTGCGGATCTCGAAGTTGCGCTCCTCGACCTTCTTCTGGGCCTTGGCGATTCCCTTGCTGATCCTCTTGTGGTAGATCGGCTGGCCTTCCTCCCACCCGATCCACGAAAGGGCCTTGACCGTCCATTCCGGCGCGAAGACGCGCATCAGGTCGTCGTCAAAGCACAGGAAGAACTGACTGGAGCCCGCGTCGCCCTGCCGACCGGCCCGGCCGCGAAGCTGATTGTCGATACGGCGGGCCTCATGGCGCTCGGTGCCGAGGATGTGCAGGCCGCCGATCTGGGCCACGCCAGGGCCGAGCTTGATATCCGTGCCGCGACCGGCCATGTTGGTGGCGATGGTTACGTTGCCTTTCGGCTTGCCGTCACGGCCCGGGTGCTGCTGGCCGGCTTTGGCCACAATCAGCGCCTCTCGCACATGCTGCTTGGCATTGAGCACCTCGTGCTCGAGTCCGTACTTCTTCGTCAAAGCCTCGGACAGCGCCTCGCTCTTCTCGATGCTGATGGTTCCAACGAGCACCGGTCGGCCCGCCGAACTGATCTCGTTGATCTCCTCGACGATCGCGCTGAACTTCTCACGCATCGTCTTGTAGATAACGTCCTCCATGTCGTCGCGGACACAGGGCCGATTGGTCGGAATGACGACCACGTCGAGCTTGTAGATCCTCATGAACTCTTCGCCCTCGGTGGCCGCGGTGCCCGTCATGCCCGCGATCTGGTCGTAGAGCTTGAAGAAGTTCTGTAGGGTGATCGTGGCGAGGGTCTGTGTCTCCTCTTTGACCTGGACGGCTTCCTTGGCCTCGACGGCCTGGTGCAAGCCATCCGACCACTGACGCCCGTGCATGAGCCGGCCGGTGAACTCGTCGACGATGATCACCTTGCCATCCATGACGACGTAGTCTTTCTCCCTCTCATAGACCACGTGAGCCCGGAGGCTCTGCTGGAGCAGGTGTGGCCAGTCGATGTTCGTCCCCGTGTAGAATGAGCCCATCCCGGCCAGGTCCTGGGCCGCTTTCTCGCCGGCGTCGGTCATGCGGACCTGCTTGTGATCGAACTCGACCTCGTAATACTGGGTCGCCCCTGTGAGCTTCGCGTCTGCGTTTTGCCGCTCCTGCTCCAGCTTCTCGATGACCTGTTGAGCTTTCTCGATACGAGCGCTGTCCTTGTCACGCTTGGCCTCCGCCAATTCGCCCTGCGCGTTGGCGATCTTGCGCTGGGCGGCGTCCACTTGTGCCTTGATGCGATCGTAACCACTCTGGAGGCCAAGCAACTGGCGGGCGATCTGGTCGGCTCTCTTGTATCGGGAGACGTCGTCAAACGCAGGACCGGAGATGATCAGCGGCGTCCTCGCTTCATCGATGAGAATCGAGTCCACCTCATCGACGATGCCGTACTGCAGTGGGCCCTGCACCATGTGCTCGATCGCCACTTTCATGTTGTCACGCAGGTAATCGAAGCCGAACTCGTTGTTCGTGCCGTAGGTGACGTCGCACTGATACTGGTTGCGGCGATCATCGCCGGAGGTATCCATGTCGGCCTGGATCGCGCCCACCGTCAGCCCCAGGGCGCGATAGATCGGCCCCATCCATTCAGCGTCGCGCTTGGCCAGGTAATCGTTGACCGTGATGATGTGAACCTTGCGTCCCGTCAGATGTACGAGATAGACCGCAAGCGTAGCAACGAGCGTTTTGCCTTCGCCGGTGGCCATCTCCGCAATCTTGCCGTCATACAGGACATTTCCGCCGACGATCTGCACGTCGAAGTGGCGCATCTCGACCGTACGGCGAGCCGCCTCGCGCACGACCGCAAAGGCCTCGGGCAGGATATCCTCCGGCCTCTTGCCGGAAGCCAGGGCCTCCTTGAATTGCGCCGTCCTGGCCTTCAGCGCCTCGTCATCCAACTGCTTGAGCTCGTCCTCGAAGGCCCCAGCCTCCCGCGACACCGTCGAATACGCCTTGACCAGGCGCTCGTTGCGCGAGCCAAAGACCTTCAAGAGCACCTTGCTTACCTTGTCGAAGGCCATTCCCTGTGCTCCAAATCTCCAATGTCTTGCAGAGCTCCACTCATCTTGGTACAGACGCCCACGACGATGTATCTCGTCCAACCGCCCTCCATTCCGGCGGCCAGTATGGCAGAATCAGGGGAGGATGTCAAGGAAGCCCCCAGGCGCACGCGGCGATGATCTCGGCACAAGTACGCTATGGGCAGGTGATCCTGACCTCCGTCAGGACATGTCGCGTGCGCTCATGTTCCTACTATAACGAGCCGGCCGGCCTTCTTGTTCGTCGGCCGCGTCGTCAAGGCAGATCCGTGCTCTGGAAATTGGCCTGCAAGTCGTAGTCCTGGTCCATCGTCAACTCCAGCGGATTGTCCTGCGTGGAGCAACTGCCGGACCAGCCGACGAACTCGAAACCCGGGTCGGCTTTCGCTTCGAGCACGACGACCTCATAGAATTCACACGTGAACACGCCCTGGCCCGGGCGGACGACCGATCCCCCCGGCGTGGACGAGATCGCCAGCCGGCCGGTGAAGAATGCATCGTAGAGCAGCGTAACGCCCGGGTTGTTCGCTTGAATCTGCGGCAGGCATGTATCGTAGGCCTCGCGATTCATCGGATTGGCACGAAGGTCGATCCACGCGAGACCGGTCAGGGTCAGCAGAGGCTGAATGTCCGAGATGAAGTTCCTGTGAAGACCCACGGATCGCAGACTGCTCAGCCCCGACAGAGCCGAGATGTCCTCGATCTCGTTCTGCTCGAGGTCCAGCGTCTCCAGGTCGCTCAGCCCTGATAGTGGAGCCAGATCGTTGATGCGGTTGCCCAGAAGAACTGCCGTCCGCAAACCGCTCAACCCCGACAGCGGCGAGATATCACGGATCTCATGGTACCGGAGGTTCAATTCCTGCAAGTTGACGGCGTATTCCAGCCCCGTAAGGTCCCGGATCGCGCTTTCTCGCACGTATGAATTGGGCTGGATCAATCGCACCAGGCCAAGCATGTCCGCCGGCGTCGGGTCGGACATCCACAGCTCCTCTTCCACCGCCGCCTTCAGGTTCGTATCGGGGAAGTGGATCGGGTCGTCGGACCAGGATTTGCTTGCCTCGACCGTGCCGCCATAGGCGCCCATATTGATCACGCCGCCGTTTGGAGACGGCTCCGGGCCACCCGGGCTGCACGGATCACCGGCATCGATGCACGGGCTGGTCGCCTGGTCCTGCGTCCATGCGTCCCTCGCTGGCTGGTAACGGCCCATCTGCGATTGCAGGTGATAATCGCCCTGGAGCCACCTCGCGTGGGGATCGTCCAGATCAGGGTCGAGCCATACGCCGATACCTGCGAACATTGGATCGACGTCGATGCAATCCTGTCCCCGCCAACCGCCCGCCACATCGCTATGACGAATCGCAGGCCGCGAGGTGCCACCAGGCAGAATCTCCGCCGGCGCGTTGCCCCAGAGAATCGAGTTGATCACGGCAGCATTGCTGTCAATTAGACGCAGAGCCGCTCCGCCTGGGCCTGCCCGATTACCGCTGATGGTGCAGTTGATAAATGTCGCGTTGCTGCCCATGCAGCATATGGCCGCTCCGTTGGCGTCGGGCGCCCGGTTTCCTATGATCAGACAGTGGGCGATAGTCGGACTGCTCGAAGAACACAGGATCGCCCCGGTAGACTGGCTAAAGCCTCCCGTGATAACAAGACCGGACAATACGCAGTCGGCGTCTTCACCGTGCGTGAAACTCACCACGGGTCCGGACGCAAGACCGTCGAGGACGGGCCACATCGCAAAGCCAGGATGGTTCGGATCGAACCCCGTCAGGGTAATGCGCTTGCCGAGCAGATCGACCGTTTCGCAATACCTCCCGGACTGTACGAAGACCGTTGCCCCATCCACGGCCGCATCAATCGCTTCCTGAATCGCGTCGAAAGGATGAGCGACTGTCCCGTTTTCGCATGGATCACTTACACTTGGGTCCCAACGTCCTGGATCGCTGCGTGAGTCATCATCCACGTAGATCACCGTGGATGCCAAGTCCTGGCCACTTGTGGGAACCGAGCAAGTCAACAGAAGTAGCAGCACAGGCAGAGCCCGCCGCATGTTCTTCTCCTTCAAGACGAACCCTCTACTCCAAATAGACCCCCTAGACCTCCATATTGTAGCAGAAACCGACGCGTCCCGCAACAGGAATTGACTGCTATCTCTTGGCTCTGCGCCTTCCCTTTTCGCGTTTTTTGAGGACTTTGCGGCCGGTTTTGCCAAGGGGCTCGACCGGCGTGAGGTTTAACTGCCGGGCCGGGACATTCACCGAAGCGACATGCACCCGGATCGACTGGCCCAGACGTACCGCTTGGCCCGAGGTTCGTCCCATGATGCACTGGGCCTTCTGGTTGTACTGCCAGTGGTCCGGCCCGAGATCCTCCAGGCGGATCAAGCCCTCGATTCCGAATTTCTGCGACCGGGCAAAGACGCCGAACCCCGTCAGCCCGGTGACAACGCAATCCAGCTCCTCACCGATCCGCTTGGTGAACATCTGGAGGACCAGCACGGTCGTCAGCTCTTTCTCCGCATCCTCCGCCCGTTGTTCAGTGAACGTCAGACGCCTGCCCACCTCGCCCAGATCCTGCCCGGCCGCCGTCCGCTTGGCAATTTCCATGCTGCCTTCCAGGTGGCACTGTAGCAGCCTGTGGACAAGCAAATCGGCGTACCGACGGATGGGACTGGTGAAATGGCAGTAGTGCGTCGAGGCAAGAGCATAATGCCCGATGCTCAGCGGCGCGTATTGAGCCCTTTCGAGACTCCTGAGCACGACGAGATTGACGGCCAGCGACTGATCGCTCCCCTGGACCGATTCGAGCAGGTCCTGAATCGTCTTACGCGTTGGATTGCGCGGGATGGGCAGGCCCATCGCGTATAGCAGCCTGGCGAGGTTCTTCAGGCTCAGCGCATCCGGCTCCGGGTGAATCCGCCGCATGAATGGTACATTGTGGCGGTCGAGCAGCGAGGCCACCGCCTCATTCGCCTCCACCATGAACATTTCGATGATCGTGTGGGGATAGCTCGTGTCGGCCGGATGCGCGTCGGCAACCCGACCGGATTCATCGTAAACGAGATCGATCTCCGGCAGGTCCAGGTGCAGCATGCCCTGCTCTCGCCGCCGGGCCTCAATGCGCCGGCTCAGCGACTCCATGCCGCGCAGCAGCTCGATCACTTCCCGTTTCATCCCCTTGGTATGGCCCTTGAGGATGCGGTCCGCCTGCTCGTACGTCAGGCGCGCCCGGGAGCGGATGACGCTGTTGGCATAGCGGCGTGACATCACCCGGCCGTGATCGTCGTACGTGATGTACGCGCTCTTGACGAACCGCGGCTGGTCGGGCTGGAGACTACAGACGCCGTTGCTGAGCACCTCCGGCAGCATGGGGATCGTGCGCCCCGGCAGATACGCACTGTTGCCGCGCAGCGCCGCCTCCTCATCCAGAGGCGAGCCCACCGTGACGAAATGGCTGACATCGGCGATGTGCACACCCAGGACCCACCGACCTTGCGAATCCGTCTCCAGGCTGATCGCATCGTCGAAATCCTTCGCTTCGGGCGGATCGATCGTGATGATCACTTTGCCCGAGATGTCCTCACGGCCATCGGGCAACTCCGGTGCGAACGCCGCCGCCGCGTGACGCGCCTGCTCCAGGCAATCGGCATTGAAATCCTGCGGCAGATGGTACTGGTGGATGATCGACTCGATCTCCGCGTCGTACTGCCCCGCCCGTCCGAGCACTCGGAGAATCACGCCCCGTGCCAGGTATCGCTCCGTCGGGTAAGTGAGAATCTCGACGACGACCTTGTCTTTCTCCCGAGCGCCCTTGGCCGTGACATCCTCCACGACGATCGGCTCGACAAAACCACTCCCGTCCGGCTGCACCAGCCAGGCATCGGGGTGACGCACCAGTGTGCCGACGAACTGGTTGTTCGCCCTCTCCAGCACCTGGAGAACCTCGCCGCTGTAGCGTGCTTCCGTCCCACGTCTTCCCCGTCGCTTGACCTTGGCCAGCACGATGTCGCCGGTCATTGCATCGCCGGTGTCGTCGGGCGGGATGAATAGATCGCCATGTGCGTTGGGTTCGAGGGGCACGACGAAACCAAAGCCCTTCGGGTTGGCTCGGAACTGGCCGACCACCTGGCCGGCCATGGCCGGCAGCGTGATCAGGTTCCCAGCCCCGATAATGACGTGCCCCGCCTGGCGCAACGTCTCGAACGCCTGTTTGAACTGCGAATAGGCGTCGGAATCCACGCCCAGAGACTGGGCCAGTTGAGCCAGCTTCAGCGGCTGGTACTCGGGGTGCTTCAGGAACTTGAGGATCCGATCCTTGTATACCTCTGGCATGGTTCACCAATGAAAGCAGCACCCAGTCGATGCTTCAACCAACTGAGTGCTGCTGATCCTTCATCTCGTGTGTTGTCCTTACTCCCGACGGCAACACGCGGGCGAGATAGGCGCTGCGGCTTGCGCGATCAGGCAGGTGTGATCTGTTTGGCCTTCAGGGCGTTCAGCCTCTTCGCCAGACGCGACTTCTTGCGGGCCGCCGTCTTCTTGTGCATCGTGCTCGTACCGCCTGCCTTGTCCAGCTTTCGGGCGATGGCAGGCAGTTGCTCGGCCGCCGCTTTGGCGTCCCCCTGGCCCACGGTCGCCTCGAAGTGCCGGATCAGGGTCTTGACCTGGCTTCTTCGAGCGCGGTTGATGACACGCCGCTTGGTGTTCTGTCTCACTCTCTTCTTCGCTGACAGCGAATGTGCCACTTCGTTCTCCTGAATATCGTTACATCACTATCTAATCTCACGTGCTGAGAGGTTGACCCACGGCAGCCACCTGGGACAAACGGCCCTACCACAGCGACTCTCACATCTTCGGACCGGTCTACTTCGGCTCCGCCCGGAGCCGGTCCACCCGTTCGCTGACGTCTTTGTAGCCGAAGTCCGATTGTGCGATCTTGCGATACACGTCCAGGGCTCTTTCTTTTTCACCCTGCTCTTCGTATGCGCGGGCCAGATTATACCGCAGGTCCTTGGCAATTGCATCATCATTTATTTCGTAGGATTCAATTGCCCGCAGAAAGACATCCACCGCATCGGCATACCAGCCCTTCATGAAGAAGCAGTAGCCGATCTTGTCCATGGCAGGAACCTTGTGCCGGGGGTCTTTATGAGCCTCCTGGAACAACGGAATCGCCTCATTGTATCGCTTCGCTCGCAGCAGCCGGACCGCATACTCATACTTCATCGCCAGATCGGTCGGGTAGTGTTCGACACAGAGCCGATAGTGCTCCGTCTCGACGGCGTTGAGCGAGGCGACCATCTCCTCTACCCTGGCCTTGGCTTTTGCATCTCCCGGGTGGGCATCGAGCCGTTTCCTCGCTTCCCGCAGTTTTCGCTTGGTTTGCCGGATCTTCAGCAGGCCCGCTCTCTCCTTGAACTTGAAGTCATTCTGTGTCTCGTGGGCATCCTCCAGCAGTTGGATCGCCTCGTTCTCCGCCGCGTCGGTCTCCAGGTCCGCCAGGGCGTCAGCAAGAGTGAAGACGTGTCGTGGTTGTTCCGGGTCGCGGGCGTATGCCCTCCTGGCATCCTCCACGGCCGACACACGGTAGTCCTCCGTCTTGACAGTGCGATCCTGCGAATAGAGCTTGGCCTGGGTATCGCGATCCTTGATGGACTGGCGGAAGTCGCCGGTCACGTCGTACTTGCCCCTGGACATCGTTAGCTCGGCGGAGAGGTTCTTGCATTCATCCGCCAGTTCCTTGCTTTGCGGCTTCATCCGGCACGCACGCTGACAGGCGACCACGGCCTTATCATACTGCCCAAGTGCGGCATAGGAGTCTTTTAACAGGAGATACGTGTGCAGGGATGGTCTCTCCAACGCATTGTTCGTCTGGAAGATCAGGTTGGCAATCCAGTGAGCCGTTTTGCCGTAGCCGCCTTCGACGGCCGCTTTGAGCATGGCCTCGGCGTACGGCAGATGGTCCGGATCCTTTGCAAACAAATACTCGGCGTTGAGCATCGCTTCGAGCGGGTTCTTGCCTCGCAGCCGCTTGACGCGTTCCATCATCGACGGTTTCTTGCCCCCTTTGCCTCGGCGTTGCAGGCCCAACTCACACAGGGGCAGATGGCCCTCCTCCAGCGCCTCCGGGGCGTGCTGAAGCCCTTGCAGGTACATCTCAATCGCGTAATCGTAATTCTTGCTCTCGGCCGCTGCCTTGGCCTTCTCGAAAAACGACTGGGCTTTGGCCAGAGCCGGATCCGCCTCGGCCTCCTGCGGCGCATTGTCCGCGAGCGCGTCGGGATCGCCTGCCGCCGCGCCGGTCTTCTCGGGTTTGGCCCTGCCCGACTCGCCGGGGTGATGAACCGCGTGCCGCGTGAGCCTGCGCCCGCCGGCAGATAGCTTCGCCTTGAGTTGCTTGAAATCGGCCGCCAGTTTCTCGTCGTCCGGCTTCAGACGCAGCGCGCGCTGGCAGGCGGCCGCCGCACGGTCGGTCTGACCGATGGATGCATACGAATCCTTCAAGAGGATATACAAAGGAACGGAAGGCTTTCTGGCATTGTTGTTTGCCAGGAACATCAGGTCCGCCATCCAACCGGCGGCATCCCGGTATCCACCGGCCACGGCGGCTCGCAGAACGGCCTCACCATACACCAGGTTCTCCGGGTCCCTGGCGAGCAAGTGCTCGGCATTCAGCATCTTCTCCAAGGGCGTCTGTCCCTCGGCCAGACGCTGGGCGGCCTCCGCCGCCGAGGGTTTGGCCCCGCCTTGCTGCTGGCGGCGCAGAGCCAGGACGCGCAGCTCGATATGACCTTCCGAGACGGCATCCGGCGCAATCCGAATGCCCTGGAGGTACGCATCGAGAGCCTGCTCATAATCCCCCGCCTCTGTGGCCTGACGAGCTCGTTCGAAGAAAGCTCTGGCCTGGGCCTGCACTTGAGCGTTTGGCTGTGGCATAGCGTTAAGTCGTTGTCCACTCGAATGATGTATCCTTCTCTATCATATTGTCCGCTCCGATTTTGTCAATGAAGAAATACTTGTGGAAACAGGTCCGCCGTGATATAAGAGCCCGCTGTTGTTATCTGACCTCGACCGCCATGGCAGGCCATACGTGCCGCCTGTTTGCATAGGGAGAAACATCATGAGGACAGCTCTTGAGCAGTACGATCCGCAGATCTACGAGCTCATACGACAGGAAGAAGCCCGGCAGAGCGGGGTCATCCGACTGATCCCGTCGGAGAACTACGTGTCCCGGGCGGTCATGATGGCTACGTCAAGCTGTCTGACGAACAAATACGCCGAGGGGTATCCCGGCAAGAGGTACTACGAGGGGCAACAGGTCACCGATCTGATCGAGAAACTGGCGCAGAACCGAGCGAGAAAAGTCTTCAAGGCCGATCACGCGAATGTGCAGCCGTACTCCGGGTCGGTGGCCAACCTGGCCGCGTACTCAGCTCTTGTTGAGCCACATGACACGATCATGGGCATGTCGCTCGTGCACGGAGGACACCTCACCCACGGATGGAAAGTCTCGCTGACCAGCAAATTCTTCAACTCCGTGTCGTATACGATCAACACGGAGACCGGCAGGCTCGACTTTGACCTGATCCGCGATCTGGCCAAGCAGCACCACCCGAAGATCATCATTTCCGGGGCGACCGCCTATCCGAGGGCCATCGACTTCAAGACATTCGGCGAGATCGCCAAAGAGGTCGGGGCGTACCATGTCAGCGACATCGCCCATATCGCCGGTCTTGTGGTCGCAGGGATTCACCAGAGCCCGGTCCCTTATGCCGATATCGTGTCGACGACCACCCACAAGACTCTGCGAGGCCCCCGCGGCGGCATGCTGCTGTGCAAGGCCGAGCACGCCGACAAGGTGGATCGGGCCGTCTTTCCGGGTCTACAGGGCGGCCCGCACATGCACACGCTGACGGCGATTGCCGTGGCACTGGCGGAGGCCGACACGCCGGAGTTCGTCGCCTATGCCAGGCAGATCGTCAAAAATGCCAGAGCCCTGGCAGAGAAACTGCTCGAATACGGCTTCAACCTCGTCTCCGGTGGGACCGACAATCACCTGATCCTGATCGATCTGAGGAGCAAGGGCATCCCCGGCAAGAAGCTGGCCAAGGCTCTCGACCGTGCACGCATCGTCTCTAACTACAATACGATTCCGGGCGATCCGGCGCCGCCGTTCAACCCGAGCGGCCTGCGTCTCGGAACGCCGGCGATCACCACACGCGGTTTCAAGGAGCAGGAAGCTCAGCAAGTCGCCACCTTCATCCACAGGGTGGCGGAGAACGTAGACAACGAATCAGTCATTGAGCAGGTGGGCAAGGAGGTACTGCTGTTGTGCTCGCAGTTCCCCGTGCCGGAGCACTTCATCATACCGCCCAGAAACGGCAACCACCGGGATTGACGCGATGCATGGCAATGGAAAGTCTCACGGCGGCTGTACTCGGTCTTGACCAGAGGGGCCGACTCGTTCTCGACGCGGCGTCGCGGGCGGGCTGTTTTCAAATCAAGGCGGTGGCCGACCAGGATGCGCAGAAAGCAGAGAAGGCGGCTGCCAAGTACAAATGTGACGCGTACACCGACTATCGGCAGTTGATCGTACAAAACCAGCTCGATTGTCTGCTGCTCGCCACGGATATTCACCCCTACGGCGAGCATCTGAAGACGGCTATCAAGAGGAAATTCAATATCCTCAAGCTGGCTCCGCCTGCACGGAACTTCGAGGAGGCCTGCGAGTACGTCCAGATGGCCGACAGCGAGAAAGTCAGATTCGCTGTCGCCAATCCCGCACGGTTCCACCCCAGCTATATCACCGCACATGAGCTGATCCTGCAAGGTCATATTGAACACATCTACCTGATCACCGGCTATTGCAGCGTGGCCATCGCAGACCGGCCGTCCTGGTATGCAGATCCGAAACTGGCCGGAGGTGGTGTTCTCATGCATGATTGTTACCCCATCATCGACCAGATGCTGTGGAGCTTCCCCGTCCCGCAACAGGTGTACGCCCTCCACACGAACGGTGCTCCGGACAAACAGCGGCGGCCGTACTTGACCGAGGACACCTCCGTGGTTTCCTTACGGTTCACCGACGCATTGGTGGGCAATATCACCGCCACCCGTCGCAATGAAGTGGGTCCGAACGAGTTGTCCCTGACGATCTACGGCAAGGATGCCCTCCTGACGGTCACAGACAACCTCGTCACGCTGAACACGTGCACGGGCCAGGAGAACCAACGGTGGCAGTATGGCCAGGATGAGTCGGACACCATGCGTCGGTTGCTCGCCAGCTTCGCGCGAAGCATAACGAACCCGGAAGAACCGACTCTGATCACTACGGCCGCCGAGAGCCTCCACAACATGGCTGTGCTCGAATCCGCCTACCTGTCCGCGCGTACCGGATTCCCTGAAGAGCCGGCCCGAATCCTGCAACTGGCCAGGAACTCCGCAGGAAAGGAAACAAGTGTTTGACACCGCCATAACGCCACGGTATCGTTCTGGGTCAGTGACGTATGTGTGGTGGGCCCCACGTCGGGAATGCGTGGAGCCGCCTCATGATCGTGGTTTGACAGTTCGGGAGGTTTGAGTCATGAAGAACGTGATCTATGCCGTTGTCATTGTCGCCTGCATCCTCATCGCTGTGCTGGTGTTCGTCAAGACTCGGTCTGGGGGCGGCGGTTCGGGCATCGACTCCCTCAGCGACACGGAGATGTTCTGGGTCAAGTGCAAATCCTGCAATGCAGCCTACGAGATCAGTCAGAAGGAATACTACGCTGCCATTAACGAGAAGGCCCAGGCCGGTGGCGCAACGGCCATGATGTTCACCCCGCCTCTGACGTGCAAGAAATGTGGGAAGAACATGGTCTTCAAGGCCGAGAAGTGCCCCAACTGCGGCGAGATTTTCTTCACAGGCTCCGTCCCGAACGACTTCCAGGACAGGTGTCCCAAGTGCAAGCACAGCAAGACGGAGGACTCGCGCAAGGCGCGTCTGAACCAGCAACAGTGATGCCGGGAGGCACGTGAACCGCTGGTCATGGGCAGGCTCTCGCTACGGCTTGACCGCTGAGTTCGGGCTAACGGTTTCTCTGCTCGTGTGCTTCTTCAGCCTCGAGAGGACAGCCTCTTCGTACTCCTGCTGGCCTTCTTTGAGTGGGCCGAGTCCGGAGTACCGATCGGCGATCCGTTCCTGGAGATATGTGATGCGGCTCTCCGGATTCGGGTGGGTGGAGAAGAACTCTATGGGCCGGATAGTCTGCAGCTCGTCGAGAATCTGCATCGCCTCAACGATGCCGTTGGGATCGTACCCGGCATGGGTCATGTACGACAGGCCGGTCAGGTCTGCATCTCTCTCATCATCCCGGCTGTACTGTAGAGACAGCATGGCACTGACGAAGTCCGCAGCGGCCACCGCTCTGCCGGGCGCACCGCTGACGGCGGCTGCCGCCACGAGCGCCGTCATGCTCAACTGACGACTCAGCGCGGCCATGGTGTCCCGGGCGACCACGTGGCCGACTTCATGGGCGAGCACGGCGGCTAACTGCCCTTCCGACTTCATCTCTTTGAGCAGTCCGCGCGTGACGAAGATGTAGCCGCCGGGCAAGGCCAGGGCGTTGACCATTCTCTCCTCCACAGCGGTGAAATGGTACGAGATGTCCGGCTGATCGCAGACACGGGCGATCCTCTGACCCACATCGTTGATGTACCCCTGGAGGTTCTCGTCCGGGATTCGGCCGCCCAGCTCCTTCTCCACAGGAGCGGCGTACTTCCGCCCCAGGCTGACATCCTGGTCCGCAGAGAAGAACATCAACTCCTCGTCGCCCGTAGCAGGATTGACGTGGCACCCCGCTGAAAGAGCAAGCGTCCCTGCCAGGACGAGCATGATCCCTCGGTTCAGCATACGCAATATTCCTGAAGCTGGATGTTGAAAAACGTTGGGGGCAGATTATAATTCGCGGTTTCTGCCTGTGGTAGTGAAAACTATGGAACAGCCGGACGCCTGTAAGGGTTGTAGTGAGGCGCGTACATGCGCGACGGTCTACGAGCAGGTCGGCAAGACCGGCGGACCTTCTGTGGCCTTCAAGGCCCTCATCGCGTTCCTGCTGCCCATAGCGACTTTCGCAGGTACGCTTGCCGCGTGCGGTGCCTTTCTGCGCGGTGTTGTGACCCCACGATACGAGACGCCGCTCGCGTTCCTTGTCGCCCTTGCGGTCACCACCGCTCTGATGCTGTTCGTCCACGCGGTCACAAGACGGGCCGGTCGGGGCAAGTAGTATCCGGAATTGAGATATGGCGTTGGCAGTTCGTGGACAAAGGACTTTCGCCGGAGGGGTGCACCCTCCGCAGAGCAAGCATCTGACGGCCGACAGGCCGATTCAGCCAGGGCCCGCCGTGAAGGAGCTGGCCGTCTTCCTCAGCCAGCACATCGGCGCTGCCGCCCAGCCCGTCGTCAAGAAAGCCGACGTCGTGCAGGCCGGACAGAAGATCGGCCAGTGCCAGGGTTTTGTCTGTGCGCCGGTTCACGCGCCGGCGGCAGGCAAGGTGAAGGAGATCGCCTTGCGGTCTCATCCCGTGCTTGGTCGCAGCCTGGCAGTGGTGATCGAAGTGGACTCTGCGTCGGAGCCAAGCCCGCCCGTCTTCACAGTCCCGCGGGACTTCGACCCGGCCAGGTACACGCCAGAGCAAATCTGTGACCTGGTGCGCGAGGCGGGAATTGTCGGTATGGGCGGCGCAGGATTCCCGACGAGCGTCAAGATTCAGCCCGATCCGAAGGTCCCCAAGGACACGCTGATCATCAACGGTTGTGAGTGTGAGCCGTACATCACGTGCGACTATCGTATCATGCTCGAATGGACCGAGCAGATCATCGTCGGCACACGCCTGGCGCAACGAGCCTGCGGCGCCTCGAACGTCTTTGTCGCCATTGAGGACAACAAGCCCGCTGCCATCGAGAAGATGAATGCCGCACTCGACGCGATGGGTCTGACGACGAGCGTCAGAGTCGTGCCGGTCCGGACGAAGTACCCACAGGGCGGCGAGCGACAGCTCATCCGGGCCGTGCTGGACAAGGTCGTGCCGACCGGCGGCATCCCGCCGGCGATCGGGGTGGTGGTCGATAACGTGGCCACGGCGGCCGCAATCGCCGACGCGGTCCTCTGTAGCCGGCCCCTTGCCCATCGTGTTGTGACTGTCACCGGCGAGGGGATCGCCAATCCGGGCAATTACTACGTGCCTCTGGGGACGCCCGTCGAAGCCTTGATCGCCCATTCCGGCGGAATCACAGACCAGGCGGCAAAGGTCATCCTGGGCGGGCCGATGATGGGCATCGCTATCGCCGATCTGAGCACGCCGACCTCCAAGGCCAGCGGGGCCGTGACAGTGTTGACGAAACAGCAGGCCGGCATCGCGGGATTCGGGCCCTCGCAGACGCCTTGCATCCGTTGTGGCCGGTGCCTGCGGGCCTGTCCGGAGAATCTCAACCCCACCCGGATTGCGCACGCCGTGAAGAACAATCTGATGGACGTGGCGGAGAGCCACTACATCAGCGCCTGCATTGAGTGTGGCTGTTGCAGCTACGTCTGTCCGGCAAAGATCGACCTGACCGGCTATATCAAGACCGGCAAAATACTCCGTGCCCGGCAGAAAAAGAAGATGCCGGGTTGATTCCCGCCCGGTCCCACGCAAGGGATAACCGAGGATTGACTATATGCCCCAGGATGTCACAGTTGCTTTCGCTCCCCATATCCGCCAGCCGTTATCGACACGGCGGATCATGCTCGATGTCCTCATCGGTCTTGTGCCTGCCGTCGTCGCCGCGGGCATCTACTTCCGAGTGAGAGGACTCGCACTGATCGCCGTCTGCAGCGCATGCTGCGTCGCCGCCGAATGGATCTGGGACTGGTTTCGCAAGAAGCCCACTTCGATCGGCGACCTCAGTGCGGTCGTCACGGGCGTGATCCTGGCCCTGTCCCTGCCGCCCGCCCTGCCTTTCTGGACCGCCGCCATCGGCGCGGGGATTGCCATCATCGTGGGCAAGATGGCGTTCGGCGGGCTGGGTGCGAATGTCTTCAATCCCGCTATGGTTGGGCGGGCCTTTCTCACTGTCTCGTTCGGCCTGCTCATGACCACCTGGACGGTACCGGCGACGATGCGGAACGGATTGTCGGAGATCGGGCCGAACAACACCGTCAACGACACGACTCAGGCGACGCCGCTGGCATGGAGCAAGACCGCCATCAAGGATCAGGCCGGCGCGCGGACCTACAGTCAGCGGCAGTTCCTCCGGACGGTCGCCGGCAACGTGGGCGGGTCTCTCGGCGAGACCAGCGCCATCGCCATCCTACTCGGTGGACTGTATCTGCTCATCAGGCGGACCATCTCGATTCACATTTCGCTCGCCGCGATTGTGGCTGCCTTCGTATTTGCCGGGATTGCCTACTGGATCGACTCGAACGCCTACATGCAGCCGTTCTATCATCTGACCAGCGGCGCGTTGCTTCTCGGGGCGTTCTTCATCGCCACCGATCCCGTCACGGCCCCGGTGACAGTCCGCGGGATGTGGCTCTTTGGCGCCGGCGTGGGAGCGATCACGCTGCTCATCCGCATCGTCGGCAAGTACCCGGAAGGCGTGATGTTTGCCGTGCTTCTGATGAATGGCATGACACCCCTGATCGATCGATTGTTCCGGCCCGTGCCGGTGGGAGGCAAATCCCAACATGCATAGCAGGCTGAAGCACTTCCTGCAGGAGAGTTGGCTGCTCATCATCGCGTCGTTCTTTTTCGGGCTGCTGATCGCCGTAACGGATGCGGCACTGGCGCCGCGGATCGAGCAGAACCGTATCGAGAAGTTCACCGACCTGGCCAAGAGCCTGCTGCCACAGGCAGAGGACTTCGTGCTCCTGCCTGAGCCTCTCAAGATCGGGACGTCGGGCGGCAAGACCGAAGACATGCCCATCTACCAGGCCGTGACCGGGGACCATACGGTCGGCTGGGTCTTCACTATCACCGGCTACGGATTCGCGGACAAGATTGATCTCGTGGTGGCTGTGGACGGCAAGTCCCAGGCCGTTGCCGGTTACAGGGTGCTTTTCAGCAACGAGACACCCAATTTCGGCGATCAGATCAAGGGGACGTACTTCCGCGACCAGTTTGCCGGAGCCCCGGCAGGACGCTTCACGCTCGTCACCGCCGGCAATCCAGCCCAGATCGACTCGACGATCGTGGCGATCACCGGCGCGACGATCAGCAGCACCGCCGTCATCGACGCGTTCAATCACTATCTTCCACAAGTCCAAGAGCAACTGGGGCAGAAAGGGATGATCGGCGATGGCAACAAACCCTGACGGGCAGACAGGCATCTATGCAGGCGCGATCTTCGCGGGACTGTGGCGGGAGAACCCGGTGTTCCGGGTGGTCTTGGGCACGTGCCCGACGTTGGCGGTGACGGCTGCCTTGAAGCCGGCTGTGACGATGGGGCTGTGCGTTATCTTCGTGCTGGTATGCAGCAACGTCATGGTCAGCCTGATGCGCAACAGCCTCCGGCCCCACGTCCGCATCCTCATGTTCACGCTGACGATTGCCACGTTCGTGACCATCGCAGACCTGTTCCTGCGGGCGTACCAGCCGAGAATGAGCGAGGCCCTCGGACCCTACGTGCCCTTGATCATCGTCAACTGCATCATCATCTGGCGGGCCGAGGCCAGGGCCAGCAAGAGCAAACTGCTGCTAAGCGTCGTGGATGCGCTGGCGATGGGAGCGGGATTCACGCTGGCCCTGTGCATCCTGGCTAGCACCCGCGAGCTGCTCGGATCGGGCAAGCTCTTCGAGATCGCCGTGCTGCCGAAAGGCTATGTCCCCTGGGCCGCGATGGGCATGCCGGTGGGAGCGTTTCTCACCTTCGGGTTCGTGCTTGGCGCCATGAATCTTATCGTCAGAAAACGTGGGTGAAGGAGCGACAGGATGGATATCGTTTACACGCTTCTGGCGGGCTTCATCTCGGTGGTGCTGATCAACAATCTCGTGTTCACGAAGTTCCTCGGGATCTGCCCCTACATCGGCGTCTCCGGGCGGATTGACATGGCGTTCGGCATGGGGCTGGCCGTCACGTTCGTCATGACCCTCAGCGGCACACTCACCTGGATGATCGACCATTGGCTGCTGACGCCGCTGAACCTTGAGGTCGCCCGGTACGTGGCTTTCATCATGGTGATTGCCGCCGCCGTGCAATTGGTGGAGATGTACCTCAAGAGATTCTTCCCGCCGCTGTACGAAAGCTTCGGAATCTTCCTGCCTCTGATTACAACCAACTGCGCCATTCTCGGCCTCTGTCTGTTCCTCATCGTCTGGGGAGTCAACACGCTGGCGCAGGCGGTGGTCCTGAGTTTCGGAGGCGGCATCGGATTCACCATCGCGATTTGCATGATGGCAGGCATTCGGGAGAACCTCCGGATGGTCGATGTGCCACCGGCCCTGCAGGGGGCGCCGATTACGTTGATCACCGCAGGGCTTCTTTCGCTGGCGTTCATGGGATTTGCAGGGATGATATGATGATCCTCGCGAGTATGATAGGTTTGTTGAGCGGTGCGTGGCTGGCGGGGGTGATTATGCTCGGCCTGGGCGTGGTGTTTGCCATCATTCTGCTCGTGGCGAGCGAGAAGCTCAAGGTCGCGGCGGACCCTAAGGTGGAGCAGATCTTCGCCGCCCTGCCGCATCTCGACTGCGGCGCCTGCGGCTATCCTGGCTGCAGCGGGTACGCCAAGGCCGTGTGCGCCGACGCGCAACTGCTCGGCCAGTGCGCCCCTGGCGGGCCCGACGCTGCCAACAAGATCGCGGCCATCCTCAACCTGCAAATCAGCGCCGGCGGCGCTCCGCGGAGACCCATTGTCCACTGCCGCGCTCACACAACCGACAAGACCTACCACGGGCACTATCGAGCCATACCGAGCTGCACAGCGGCCAACGCACTGGCCAATACCCAGGCCTGCAAATTCGGCTGCCTCGGTTTTGGCGACTGCACCCGCGCCTGCAAGTTCAATGCTCTGCACGTTGTCGACGGTCTGGCCACTGTCGATTACACCAAGTGCACCGGTTGCGCCGCATGCTCGAAGGCCTGCCCGCGAAACCTGATTCAGATGGTCCCCTTTGCCCACGAGAACATGATGGTCGTCGCATGCAACAGTCGCGAGACCGGCAAGACGACGCGCGAGTTCTGCCAGGTGGGCTGCATCGCCTGCGGCCTGTGCACCAGGCAAAGCGACGCCTTCAAGATCGAAGACAACCTCGCCCGGTTAGACTTCGCCAAATACGAGCCCTCCGGCCAATTCGAAGCCGCGATCAACAAATGTCCGCGTTGTACGATTGTCTATCGGGGGAAATCCGCCCCCGCGCCGCGCGAGCCCAAGGCCAGGCAGACTGCAACAAACACGGTGTAGAGAATCCACTGCGCCCCAGTCGCACTATTCAACATAAGCTCCTGCGCCGGAGCTGAAGATGGGGTGGGCGTCCTTGTCGGCGGGGATCAGGATCGCTTCGACGTTGGGGAGACGCTCAATCAAAGCGAGGCCTTCCTGGGGGCCGAGAACGTTGACGGCGGTAGAGAGGGCATCGGCCGTGGTTGCGTCTGAGGCGATGACCGTGTCACTGACCAGTCTGTTGGCGCCTTTGCCGCTGGTTGCGTCGATAACGTGGCTTTGTTTCTGGCCCTGGACGTTCATGAACCTTCGATAATCGCCGCTGGTGGCGACGCTTTGATCCGTGATGGACAGAACCAGCAGGATTCTCGAGTTGTCCACGTCTTCGGGGGCCACATTCGGGTCTTGCAGGCCGACGCGCCAGGTCTCCTGGCCGCGTGGAGGCCGGCCGAAGCAGCGGATATTGCCGCCGAGATCGACCATGCCGCCGATGGCTCCTCGCTGCTTCATTGCCTCGACCGACTTGTCGACCGCGTAGCCCTTGCCGATGCCACCGAGGTCGATCCGCATGCCTTGAACAGCAAACCGGACAGTCATGTTCTTCTCATCGAGGACCAGCTTCCCGTAGCCGACCTTGGCCCGTGCTCCGGCCAGCGCCTCCTCCGTGGGCGGCGCATTCGCCTCCCCTGCCGCCTTCCACAGGTCCACCAGCGGGCCCACCGTGACGTCGAACGCTCCGTCGGAGAGCTTGCTGAACGCAACGGACTTCTCCAGGACCTCGAACATCAGCGGATTCGTGGGGACCGGCCTGTCAGCGGCATCACGATTGATCCTGCTCAGCTCCGAATCGTCGCGGTGATAGCTCATCAACTCTTCGATCCGCTGTTGCATTTCGAAGGCGGCCTCGATGCATCGCTTTGCCGTCCGTTCACTGTTGGCGATGACGACCACGCGAGAGAACGTACCCATGACCACGCGATGGCCACTGTCGATCTGAATTGAACCCGGCTTGGTCGTGCGCGCATATACGAAACACAACGCCACGACGGTCGCGCCGGCAAGGAAAACTGGGCGGATGTTATTTCTCATGTTCTCCTTATAATACCCGCATGAAGGAACAAACGATAGAGATAGTAGCCGATCGCGTGACGCGGGACTTCCTGCCTTACGTGTCCCGGCCCGGCCGCTACATCGGCGGCGAGGTCAATGAGGTCCGGAAGGACCTGCGCAACGCGGAGCTGACCTTTGCCCTGTGCTTTCCCGACGTCTACGAGGTCGGCATGTCCAACTCCGGGCTGGCCATCCTCTACCACATTCTCAACCAGCGAGACGACGTCGTCGCCGAGCGCGTGTTCTCGCCGTGGATGGACGCCGAACAGATTCTACGACAGAAGCAGATTCCCTTGTTCAGTCTCGAATCCAGGGCGTCCCTGCGCAGCTTCGACGTGATCGGCTTTGGCCTGACGAATGAGCTGTGCTACACGAATGTCCTGAACGCGCTCGATTTAGCGGGCCTCTGCATCCGCCGGGATCAACGCAGCGAGGATGACCCGCTCGTCATTGCCGGCGGTGGTATGGCGAACTGCTGCGAGCCAATAAGCCCCTTCATCGATCTGTTCGTCCTGGGCGAAGGCGAGGAGGCCGTGGTTGACCTCGCTGATCTACTGCTTGCGGCGAAGCGGGAAGGGCAGAGCAAAGAACAAATGCTGCTCGAGGCAGCCAAGCGGTTCGAATGGGCCTATGTGCCCCAGTTCTACGAATTCACGTACGATGACTCGCGAGTGGCGAGCTTCCGTCCCACACAGGCCGGCTTGCGAGCACGGCTGGCGAACGCAGGCGTAGAGGACTTTGAGAACGCCCTCGTCCCCACCGCCCCGATTGTGCCTCACGTTGAGGCCGTACATGAACGCGTCAGCGTCGAGATCATGCGAGGCTGCCCTGGCCGGTGCCGATTCTGTCAGGCCAGCTATTGTCGCCGGCCAATCCGTTTTCGAAGTGCCGACAAGGTGTTCGAGCTGGCCAGGGCATCCTACCACGCGAGCGGATTTGACACGGTGAGCCTGTTGAGCCTGTCCACGGCCGACTATCCGCAGTTAGAAGAGCTTACCGCGCGATTGCACGAGTATTTCGAGGACAAGCATGTCGGCCTGTCGATCCCGAGCCTCCGCGTGGACCAGCAGTTGAAGCTCGTGCCCAGTCTCTTCGTCTCAGTACGCAAGAGCGGCCTGACCATCGCCGTCGAGGCCGCCAGCGAAAGGCTCAGACAAGTCATCAACAAACCGCTGAAGGACAGCGACCTGTTCGCAACGGTCGAGGAAGCCTACAGCAATGGCTGGCAGAAGCTCAAACTCTACTTCATGGTCGGCCTGCCTGGCGAGACCCTCGACGATGTCACCGGGATCGTTGGTCTGTCGGATCGACTGGCCAGGCTGCGCAGGACCGTAGACGGCAAGACAGGCCAGATCAATATCACCGTGAGCTGGTTCGTCCCCAAACCTCACACGCCCTTCCAATGGCTGCCACAAAGGCCCAGGTCGTACTTCGAGCAGGCGAGGCGAGCGATCCTCGACGAGAAACTGCGCCTGCGGGCCAAATACCTGCAGTTCAAGTTCCACGATATGAGCCGAGGCGCTCTCGAATCGGCGATCGGTCGCGGGGACAGGCGGTCCGCCGACGTGATCGAAGCAGCATGGCGGGCCGGCGCCCGGTTCGACCTGTGGGATGAAGTCTTCCGTCATCAGATATGGCAAGATGCATTCGCTCGGGTCGGCATGGAGCTCGATGGGCTGGCCCAGAGACAATTCAACGTCGCCGACACCTTGCCCTGGGAGCATCTCGGCGGTCCCCCCAAACAGTACCTGCTGACCCATTACGCTGAGGCCGTGCAGAAGCTCGGCTGACGGCAGCGACTCCCCGCACGGAGGAGCCGCGAGCCGCGTGTGTGAGATTTTTTTTTGGCGCTACGTTAGTCCTTTGTTTACAGTGACTTATGAACCTTATAGCAAAGGAGATAAGTCATGGAAAGTAAGCACGTTAGCGCAG
>JAFGJR010000160.1 GCA_016928975.1 Sedimentisphaerales bacterium | reverse complement strand
GGCGTGCCTTCCTTGCAGGCCTTGATCCACTCGTTGTGGTGGCCGAGGGAGCGGGGCAGGGTCTTGGGCGGCCGCCGGTAGGCCTGCATCTTCGCCTCCGGGATCAGGCGGGGACTGTTGCCGCCCCAGCCTTCGACGTACATCGTGCCCTGGTCGCCGACAAAAAGCAGCCCATCCTCGCGGGACAGCTCGCGGTCCGGCTCCAGCTCGGGCGGCCGGGCCGGCACGATCCCGCCGTCATACCAGTGCAACCGCACCGCCGGCATGTCGCCCCGGGCGGCGAATTCGTAGTGGACCGTCGAGGCCAGGGGCAGTGTCTCGTCGTTGACCAGCGTCGAGCTGGCCTCCACGCTGACCGGGGCGCCCAGTTTCAGCGCGGACCAGACCGGGGCCAGGTTGTGGATGCCCATGTCGCCGAGCCCGCCGGAGCCGAAATCCCACCAGCCCCGCCAGGCGAAGGGCGCGTACGCGCGATGATACGGCCGGTACGGGGCGGGCCCCAGCCACAGGTCCCAGTCCATCGTCGCCGGAACCGGCGGCGTCTCCTTCGGCCGTTCAATCCCTTGCGCCCAGTACAAAGGCGGCTTGCCGCTGTGCGTCGGCCGGTCCGACCACGCGTGGACCTCGCGCACCTGGCCAATGGCGCCGTCCCAGATCCACTCGTTGATCAGGCGGTTGCCCTCGAAGGCCATCCCCTGGTTGCCCATCTGCGTGGCGACCTTGGCCTGGCGGGCCGCTTCACCGATGGCACGAGCCTCATACACCGTCCGCGTCAACGGCTTTTCGCAGTACACGTGCTTGCCCAGCTTGATCGCCATCATGCTCACGACGGCGTGATTGTGATCGGGCGTCCCCACGACCACCGCGTCGATGCCCTTCTCCTTTTCGAGCATGATGCGGAAGTCCTTGTACTGTTTCGCCTTCGGATACTCCTTAAACGTATGAGCGGCGTAGTCCCAATCCACGTCACACAGCGCGACAATGTTCTCGCTGTTGACATCGCGCAGATCGCTGCCGCCCTGGCTGCCGATACCGACGCCGGCGATGTTGAGCTTCTCACTCGGCGGCGTACTGCCGGCCCCGCCCAGCACATGCCTGGGCACGATCGTAAAAGCCGCCGCTGCCGCCGTACCACGAAGCAGCGTCCGCCGGCTGACGCCGCTGGTTCCCACGCTCTTCTCAAACTCGCTCATGGGCTCACCTTCCACAAGACCATCATGACGGACATCCAAAGAACACTGTGCCGTGATCGGGCGCCAGTGACACCATGCTACCGCACAGTCTCGTCAAGGTCCAACGCGTTCTGACAGCCCGGCGGCAAGTCCCAGGCTGGTCCAGGATCGCCTTCGGGCAAAAGCGACGGCAGAGCCAGCCGGACCTGGAGGTGACTGCCTGCCATGAGAAGAAGTCTTCAGGCCGCTCTTTTAGGCCAACGGACAGGTAGGTTGCGATTCATGCAGGTAAGGACAGACCACAAGGAGATATGGCTTCGCTGCTGACTCGCCAACTGCCTGCGGCGACGTGTCATCTGAAGATTTCTGCAATACGGCACTCAGCCACGATCTGCCGAACAATGGCGCCAAGCTGCGCGGCTCCCCAGTAGATCGAGAAGACAGCCATGCCGCGTCAGCTTCAGCGCCTTGTTAGACGCCGCCGCTTGCTCCCGGCTCTGCGGCCGCGAAGACTGCCTCCCACGTTCGTGCCGCAAGCGACGTGAAATCATCCTGAATTGACCGAATGATGTCCGCAAGCCCGAGCGCAAGCGCCGCATTCGCGACGATGAGGATTTGCAGGAGCGTGTCGCAGGCCATCAAGACAACCAGTTCCCCCTCCATCTTGTCAGCGCCATAACTGACGTGTATCCCCCCCGGTACGCGACGGGCGATCTCGCGAACCCAATCGCCAGAGCCATGGGAGTACCGTGACGCGAGCGCGTAGAAGAGATCATAATAGATCACGGGCACGCCTGAAGCGACGGCCCTGCTGCGAACGCTCTTGTGCTTGGGATGCCACGCACCGTGGCTGATGGAGGGCGCGGAACCGCTGGGCTGGCCGGCTTGGATACCCGCTTGAGCGTCGTGCCGGTACCGAAGCGAGTTCTTCCGAAACGCGATCTCGACAGCGATCCCGTGCTCAAGGAAGAAGTGCGCGTCTTCAGGATAGCGGGCGACGAAGGCCATCTCGAACAGGACCTCAAGTAAGGTACGCGTGAGAACGAGAGCGTCCTGAGTGTAGCCATGACTGAGTAAGAGGCCGAGTGCCGTGAACGTCCGGAAGGCGCGCCCAAAGTGGAACATCAGCACCTGGGCTGCCGGAACGAACTCAGGCACCACTTTGACCTCTGTTCCCGCGAGTGGTGGCTCCACGACGACCCGCCCGATGCGGTTCGCCAGGTCAACCCACTCGGCCTGTATCTCGGGAGGCTGTCCCCAGTCCCGCTCACCCATGGTCATACCTCGCGGCGCCTGACAATGACTGGTGCCCCTTTAACGACTTGCTGTCGATTCATCCATTTGTCATGGCATGTCGTGGGCATCAGCGTAGGAACCTCCTTTTCAAAGCCCGTCTGCCAAGCTGCAAACGCCCGAAGGCCTGCGATTGAGGCCATGGGTATAGATCAGCCGCCGTCTTCGACGTCGGCTGAAAGGGCTGATTAGCCATGCTCGACTCTTTCATCTGAGACTTGGATCACGCAAAGACTTTACGAACTGGAAATCGGCATGTAAAAGGGCCCCACGTCGGCGCCGAATTGGGACCCACCTATGGCATACTATACACCCTTACGTCACGCCGT
>JAFGJR010000159.1 GCA_016928975.1 Sedimentisphaerales bacterium | reverse complement strand
TTGGAGCAGTGGCCGAGTGGCTTAAGGCGACGGTCTTGAAAACCGTTGTGTCGAAAGGCACCGGGGGTTCGAATCCCTCCTGCTCCGTCGCTTTCTTGACGTGAGAGTGCGGTTTCCCGGTTCTACTGACGTCTGGGCGCAATGGCCTGGCGATATTCGGGATCACTTGATCTGGCCATGCATGGCCGCTTTGGCAAACTCGCCTGAGGCAGTGAGTTCGTAGTCCCAGTTCTTGATCAGCGTCGGTCCCCATTCCGGATCGAAGCACCAGACCGTCCAGCCGATACCCCTGCTCTCAAGGTACTGGATGATCGCCGGGCCGTAGGCGGCGCTGCGCTTGGCTCTCTCAGAAGACTCCGCCGGCGGCCCACCATCTGTGGCCGGCGGCCTCGCGAATCCGCCAAACTCGGTGGCAAGGATGGGGTACTTTGCGGCGGCAAAGCCGAAATCCTCCTCCCACTTGGGCTCCCAGGGCTGGGACCGCTTGTGCGAATACGGATGGGTCGTGTAGCCGATTCCCTCGGCCGCGATCGGACTCAGGAGCAACGGGGTCAGGTCGTAGGCCCAATCGAAGCCGGCCACCAGAGGAATAGCCTGGGGATTGTGCGCCCGGATGATGGCGATCTGCTCCTCCACGCTCTTCTTCCACGCATCCCAGGAGACCGGACCGAGCTGGTTGCGGTAGGTCGTAGGCTCGTTGAACAGCTCGTAGAACGCCACCGTGTTGTGCCCGGCGTAGTGCCTGGACATGGTGCGCCAGAAGTTGTAGGTCTCCTGTTTCGAGGTTTCATACATCGGGTCCTGGAAGACTCCCGTCTCCAGATTGCCGATCGTGTGCCAATCCAGGATGACGTACATTCCCAGTTCCGTGCACCAGCCTACGGCCTGATCGAGCAGCCTGATGTACTCCGCAGGCGTTCGCTCCCGCCATGCAATCGGGTGGATCGGGATACGGAGCAGCCTCGTGCCCATCTCTCTGGCCTTGATGAAATGCTCTTTGTTCCAATGCCCCTGCACCTCAAGCTTGTCCGGGTCCGAAATCGACAGCCCCCGGAACAGCAGCGCATTTCCGTTCGGATCGACGAATCTGTTTCCCTTGACCGAGATCAATGGCAGTTTCTTGTTGTCCGTCGTGTAGGGCCGCTGGCCTGGAGCGCGGTCCCGCCACCATGCATGAGTCCGCTTGGAAGCAGGTGGGTTGCCGTCCTGTGCGAACGTCGTGGCGTGAAGACACAGCAGCGTCAGCCCGATCGTCCCAAGCTTCCTGATTCTCATTGTCCTTCTCCTGTCACTTGCTCACCACTACTCGGAGGAAAGCGGGTGCCCGTACCCGAGGTCGTCGATGAACAGCATTCCGGCGCCACCCGCCTTCGAGCCGGCCTGGTCGCCGACACCGATCGTGATCTTCGTCACGGCAGCCAGGTCGACGCCCGTGGCAAAGTCGCTCAACGGGATCCGCCATTCGGTCCAGGTGGACACGTTCGTCGCCGCGGCATTCGCGTGGACCACCGTCTTCTTCTTCCCAGCCTTGTCCTCGACCATGAAGTACAATGGCGCGGGGTCATTGGCCGGGTTGTCGCCGCCGATGTCCGCCACCTGCCACTGCCCCGTGACGGAGCCGCTGGTGACAACGTCGGAGAAACCGGCGATGCAGGCACTGGCACCGTCGTTGTTGCTGGCCACAGCCAGACCGACGTACACGTTGGCGTCCATCGTGATCGTCTGTGGATTCGGCGAGTTGTCGGAGCCGGTGTTCTCCGTATCCGGCTGCCTGGTCCATGTCTTTCCGTCCATGGAGTAGTAGGCGGTCAACTGGTTCTCCTTGCGCTCCAGCTTGACCCAGAACGGCAGGACAGCTTTGTTGACATCGCTATGGGCGGAGACGGAGACACCTGCCGTGATCGCACGATTCTGGAAGGCCCGCCGGCCATTCGGAGTCACGGCCATGAGACCGTGCTGAGAACCGGGGTCCAGGCTCTCGCGAATCATCACGCCGGCCTTGGACCAGTCCGCTGCGTAGCTGATGCTGTCGATCCTGGCGGAGATCGAACCATCGCTGCTGAGCTTCTTGTACACGAAACGGAAGTGATCCGCCGAGCCCCAGATGTCCCCGCTCGTCGAGCTCACGACGGAACGACCGTCAGCCGTCGTGATGAGCTTGGCGGGATGCCCCCGGAACCACAGGCTCACGTCCGTCGCGCCGTTACTCATCCAATTCTGGGCCGTGTTGAGGGTGCGCGAAACTTCCGCGTAGTACGGCGCCGTGACATTGTTGTACTCGATCGGCATCGCCTGCCGGCCCCCATGGATAACCGATGTCTCCACGATGTCGCCGGCCGTAGGGTCATAGCCGACGAGCGAGCACGTGCCATTGCCCGGATGGCCGGTCGGGAAGAACTCGTCCGGCGAGAAGCCCGCGCCATCGATCCAGGCCTGGAAGAGGCGCTTGGGAGATTCATTGGCGTAGCTCTCAAAGTCATCCACGATGAGGTACTCCAGGGTCGAGAAGTTCCAGACGTCGCCCGGATACGTGACGGTGTTGACCTCATCAACGCGCCAGAAATAGGTGGTGCCGAAGTCCAGGCCGCCGGGGACATAGCCGTGCTCGGTCACCGTCTGGGCCGCGACCGTTCCACCAGCCACAGCCGCCTGGTCAGTGCTAAGGAACACCTCGTGTGAGCCAGCCTCGCGACCCGGTCGCCAATGCAGACCGGCATCCACGCTGACACCCGTCGCACCGGTCGCCGGCTGCGGCGAGAAGGCCTGCACCGGAATGTATGAGAACTGGACCTCGCTCAGGCCGCTCTGGGGGAAGAAGCCGCCCCAGTTGGTCTGAATCGTCAGCCGGACGTACTTGGCTACTACATCGTTCATATCAATCGTGAAGCCAGCGTACGTATCCGTACCGTCGGCCTGGAGAAACTCCTCGGTCCTTAGAGCCGCCCAACTTGTGCCATCGAGGGAGTACTCGATCTGCACACTCCTGGCGCCAAATCCGACGATGGACTCGATCTTCTGGTTCGAGTTCCACACCTTCATCTCGCGGATGATGTAGGCCTTATTGAACTCGTACTGGATCGAGGCAGGCAACACGCTGGTCGGCGCACTGAGCCACCCATCCACGTCCACGCTGGAGTGCTGACCTTCGGCGTTGAGGCCCGATCCGTCGACGGTCTTGTCGGGCGTCATGCCCTGGGACGTGCTGGCCGAGCTCGCCGTAACGGCTACAGAGGGGATCGTATACGTGTAGGGCTCCGACGTGAAGGTCCAGATATAGCCCTTGTGGATCGTGGAATCGGGCGGAGCGTTGACCTCATCGACTCGCCAGTAGTAGGTCGTGCCATATGCGAGACCCGCCGGGCGGAATTCCGTAGCGGTCCGGCCCAGGCCCACCAGGACGCCCAAAGGGTTGTCTCGCGTGGCATCGTTGACGGCATCGAACGTCGTACCCAGATAAACGTCGTGGCTCACCGCAAACTTGCCTGCATTCCACGAGAGGACCGCGTCAACCGGTACGTCCACGGCGCCGCGCGCCGGACTGGGAACACGACTGAGCTCCTTCGGAAGAGCAGGGTCGGACGAGAGAATCAGATACCCGAACCCGAGACTCTGGTCGTGCGCCTCGCGGCCCGTCCAGGTCATCTGGATTTCCCGATCCGTGGCCTCGGTGTCGTCGATCACCACGTGGAAGCCGACGGTCGTGCCGGCAGTGAAGGTCAATCCAGCGATCCGGGCGTGTTCGATGGAGGCTTCGCAGATGTACCCGTCGGCCGTTCGGACGGAGGCGACCTTCAGGTAATCCGGAACCAGCCCGGCAGCAGCGCCGGCCATGCTCTCCCAGTTCCACGACTGCCCGTTGGCATTGAAACCATACTGGCAATGCTCCGCATGTCCCGTCACGGCATTGGTCGTGCTGAAGAACACTTCTATACAGTCCGCATTCCAGATATTGCCATCCGCCTTCGTCATGGACAGCTTGTCGTCTTTCACGATCGCAGCGATGTAGATCTTCGTGTCGTCCCATAGCAGATGGAAGACTCCGCTACAGTCCGCCGGGCCGGTCCAATTTGCCTGTCCCGTGTACATCTGCGCGGTTGCATCAAGGACGGCCGGGGTCATGGTATCGAGACTCCAGTCGCTCAGGTCCCCGTCAATGGCGTCGGGAGTGCCTCTGAGACACGTGATCACCAGAGGTGCTCCGGTCGTTGGGTGCACGGCGGGCGGCGCCGCCATCGCCACACTCACGGTGAGCAAAGTGAGACCTGCCACGAGAAGCCATTTCTTAGTCAACATTGTTCTTCCTCCCTTCGATTAAGCCTGCGGGACTGTGCTGTTATGGCATTCACCGGGACCGAGTCCGCACGCCCGCACGGAGCAGGTGTGTACGGAGTCACGCCCGTGGTGAAAAGGCGACGTCCAGGACCATGATGGAGATAACGCAGACGTGAGATAGGCGCAGATTCACCATACCTCCCCTGGAAGCACGCACCTATCAGGACACATTGCATGACGGCCTCCGAATCCGATTCGCCGCACAGTCGCTCATTCCAAACCGCTGCGACGCTGTCAGGAACCCACACATCCGCAGACCTTTATACCAGATCCGGCCACCCGATGCAACAGGATTTCAGTCTCGGTCCCCGCCGCGGGCACCTGGAGGGCTTGCTGACAGCGTGGGCATCGACGCTATGGCATGGGGGGCAGGTGGCCCCCGTTTCGGCGCTTCTCCTGGCAGGGTTTCCGAGGCTTCTCTCCACTGCCCAGCCAGCACGAGGGACGCACAGGGAAGTGGGCCTGAAGGCGCTTCCTCAAACGCTCGCCGCAGTGCATGTAGCGTCAGGCGACACATCCATCCTCTTGTGGCCTATCACCTCACGGTCAACTCCATGTTGCTGCTGGCCTTCCGCGATGCTTCCAGGCTGCCTTTGAATCGGTAACCCACTCCGCGAACAGTCTCAATGTAGTCCCGGCAGGCGCCGAGCTTCTTGCGCAGGCACGCAATCTGGACGTCGACGGCCCGGTCGGTGACCACGTAGTCACTGCCGTGGAGCGAATCCACGATCTGATAGCGGGTGAAGACGGCACCGGGGCGACGCGCCAGGGCGTACAGGATGTTGAACTCCGACAGCGTGAGTGGCAGAGGCCTGCCGTTGAGCAGAGCCTGGCATCGCCTGGGGTCGACGACCAAGATCGTTTGCCGTATCATACAAATCTCGTGGAATCTTGTGATGTTGGGAGAATACCTGGCTTCCTCTGATTCTCAGTTCGTTGTACGTGTCCGGACCCAGAGGGCAAACCAGCATGAAGGGGGCAGCCCGGGAGGCCCGCACCGAACCGCCCCAGATATGCCGTGAGCCACTCTGTCAGTCGCGGCCATTCCTGTCATTCCTCCGGCACGTATTGTGCTGTTGACGGATGCGACCATGCCCTGCTCGGACATCTTGCCAGCAACCTGCATGTCTTCGTGTTTTGCGGTCGCTGCTCGGTTCTGCTCAGTTGACCATACCTGCATTCTGTTACCATCGAATTAGGCCGACATTAGGAATTCATTAAAATGACTGGATCGTCCCCAAACGGGGCAACAGTGGTTGGTGCAAGTCGGCGCCTTCAGTCCCGTCCGTGTCGTGCAGCAGAGCACGGCGCCACCCGGGGCAGACAATGCGTTAGGAACGTGTTAGCGTTGTGTTAATTCTCTGCGAAGTGCTTCTGCAGATCGAACGGCATGTGTAGACTGTGAATATGCGGCTGCAAGGGATGATTCCTATGGTGAAGAACACCAGATCGTGAGTTAAGCGGGCCGGAAGGTCAAGAACATGGTGCATATGGTAGATCACGACCGGCGAGGTTCCATGCACAGGCCGAATCGCCATCGAGGCAAGCGCTCCACAATCCTGTTCCTATGTATCCACAACTCGTGTCGGAGTCAGATGGCACAGGGGTGGATGCGTCATCTCCATGCAGATCGATTCGAGTCCTATTCGGCCGGGAGCGAGCCGACTCAAGTTGACCCTTCTGCCATCCAGGTCATGGCCGAGGCCGGCGTGGACATCTCTTCTGGTCGCGCCAAGAGCATCCGTGAGATCCACGGCATCGATTTCGACTACGTGGTGACGGTTTGCGGCGAGGCGCACGAACAGTGTCCTTACTATCCCGCGAAGGTCAGGATGATCCACGCAGGGTTTGATGACCCACCTGCCCTGGCCAGAGGGACAGGAGAGAAACGGGCCGTTCTTGCCGTCTACCGCCGCGTGAGAGACGAAATCAGGACCTTCATAGACGGGTTGCCGCAGATTCTGGAGGCCGAGGAGGATCAGTCTTGATGAGGCCCGTGCGAGTTCTGTTGGATGAGCCTGCCATGGAGAAAGCGATGATCCTCATCGTAGACGACGAAGAAGACATCATAGAACTGGTGCAGTTGAACCTCGCTCGCGAGGGTTACCAGACGCTGGCTTGCACCACGGGGGAGAAGGCGCTGCAAATCGTGGAGTCGAAGAGTCCCGATCTGGTCATCCTCGATCTCATGCTGCCGGGGATTGACGGCATGGAGGTCTGCCGCCGCCTGAAAGCCGGACCCGAGACCCGGCAAATCCCGGTTCTGATGCTGACAGCCAAAGGGGAGGAGGCAGATATCGTGGCCGGTCTGGAACTGGGCGCCGATGACTACGTCACCAAACCGTTCAACGCGAAGGTGCTTGTCGCCAGGGTTCGGCGGCTGCTACGAAGTCAGGAGGCCAAGACGGAGGACAGGGGTAGTGTCCGCATCCACGACTTGACGATCGATCCGGCCCGTCATGAAGTGCTCGTGCGCGGCAAACGTGTCTCGCTGACCGTGACCGAGTTCAATATCCTGCACTTGCTGACTGCGCATCCTGGCGTGGTGTTCACGCGATACCAGATCGTGGACAAGGTCCATGGCAGCGACTACCTGGTGACTGACCGGGCCGTCGATGTCCAGATCGTGGGCCTGCGGCGCAAACTCGGTTCGTGCGGGAACCTCATCGAGACAGTCCGCGGCGTCGGCTACCGGATAAGGGATTGACGTGACTACTATGGGGGGGCTGGCCGTGTTCACAAGACGATTACTCTGGCAGTTGTATCCATCCTTTGTGGTGGTGACGTTGGCCGCGCTGGCGGCCGTGGTCGCCTATTCCTCATACACCTTCAACAGGTTCCATCTGACGGAAATCCAGCGCGAGCTGACCATGGTCGCCCGAGCCGTTGCCCCACAGGTCGAGGAGGCGATGCGTGCGCCGAGACCCTTGAACATGGACGCCCTGACGGACCAGCTTGGCCGAGCAGCGGATGAACAAGTCCGGTTCACGATTATCACGCCAACCGGCACGGTTATCGGTGATTCTCATGAGGATCCGGCCCGCATGGAGAATCACGCGGATCGACAGGAGATTATCGACGCGCTTCGCAGTGGATTCGGGTACTCCGTGCGGTTGAGTCCGACACTCGGCAAGAGGATGATGTACGTGGCGATCCCCGCTCAGCGCGACGGGCAGATTGTCGGCATCCTCCGAACAGCCATGGCCACCACGGCCATTGATCAGCCCCTGAAGGACATCTATGTCAGCGTGGCCTGGGCGGCCGTGCTCATCGCCCTGACGGCCGCGGCTCTGAGCCTGCTGATTTCACGCGGCATCAGCCGACCGATCGTGCGAATGGAGCGGATCGCCCAGCTCTTCGCGAGGGGACGGCTCAGCATTCGCGTGCCTGCCGCTCGGGCTGTCGAGCTCGACAACCTGGCCAGAGCGCTCAATGAAATGGCCGCACAACTCCAGGATCGCATTGCAACGATAACGAGCCAGCGAAATGAGCTGGAGGCTATCTTGGCGAGCATGACGGAAGGCGTCTTCGCTGTGGACTCGCGGGGCCGGCTTGTCAGTATCAACAGGGCAGCAGCACAGTCGCTGGACATCGATCCGGCATGGGCCCAGGGACGCACTGTCGAGGAGGCCATCCGCAACGTGGACCTTCAGCAGTTCGTTCGCACCACGCTCCATGACGAAACGCCGGCGGAGGCGAGCGTGTTCCTGGTCGGGCAGACGGAACGCCTTTTTCAAGTCCGTGGAGCCAGCCTGTCCGGTCCGCGAGGGGAACGATCCGGGGCGGTGATCGTGCTCGACGACATGACCCGGATTCATCGGCTGGAGAACCTGCGTCGCGAGTTCGTTGCGAACGTCTCCCATGAGCTGAAGACGCCAGTGACGTCCATCCAGGGCTTCGTGGAGGCTCTGCAGGAAGGCGGCTTGAGCAATCCGGAGCAGACCTATCGCTACGTGGACATCATCGCCAGGCACGCCCGACGGCTCAATGCGATTATCGATGACCTCCTGAGCCTCTCTCGCCTGGAAGACGACGCCCAGCAGCGGACCCTGTCCTTTGAGACCGCCAGGCTCAAACCCGTTCTCGAAGCGACCATCGACCTGGGCCGGGTCAAAGCGGAGGCCAGGCAGATCAAGATCGACCTGGTCTGCGACGAGGAAATCACATGCAAGCTGAACGGGCCTCTCCTGGAGCAGGCGGTGCTGAATCTCATCGACAACGCCACCAAGTACAGCGACGCCGGCAGCGTCGTCGAGGTATTTGCCGGTCAGACCCCGAACGAGATCGTGATCTCCGTCAAAGACAACGGCTGCGGGATCGCGCCACAGCATCTGTCACGTGTCTTTGAGAGATTCTACGTGGTAGACAAGAGCCGCAGTCGAAACCTGGGCGGGACTGGACTCGGCCTCGCCATCGTCAAACACATCGCACAGGTCCACGGCGGTTATGTGACCGTCGAGAGCACGCCGGGCAAGGGCAGCACCTTCACCCTTCACCTGCCGCATCCATGACACACTTCTGCGCGTCCCGAAGTCCGCAGGGTCGCGCTGACGTCGCGATGCACATCGCGACGTAGACTCGCTTTTTAATCCAATTCTAACACAAGGCTGATTTGGGCCTAACAGTGGCAAGATACCCATGGGGCGCCTGTTTGTGACGGGCTCCTCATCGTGGACGTGAGGAGACCCTGTGTATCACCGGTTTCTTTTGAAAGGCACCACAATGAAAGACAGAGGCACGAGATGGAGTCTGGTTCTGTTCGCGGGATGTCTGATGACAGTGTCGGGACCGGGAGTTGCCCGAGCCCAGGAGGACGTGAATCAGCTCAAGGTGGAGTTGGAGGCCCAGAGACAGAGGCAAGCGGAGCTGGAGAACAAGATCAACCAGTTGGAGGCCCGCCAGAAGCTCAAGGAGCGTTCGCTGACGGAGAAGATCGATCAGGTGGCTGCACAGGGGTCTGCGCCGGAGGAGGAGCAGAAGAAGGAGTTCACGATTCCTGATATCCTCAAGTGGGCGTCCAAGGTGGGCTTGTACGGCGACTTTCGCTATCGCTACGAGTACATCGACGACGACAGTGCGGACGACGTTCGCCACCGCAACCGCATTCGCGCCCGCATAGGGCTGAATGCCAAAGTCAACGATGAGTGGGACCTGGGCTTTCGCCTGGCGACCTCGGAAGGGTCCTCCGGAGGCGACCCGGTCTCGACGAATCAGACGGTCGACAGCAGCTTCTCCAAGAAGCCCTTCTGGCTTGATCTGGCGTACTTCAACTACCATCCGAGTTGGTTGAAGGGTTTCAACGTCACGGCCGGCAAGATCAGCAATCCATTCTACACGATCGGCAAGAACCAGTTGATCTGGGATAGCGATCTGACCCCGGAAGGCGGGGCTCTCACGTACGCACTGACCTTCAACGACAAGACCAGCATAAACCTGGCCGCCGGGGGATTCTGGGTCAACGAGGAGTCCGCGGGTTCCGATACCTCGCTGTGGGGTCTACAGGCCTATCTGAAACACCAGATCAACAAGCCGACCTACATCCTCGGCGGCGCGAGCTGGTACGACTACGGCAACCTCCAGGGCTCCGAGGGTCTGGCGACAGAATGGAAAGGGGATCCCAACGCGTTCTTCGGCAATACGTACACCGGCAGTCCACGGGTCTTCGCCAGCGATTACGACCTGGTGGAGTTGTTCGCTGAGTTCGGCACGGAGATCGCGAAGCTGCCCGTAGCGGTCCATGGTGACTGGGTCAAGAACACCGTCGCCAGCACGGGCAAGGACACCGGCTGGCTGGTCGGCGCCAGGATCAACAAGGTCAAAGCGCCGGGCTCCTGGCAGTTCGACTACGACTATAGAGAGATCCAGGCAGATGCGGTCGTGGGGCAATTCTGTGATTCGGACTTTGTCGGCGGCGGCACGGCCGGCAAAGGCCATCGGTTCAGTTTCACCTACCAGCTCACCAAGAATGTGGCGCCGGCTCTGACGTACTTCGCGAGCGAGTACTGGGGCCGCAAGGGCAATGACGATTATGGCAGATTGCAGGCGGATATCGTGGTCAAGTTCTAAACGCAGGGATTCCCTCGCACGATTAACGGTATTCACACACAAACCTAACATGAGACTAATGAACATAGCGTATGAATAGCAGAGAAGGATTCCTTTGAAAGGAGAAATGACCATGACGAAAGCGATTGTAGGCACAATTCTGATTGCGGTCGCACTGGGAGGCACGGTGCGCGCGGAGACGCTGCGGATTGACGGTTCGACCACCGTCGGGCCGATTGCGGACGCCTTCGCGGAGTACTTCAAGAGTGTTGATTCGAAGCTGGAGGTCACGGTGAAGAAGACCGGCAGCGGCGATGGAGCAGCGGCGTTGATTGACGGCCGATGCGATGTCGCCACCATGAGCCGGTTCATGAAGGATGACGAGTTCACCAAAGCCGTCGGCAACAAGGTATTGCCGGTGGCCTGGACGGTGGCGATGGACGGCGTCTGTGTGGTCGTTCACCCGTCCAACCCGGTCGCGAAGCTCACCGGCCAGCAGGTCCGCGATATCTACGCCGGCAAGATCACCAATTGGAGTCAGGTGGGCGGGCCGAGTATGCCGATCGTGGTCATCAGCCGAGATACCTCATCGGGGACGTACGAGACGTTCGAGACCTTGATCATGAAAAAGCAGCCGATGGCCCCCGGCGTCGAGTACGTCAACGCCAATCCCCAGGCGCAGAGCCGGGTCAAGACCACCCAGGCGGCCATCGCCTACGTGGGTCTGGGATTCATGGAAGGCGTCAAGGCCCTGTCCATTGATGGGGTGAAGCCCAGCCGTCAGACCGTGGCCAACGGCACGTACCCACTGAGCCGGCCGCTGTTCATGTTCACCAACGGTTTCCCCAAGCTCGGCTCGGCGACGTACAAGTTCGTGACCTTCCACCTCTCGGAGAAAGGGCAGGAGCTGATCGAGGCCAAAGGATTTGTGCCATTGACCAACTACTAGAGTCCGGCAATTGAGATGAGACCCGAATGAACAACGCAAACGGGACCGTTACGCTGGCACCAGCGGCCGACGCCCAGCGGCCGCTGGTCCTTACGCCCACAGAGAACCTCAAGGGCTACCTCGGCACACTCGCAGGCCGAGGTCTTTTGTTTCTGATCACGTTCAGCTCGGTCCTGGTGGTCTTGTTGATCCTCGTCTTTGTGGTCATACGCTCGGCCGGCTTCTTCTCTACCGCCAGCATCGTGGAATTCATCACCAGCCGGGATTGGCGTCCGACGGCCGAGGAGCCTGCCTTCGGGGCCCTGGCCATCGTTGTGGGCTCGCTCTACGTCTCCCTGGCAGCCCTGGTGTTCGCAGTCCCGCTGGGCATCACGGCAGCGGTCTTCCTGAGTGACATCGTCTCCTGGCGGATCAGGAACGTCGTCAAGCCGCTCGTGGAGATCCTGGCAGCCGTCCCCTCTGTCGCCTACGGGTTCTTCGCCGTGCTGGTCCTGGCGCCCTGGATGCAGCAACATTTCGGATTCAACACGGGGACCAATGCCCTGAACGCATCGCTGATTCTGGCGGTCATGGCCCTTCCGACGATCGTCAGCGTGGCGGAGGACTCGCTTTCCGCCCTGGGCCGGGAGCTTCGAGAGGCCTCCTATAGCTGCGGCGCCACGCGATTCGAGACTCTTATGAAAGTCGTGATTCCAGCGGCACACAGCGGGATTATCGCGGCCGTGGTCCTGGGCATGATGCGTGCCATCGGGGAGACCATGGTCGTGTGGATGGCCTCCGGCAACGCCACCCAGATTCCTCACCCCTGGTGGGACCTGTCGCAGTCGATCCGGACGATGACAGCAACCATCGCCGGTGAAATGGGCGAGGCCCCGGAAGCCTCCGTGCATCGAAGCGCGTTGTTCGCCATCGGCGTACTGCTGCTGATCCTGACGTTGGGATTGAATGTTGTCAGCGAGTACTTCCTCTCGCGTGCGAAGAAAGCGCTGGGCAAGGCATAGATGAACCAGAGGACGCGAATCCATCTCGATCAGCTCTTCACGGCAGCGACTGGAGCATCCATCCTGTTGCTACTGCTGGTGTTGATTGCGGTCCTGGGTCCGATGGTCTATCGCGGCAGCGGTGCCGTGTTCTTCCGCGGCACAGTCGAGTTCCGCAAAATGCAGAGGGATCTGTTCCAGCGAGGCGACCTGACAACCCTGGAGGCGGAGATCGCCCGGACGCAGCCGTTCCGGCAGCGAGTCTGTGAAATGATCGACGAGTTCAGAAAGGGCATGGATATTGAGGGCATGTCCAGCCAGGTGCGTGAGGTCCATCGTGACTTCGGCGAGGAGCTGCGCCAGAAGAACGTCCCGAGACAGCGGTACACGCAACTGCGAGAGCTGACCCGGGGGATTCGAGACAAGCTGGAGGCGGCCTTCCAGAGCCAGGACGTCAATGAGATCGGCCGGATGGTTGCTGACGTGCTCCAGCATGCGGAGGATCCCCGGCTTAAGGACACCTCCGCCGCCAGGCTCTTTGAGATCGCCGGTGACTTCCTGCGGGCGGCCCAACGGACAGATCTGGCCAAGCATCACGAGTACGCGGCCGCGTTGCAGGAGGTTGAGCAAATCCTCTTCCATAGCGACGACTTGCCGGGCCTGCTGGGACCACGTCCCGATGAGCCGCTGCCGCTGCTGGTGATGCTGCGCTACGGGGCCACGCGATGGGACCAGGCCGTCAGGCTCCTGGATCGTCTGCGATGGGTCGAGCGGTGGGTGCAGACGCAGCCGGGTCAGCCGCTCCAGATGCAGCGAACACCACGCGCCGAGTTGTTCCCGGAATCCTTTCGCCCGCTGTTCCGCCACGTCGAACAGAACGCCGAGCGGATGCTCCACCCGAGATTCACGACCTACTGGCAGTACTTCAAAGACGACAACGTCAACAGCCACTACTTCGGTGGCATCGGTCCCGAAATCCTTGGCACGATGCTCATCACAGTCATCGGCATGTTATTCGTGATTCCGCTGGGGATCATCTCGGCGGCGTACCTGGTCGAGTGCGCCTCGGACGGTTGGGTGATCCGGATCATCCGGATGGGCATCAACACGCTGGCGGGAGTGCCGAGCATCGTCTTCGGCCTGTTCGGCCTGGCTTTCTTCGTGCTGTTTCTGTTTCCGTGGCTGGGCTTCGAGCCCAAGCCGTGCATCCTTGCCGCTTCGATGACTCTGGCGGTACTGACCCTGCCCGTGATGATCCGGGCCAGCGAAGAGGCGATCCGGGCGGTTCCACAGTCGTACAAAGAAGGCTCGCTCGCCCTCGGGGCCAGCCGATTCCACACTTTCGTCACAGTCCTCCTTCCCGCCGCGTCGCCGGGGATTCTGACAGGGATCATTCTCAGTCTCAGCCGAATCGCCGGGGAGACGGCTCCGATCCTGTTCACCGGAGCGGTATCCCTCGGCGCCATTCCGCACTCGGTCTTCGATCCGACGCGGACTCTATCATATGGCAGTTATGACATGGCCGTCGGAGATCGCCTGGCGATGATGGTGCCGCACAACCAGTACGGCATGGTGGTGACGCTCATCGTGCTCATCCTCCTTCTCAATGGCATCACCATCGTGCTGCGAGGGCGGGTCTTCAAGAAATTGAGAGGGCAGTAGGCATACGACGATATTCGAGAAGAAAGACGCTATGCAAACCATGGTCTCACCCAGAATGAACCGAAGATCGCCAATCCAGAATGTCATTCCGACCAACCGCAGATGGCGGACGAACGTCAGAGTGGCCGAGGACGTCCGGGAACGGGCGATCATCCGCTCGCAGGACTTCAGTCTGTATTATGGCTCGAAGGTGGGGGTCAAGAACATCACGATGGACGTTTATCCAAACAGCGTCACAGCGATCATCGGGCCCAGCGGTTGTGGCAAGAGCACCTTCCTGCGAAGCATCAACCGGATGAACGACCTGATCCCCCACGTCCGCACCGAAGGCAGACTGGAAGTGGCCGGGCAAGACGTCTATGACAAGCGGACGAATCTGGTTAACCTGCGCCAGGAAGTCGGCATGGTCTTTCAGAAGCCCAATCCCTTCCCCAAGAGTATTTTCGACAATGTCGCCTACGGGCCACGACTGCAAGGGGTCAGACGCAAGGATGAACTGCAACACGTCGTGGAACAGAGCCTGCGGGCGGCAGCACTGTGGGACGAGGCCAAAGACGAATTGCGAAAATCGGCTCTGGCGCTATCCGGTGGCCAACAACAACGGCTGTGCATCGCCCGGGCCCTGGCCACCAAGCCGCGAGTGCTGCTGATGGATGAGCCGTGCTCGGCGCTCGATCCCATCGCCACCGGACGCATTGAGGACCTGATGGGCCAGCTCGAAAGCAGTTACACGATTGTGATCGTCACACACAACATGCAGCAGGCGGCGCGCGTCAGCGAGTGGGCGGCGTTCTTCTGCCTCGGCGAGCTGATCGAGTACGACCGCACCTCAAAAATCTTCAGCAATCCCGGCAACAAGCAAACGGAAGACTACGTGACAGGAAGGTTTGGTTGATCCTATGGCAACGGAATTGAGCGAAACTGAAGTCCACAAAGTGTTGGGCGAACCCAGAGTCTGGAAGGTCCGGACGATCAAGAATTACCCGGAGGCTCACAACCATATCCTGGTGGGCAAAGTCCTGGAAATCACGGACTCGTACGTGCGCATGCACTGCCGAACATACCATTTTGGGCCGACCGTCAATGGGCCTGAAGATGTCCTGATCGGGACCGTCATGGTGCGAGTGATTCCCTGGAGTCGCATCGAGGTCATCAACGAGCTTCCGGCGGATTACGACTACATCAGGAGCACGCTGATCGGCGACAAGGCGGGACAAGTGCTCTTTAAGGACGCCCGCTACGCGTCGCCGATCGGCCGAAGCCCCGAGCCAACCTACTGATCGCAGGAGCATCCCATGCCGGCTCATATGTTCAGAGAGATCGAGAACCTCAAGAGAGAGATCCTGACGCTGGGGGCCATGGCCGAATCGGCTGTCCGCCAGGCCGTCGCGGCCATCGACAATCGGGATGAACACGCGGCGCGGGCGATCATCGACACCGACGCGAGACTCGATGAGATGGAGGTTCAGATCGAGGAAGACTGCCTCAAGACCCTCGCCTTGCATCAGCCGGTGGCCATCGATCTGCGGTTCATCGTTGCCGTCCTGAAGATCAACAACGATCTGGAGCGCGTCGGGGACCTGGCGGTCAATGTCGCCGAGCGGGCCGCGTTCCTTGCGACACAGCCGCCGGTCAGTGCCTCTTTCGATCTTCCCGCCATGGGCAGCAAAGCGCAGGAGATGCTCAAAAAGAGCCTCGATGCCCTGGTCCGATTCAGTGCCCAGCAGGCCTACGAGGTGCTGGCGGCAGACGATGAAGTCGATGCGATGAACCGGCAGATGTACCAGACCGTTCAGGACGGGATTGTCGCTCATCCGGATCAGACGGAGTCACTGATCCACATGCTTTCCGTGTCGCGGCACATCGAACGGATCGCCGACCACGCGACAAACATCGCCGAAGACGTTATCTACATGATCGAAGGCGTCATCGTCCGCCACAGGGCGGAAGACTACTTCCAGCATCGCTTGGGCCAGTAGGGTCCTGCCCACCCGGGAGCCCAGGGATATACAGAAGTGGTTCTCGTTCGGGATCAGCGCATTCCTGACGTGCGAGACATAGGCTCCGGACATTCCTCGGGAGACTGCGTCCAGCGTTCCTTCCGCCTCGTGTGGTTCAAACCTCACCGGAACATTCATCGAAAAGAAACTCAGTGCTAACGTGGATTTAGCAATCGCCGCGTATGATCCAGTGGACTCGCGGTGCATCAGCACGCGGCGAATTGCCAACGATGCAAGCGAGTATGTCAACAAGAGTACCAGGAACCACAGAGGTGTGAAGGAATGAAGGCATGCGGAAGGTGCACGATGGATCCGCGATTCAGCGTCTTTGATGTCCTGCAAATTGCGGAGGCGGTGGAGACCAGAACAGCCAGATCCTATCTACGAGTGGCCGAACGGTTCGCGGACGAAGAACGACGCGGCATCTTCTATAACCTGGCCAACTGGCGAGTCAAGCACCGAAATACATGGAGACGCATACGCCGCCGGTATTCCGAGAAGACCGGGGAATTCGGCGTTTTTGATCCCGACAACTACGTGCTATCCAACCCCTGGACCATGGCGGGTCTCACGGGCCACGGCATGAACCCCAACAGCCACGATTCGCCCAGCGGAAGCGAGACACGAGAGCAAATCCTTCGTGGCGCCATTCGCAGGTCCAGAGACATCATCATCTTCTACCACGGCCTGAAGGAGTTTGCCCGTAATCCGGACAGCCGCATGATGATCGACAACATGATCAGTGAAGAGCACCGGCACGTCCGCCTGCTGATTCAAGCCCTGGCGCTGACACAGGCATCCGCCGAGGACAGTCACAACCTAGCGTCGGTCTATCCGACTGAATCGCACAGCAGCCAATAACCGCATGATCCTGCTGTCCGTTCCGGCGCCAGCCTGAGTGCATCAGATGTCGGTTGTTGGCGAGAATCGTTGCTTGAGCTATTCACCACTGCACGATCCGGCTTGAGACCATCCCCCTTCGTCCGACTCCCTCTCGTCTTCCTCGTTGAACGGTTCAGGATCGTGGGTCTGCAGGATGTGATCGACCATATCGAAGAAATCGAAACATTCGAATGTGCAGAGATAGCACTTCCAGCAGTCCCCGAAGTAGATGGGCAGAGGCCTGCGGTGGTGAATCAGCGTGGAGAAGGCCATCAACTCCGCCTCGTCGAAGTGCCCCCCAAGAACCGTCCTCTCCGGTTGAACGGCGGAATCCGGTGACTGGTAATACCCTGTCCAGTAGCTGACCATCGGTACTCCTCACTCAGCAAGCTCTCAAGCCATCCATAGGCAAGTACAACCTCTTCGTTCGGTGATTCTCTCGACAACGGGTTGGATTCATACTGGCATTTGCTCTTTCTTCCATCGTGCGCCTGTGCCCAGCCCGCCTGCGCCGGGAATGCCGGGACGGGCCACCTCGTATTCAGACCAGGCTTGGTGGAGGGTCTGGGAGAGGATGCTGGAGAATCCCGGATTGTCCGGCCAGAGAATATCGCGACGACTGAGGATCGGCTCGTCGATCACATCGAAGTACTCCGCCAGCGTTGCTGCGTCGAGAGACGTGCGATGCAGGGTCCCGCCGTAAACGATCTTAGCCATATCGCATCCTCACTGCATGACCTGCTGATCGCGCTTCGACTCAATTTGGCCAGCCGACGAAATTCCGTCGCATATTGTCATTGGTTTTGCACCTGGGTACTGTTCTGGAGAGGACCATGTGGGGTCCAATCGAAGACGCCGACACGGCCTTCAGGCGAGATTCTCAGGAAGTTGTTGTTCTGCCCGGTCCAAGAGCCACTGTTGAAGTACCAGTCGTTGCAGCTTCCCGCCTTGTGCGTGTGGCCCACAATGGCCACGTCATAAAGGCCCTCGGCCTTGTCCTGGTAGTAGCGTTCAAGCATCCGCCGCGTGCGGACTCGGCGGGCCAGAAGCGTTGCGTTCTCAGGGGACATCCTGGAGCAGCACTCGCGGATGGCGTCGTCCATCCGGCGGGTGAGCCAGCTCCACAGGGCCAGCATCCGCTCACCGATCTCCAGCAGACCGTCCGTGAAGGAATCGTTCGACAGAATGCATGTCCCCCGGCCGAATTCAAGCAGGCAAGCCATCGTTCCGATCATGCGGCTGACGCTCTGAATCCCGGCGTTGCTGAGTGGATCAACCTCGTGGCCGTGCATGAACTTGAATCGCTTGTCGCCGATCTGCTGAACGAACGGGCGAGACATCCTGTCGAAGAAAGGATGCGGTGGGCTGCCGGAATCGATCATCGGCGTCAACTCGTCGTCGTGGTTGCCGGGGACATACAGAGTGTCCATCCGGGTAAGGTGATCGAGCAGGGGGCGGCGGCGCGCGATGATGCCGTCTAACGGGTATCGAAGCAGTTCCAGGAAGTCGCCGAGGATGACCAATCGCCCTTTCTGATCGTCCACGTAGCCAAGGAATGAATGGAAGGCCGCTTCCCGGTTGCCCTGGCACAGGTTGTCTTTCGGGGATTGATCCCCGATGTGCAGATCGCTGATGACGAACACTGGTTTGCTTGGACTGATTGGACCACCCTTTCCTTTACACCGCAGTCAGGTCCATCGGCCTCTGGGCCACTTCTCTCTTGTAGTATACGCTACGAGCGTTAATCGCAGATTTGCGGCTCGTTAGTTTTTGGTGAATACCGCCGGGATATCCGCCGCGCGATTCCCCCATTGTGAGTCTCGCACGGCTGCCTCAGTCTATGTGGAGAACCGCCGCACGTGACCCGATGAGACTCTCGAAATTAATATATTTTCAGTCATACCCTAATTCGCTTCTAACTCTGACGGTGAGAATGAGATCCAGAGAATCTTTGGGCTCAATGGCTGCTGCTGTCTGTTCGCGAACTGATGAAGTGTGCTGGACGCCCCATAAGGCGCCGGTTGTGTAACCGGTGCACCAAACGATGGATTCACGATTCTGGAGGAAAGACCAATGAAGAAGATTGCATTCATGACTCTGCTCGCTGTGACCCTGGCCGGCATAGCCGGTGCGGCCGACGTCAATGTTGCGAGCAACATCACGACGTCGGTGAGATGGACCGCCGACAACGTATATCATCTCCGACAGGTGATCTACGTCGAGCCCGGCGCGAGCCTGACCATCGACCCAGGCACCCTCATCCGCGGCAATACCGACAGCGCGTTGGTGGTTGCGAAGGGGGCCAAGATCTTTGCCAATGGCCGGCCGAATGCTCCAATCATCATGACGTCAGAACAGGATGACCTGGTGACTTGGCGAGAGAAATGCGAGGAGTGGGGCAACCTGACCATCCTCGGCAACGCCCTGATCGCCGCCACGAAGGACAGCCAGGGCACAGGCCAGCCGGATGGCCAGGATACCTCCCAGATGGAAGGTCTTGTCGCCAGGTTCAATGGGGACACCCTCCCACTCTTCGGAGGCAACAACGACGATGATGACAGCGGCGTCATTCGCTACGTCTCGCTGCGCTACGGCGGACACGTAGTCAGCATGGCCAACGAGCTGAACGGCCTATCGCTCGGCGGTGTCGGACGCCAAACAGAAATCGACCACGTCGAGATCATGAACAACGTGGACGATGGCATTGAGATCTGGGGCGGCACGGTCTGTTTGAAGTATGTCAATATCTGGAATATCGGCGACGATTCCTTCGACGTCGACCAAGGCTGGCGCGGCAAGGCCCAGTTCGGTCTGATCGTGCAGGGCTACTGCAGCACGAAGGGACAAGGCTCGGGGATCGGTGACAACTGCATCGAGATGGATGGCGCCGAGTGGACGAGCGCTCAACCAGTCGGTGCCGCGAGCATCTACAACTTCACCGTGATCGGCCAGAACTTCGACCCCACGTCGGCCAACAAGAGCGGCGACAACGCAACCGAGTGGCGTGACAACATGCGTGCCCAGTTCGGCAACTGCATCTTCATGGGGATCGGCGAGAAGCTGATCAAAGATGCCGTCAGCGACAACGAACCGGCGGGCAGTCCCGGCTACGGTTCTCCGGGCGTCCCGACACTGAAGGAGCTCTTCGCCCTGCCGTACAGTGTCTACCCGACCAACACGGTGGGCGTGGATCCGAAGGTCTTGTATCCGAACTTCACGTCGGGCACCTGGTGCCAGTTCACAGACTGCCTGTTCTTCGACAGCCGGGAAACAGCGACGCTGGACGAGTTCGGCCAACTGGTCCCCGCGCTGCGCAACAAGGTTGTCACCGCCAGTCCGATCGCGAACATTCAGCGTGATTCAGTGAAGATGGTGAAAGACATCCTGATGGCACGAGTGACGAAGTTGAATCCGTTGGCTGCGAACGACGCGGTCGCCTCTGTAGGGACTGCTCCGGATGACGGGTTCTTCTCTCCGGTTCCATTCATCGGCGCATTTGGCAGTCACAACTGGCTGAAGGGCTGGACGGCTGCCGACATCTACGGGCTGGTGGAGTGAATCACCGATCCGGGCTGTCGCAGAATGCAGGGGACAGACACAAACAGGCGTGATTCACGGTGATTCTGTCCCGCGATTGTCCGGCAAGTTGGGTGATGCTTCGCGATGACCTGATGGCAGCGCATACATCCCGCTGCCATCAGGTTTTTCATTGCTCTCGATGATGGCGAACGGAAGATGAGGCAGTCTGTCGCTCTAACAGAATTTTAGCACACTTCTAACGCAAGCCCCCATATTCCGGCTACCGACGCCCTGTATCATCAGATTCATGCACAGGTGTTCCGCACTCTGGACCTAATGGTGACATGAAAACCGGATTGCATACTGTCGTTCTGTTCGTGAGCGTCACTCTGAGTATCTGGCTTGTTGGCTGCCGCCGCCATGGCGCGGTGGAAGAGGCCGGTTCTCCGAGGGACATCTCGTTGAAACCCTGCCAAAACGGTTTGTTGGACATTGCCTTCAGTGCCGCATCGGCGATACCGGTTGACCCACACAGCAAAGACCGCTCACGGATGCAGGAGATCGTGGTGGGGGCCTGCCTCGACCTGGGGCAGCCACAACGGGCGCTCCACTATACCAAGCAGATTGGCGACTGGCGGCGCGGAACGGCTTACGCGGACTTGGCCTTCTATTGTGCACGGCACAGCGATATGAAGGATGTCCCGTCCTATCTGGACCTGGCCGGCCAGGCAGTTGAACAGGCCGAGGACTGGCACAAGGATCGAATCAAGGCGAAGATCGCTCAAGTTCATACCTACCTCGGGCAGACCGAAGCTGCTGCACAGGTGGTGCGCGGTGTCGAGAAGGCCGAATCCACAACACTGGCCCAGGCCGAGGCGATGGTGTGCCCGGAGGGTTCCTTCGACAAGACGATGGAGACCCTTGGGACGCTCGTCTCTGCCGGCCAGTTCGATGTTGTGAAGAATGTGCTTGGAGCCTATGCCGAGCTTTTCAACCGCTTCTACAAACAGCCCGACCGACGCGCACTGATTGAGGGGAGGATCAAGGCCACCTGGGGCAGCGTGCCGATCTTCGTGCGGATAGATTTGCTTGCGGAATTGGCGGGTTTCGCTCGTGCTCATACCGATCCCGCCAAGGCCCTTGAATTAACCGATGAGGCCAAGAAGATCCTGAACTCGGCGAACTTGCAGGCGGAGTCCGCGATCGCTCTGGCGGCCAAGCTGGCGAGACTCCGCTTCCAGGCCGGCGACAAAGAACTGGCTCGCACGGAAGTCCAGGAGGCCCTGGGGCTGTTCGATGCGAAGCGGGATGCGATCGTGAACATCTACAGAGCGCAGGTCCTTCGGTCCATCGCAGAAGCCCATGCGGAGATGGGGGATACGACAGCCGCACTGAGTGTCTACAAACGAGCGATCGAGGCAGGAGTGGAAAACCCGAATTCGAGGCCGCGTGCAGAAGACCTGGCGGCCACGTGCTGTTCCATAGCGGTGCACGCCGTAGAGCCCGACCCGGAGCTATGGGGCAGAATTCGCAGCATCCGTGATGATTTGAGCGACCCCTGGTAGTGAATCGAATGATGAGATCGGCTGTCCTGACCATTGCGATATCCTTTTGTGTCCCAGCCGCCTTGCACGCCCAAGAGGTGGGCGGCATCCGCGGCGTAGTGTATGACAAGGACTTTGATGTGCCGCTGGCCGCCGCTCAGGTGCTGATTGTGGAGACGAGCGACAAGCGAACGACTGACGACCAGGGTCACTTCGTCTTCGAGCAGGTGAAACCCGGCGCCTATACGCTGGCGTTCTCCAAAGAGGGCTACACGCGGCAGGTAACGACCAACACCGTCGTCGAGTCAGGGCGCATGACGGAGGCAGAGGCATCGCTGCCCGGTGAGTTCGTGGAGATGGAAGAATTCGTTGTGCAGGACCCGCAACTGGGCGGCGGCTCAGAGGTCGGCCTGCTGAACCTGCGGATGGAGGCGCCGAAGATCATGGACTCGATCAGTGCGGAGCTGATGAGTCAGGCGGGCGCCAGCGATGCCGCCAGCGCGCTGCGCCTGGTTTCAGGAGCTACAGTGGAGGGAGGGAAATACGCCGTTGTGCGGGGTTTGCCGGACCGATACGTCAATTCCCAGCTCAACGGTGTACGGCTGCCCACGGCCGACGAGGACAAGCGCGCCGTGCAGCTCGATCAGTTCCCCGCCGCCATGATCGAGAGCATTCAAGTCAGCAAGACGTTCACGCCCGACCAGCAGGGTGACGCCTCCGGGGGGGCCGTGAACCTGGTGCTCAAGAGCATTCCCGACGAACGCGTGCTCAAGGTGAAAGTCGGAACGGAGTACAACACTCAGGCTCCTTGGGGAGGCCGCTTTCTCAGCTATCGCGGAGGCGGGGTCGATTTTCTGGGCATTGATGACCGGGATGTCCCCAAGAACGGCCAATTCGGCGGTACGATGGGCGTGTCCCGAGACGATGTCCCCCCTACGTACAACGGATCCCTGACCATCGGCGGGAAACGCCAGCTTGCCGATTGGATTCGTATCGGCTTGATTGGCAGCATCTACTACAAACGCGACGCTTCCTACTATGACGATGGAGAGCACAACCTGTTCGCCGCCCGCTCGGTGAGTGGCACCTACAGGCTGCAACCCTATGAGCGATATGGGTACACGGAGTTGTACGACGTGACCCAAGGGACCGACATGGTACAATGGGGGGCCATGGGGGGGTTGGGCGTCGAGACGGAGAACCATGCGATCTCTTTGCTTTACCTGCGCACGCAGCTCACGGAGGACAAAGCCACGCTCATGGAAGACACCCGCGGCACTCTGTATCAGCAGGAGTTGGGATTGGACTCTCCTCCTCCGTGGCATCGCAACGAGACGCTGGACTACACGGAGCGGGCGCAGTCCACGTTGCAGTTGAAAGGGCAGCATACCATTCCAGTCCCCGAGCTCGAATTCGGGCGGTTCGGCAAGACGCTCCAGCCGCAGATCGACTGGTCGTTCGCGCACAGTGAGGCCGCTCTGGACCAACCTGACAAGCGTGTCTTCCGCACTCAATGGACTCCGGGGCGGAGCATTCCGGGCATAGGGGACTTTCCCGCCGTCCACAGCGGATACGATCCCAGCGGCAGCGGCAACGGGTTTGCCCAACGACTCTGGAAGGACATCTCGGAACAAAGCAACCAAGTCGCCCTGGATGGCAAACTGCCCTTCCAACAGTGGAGCGACAGGGAGGGATACCTGAAGCTGGGGTTCTTTCAGGACAACACCTCACGGGAGTTCGACCAGGAGAGCTTCTACTACGATCCGGAAAGCGAACCGACGACGTTCGAAGGGTCGTGGGAGAGTTTCTGGAGCAACGCCTATGCCGCCGAGGGACACGCGATCTTCCCATCCGATCAGGACGTGGACTATGATGGCGAGCAGCAGATCACTGCCTGGTATTACATGGCGGATCTTCCGTTGACGAGCTTCTTGAAGGTCACCGGCGGCATCCGCCATGAGTCGACGGACCTGGAGATCACAAACCATCCCGAGAGCGGCAACGCACAGTACCTGCCGCCCGGAGGGACGGGCTGGACCCGATTCGGTCCGGAAGCGGACGTGTCATTCTCGCAGGACGATGCCCTGCCGTCGATTGGACTGGAGGTCGTTCCGATCAAGCCGGTCAAAGTCCGGGGTTCCTACAGCCAGACCGTTGCCCGTCAGACCTTCAAAGAGTTGTCTCCGGTGATGCAAATGGAGTACCTCGGCGCGGACATCTTCGTTGGAAATCCGCTGCTGAAGATGAGCTCCCTGCACAACTATGATGTGCGGGTGGACTATGAGCCCTTTTCCGGGAGTCTCATTTCGGCATCCTGGTTTCACAAGGACATCAAAGACCCTATCGAATACGTGCAGGCATTTCAGGCCTCTCTATACTACACGACGCCCGTGAACTACCCGGAGGGCTCGCTGGAGGGCTATGAGCTGGAGATCCGGCTGGCATTGGGGAAGTTGTGGTCCCCTTTGGAGGGGCTCTCGGCGGGGGCCAATGCCACGTTCATTGACTCGCAGGTCACTCTTCCGGCGGAGGAGGCAGCCGCCTTTTCCGCCGCAGGCGTGCCAAGGTCCACGCGGGACATGATGGGCGCTCCCAAGTATCTCTATAATCTGAATCTGACCTATGAGCATCCCACATTGCACACGCAGTTCGGCGTCTTCTACACGGTCCGGGGCGATACTCTGGTTGCCGGCGGCGTCGCACCGGGCGGCGGTTTTGTGCCTGACATCTATGAGCAGGAGTACAACACACTGAACCTGAGCATACTCCAGCCCATTAAGGAGCACCTGAAGATCGCCTTCCAGGCCAAGAATCTGACCAATCCAGAGATTCGACGAGTCTATCGTTCCGACTTTGGTGACGCGACGAGATCATCCTACACGAAAGGCATCGACCTCGCGTTAAGCCTGGAATATGAGTTCTGAGAGTCGATCCGTGGCGGCACGGGCTTCCGTCGCAAGTTGACAAGCCGACCACCAGTTTAATCCAATTTTAACCTGCTCGAAATTCCTCTCTAACATGCCCCAGGTACATTCCGTAAGGGTCCGTGTATGTGCCGACGGCGGCACAGGCGGGCTTCGTTTATCTTGCGGATTCTATGATCGCTGTGTTCGTCAGTGTATCGGATGCTCAACGGATTACTCATCCCGGGCGTGGTCTCTTGTGAGAGGGTCGAACGTGACACGAAGACCAAAGTGGGTGGTTGCCGCTCTGCTGACAGCAACGGCGTTGGGCTGGGCTGCCGAGCCCGCCTCGCACGATAGCACAGGCAACGTGCGCGAGGCAATGGAAAGATGGATCGAGGCTCGACAGGTGATCTCAAAGGAGCGGCAGGACTGGGCCCTCGGTCGTGAGATGCTCAACGATCGCATCGAACTGGTGCAGCGGGAAATCACATCCCTGCAAGAGAAGATCAGTCAAGCTCAAGAAAGCATCGGCGACGCCGACAAGAAGCGTGTCGGCCTGGTCGAGGAGAACGAGCGGCTCAAGAAAGCCAGTCAGATGCTCGGCGACGTTGTGACTCGGCTCGAGGCTCGAACCGCTGCGTTGACTCAGCGGCTGCCGGACACGGTCCGCGAACGCATCAAGCCACTGAGCCAGAGTCTCCCGAAGGACCCGAACGAGACGAAACTCTCTCTCGCTCAGCGGTTCCAGAACGTGATTGGGATCCTCAACGAGGTGAACAAATTCGACCGCGAGATCACGGTGACCAGCGAGGTCCGTACCCTGGCCGATGGCAGCGCAGCGGAGGTTACGGCCCTGTACGTCGGTTTGGGGCAGGCGTATTACATCGGCGCCAACGGCACTGCAAGCGGTCTGGGGTGTCCGACTGCGGATGGTTGGAGGTGGGAACCGGCTGCCGATGCGGCGGGCCCAATCGCCGACGCCGTGGCGATCTTGAAGAATGAGAAAGTCGCAGAATTTGTCCCCCTGCCGGTGAAGATTCAGTAAGCATCGTTCAGGAATGTCTGTTTTTTGTCCATGGGATGACAGGATGGGAGCAGCCAAGAGATTTCCGGATGGAGGGCGTCGCATAGGTCGGAGCCCCTTGTGGCTCCTGGCTTGGTGCGCTCTGTTCCTGGCAATGCCGAGCACCGTCTGGGCGCAGGACGGCGCGGACGCCAACCAGACACCGAAGCCGGCGACACAACCTGCTGGCGGGAGCACACTGAGCCAGGTGGAAGTGTCCGTGCAGCAGCAGCTTGAGACAAGCCTCGCTGAGCTTGCGGCACTGCGCGAGCAAATCGCCAAAGAGAAGATCCCGCTCAGCCAGAGGCTCAACGATCTGGAAGACCAACTGCTCGACGTGCGCCACGAGTATCAGCAAACCGCCCGTTTGCTTGACAGCCGCACTCTGGACCTCAGCAATCTGCGTTCGGAGATTCAGTCCCGTCGGGAGGAGAAGACGTATCTCTCCAATCTGCTTGGCGAGTACATCCGCAACTTCGAGACGCGCCTGCACATTGCCGAAATGCAGCGCTACCGGACGACAATCGAGGCGGCCACCCTTGCGGCCGAGAACAGCAATCTGACGGAAGCCGAAGTCTATCAGGCCCAGGCCGCCGTTGTCACAACGTCGCTCGACCGCTTGGATGAGGCTCTCGGCGGAGTCCGTTTTGAGGGTACCGCCGTGGACATCTCCGGCCTGCTGAAACGCGGTACTTTCGTGTTGATCGGTCCGGCGGCGATCTTTCGCTCGCAGGATGGCCAGACCATCGGCACGGTCGAGCAGCGTCTCGGTTCGCTCGAGCCAACGGTGATCGGCTTCGAATCCCAGGCAATGGCCCAAGCGGCAGCCGAGACAATCGCCACCGCCAGCGGCCGTTTCCCACTCGACCCAACACTCGGCAACGCACACAAGATTGAAGCCACGAAAGAGACGCTCCGCGAGCACATCGTCAAGGGCGGGCCGGTCATGGTCCCGATCCTCGGGCTGGCTGCGGCTGCGTTGCTGGTGGCGATCCTCAAATGGCTGCAACTGGCTCGCGTCCGCAATCCCTCCGAGAAACGAATTCGCACGTTGTTGCAGGCGGTCGCCGAGCACGACGAGAAGCTCACCCTGAAGGCCAAAGCTGTCGGCGGCCCGGTCGGCCAGATGCTCCTGGCCGGCGCCGAGCACGTCGAGGAGCCGCCCGAGCTGGTCGAAGAGGTGATGTATGAGCGTATCCTCGCGACCAAGCTCAGGTTGCAGCGTCTGCTACCCTTCATCGCGATCAGCGCTTCCTCCGCCCCCCTGCTGGGACTGCTTGGCACAGTCACTGGGATTATCAACACTTTCAAGCTGATCACGGTTTACGGCTCGGGCGATGTCAAGACACTCTCCAGCGGTATCTCCGAGGCCCTCATCACCACCGAATTCGGCCTGATTGTGGCCATTCCGTCGCTGCTGATTCACGCTCTGCTGTCGCGCAAAGCACGGGGCATAGTCGATCGGATGGAGAAAGCCGCGACCTCCTTCATCAACCAGGTCAGCAAGACGCCTTACCGGCAAGATGACACCGTGGCACTGTTGGCAGACATGCCTGCGGCGGTGGCCCGCGAGGTCTTGCGCACTCTCGACCCCCGGGGTGGCCGGCAGATCCGCAGGCTCTCGACTTGCTCAGAGAACTCTGCGGGCGGCATCATGGACCCGGTGGTCGTCAGTGTGAATGAAGCCGCCACAGTGGCTGATGTCATCGCCACAATTCGAGCCGCTGCAACCGATGGGGACCTTCAGACCATTTTTGTCGTGGATAGGCAGGGCAAGTACGTCGGGGGCGTACCCGTTCACCGGCTGCTGACTCGGCCTGAGCAGACCCGCATCGGATCCATGGTAGACGCGAACGCCCTTTCCGTCCATGTCGACGATGACAGGGATGATGTGCGAATCCTCTTCAGCAGGCCGGAAGTGAGTACTCTGCCGGTTCTCGATCACCAGGGTCACCTGGTGGGACATATTCCCCGCAACGGAGATTGAAGATGACCATGACCATGATCACGGGACAACTGACTGATCTGTGGAGGCAGGCTATCGGCATTTGGATTTCGGGCGGCTGGGGAATGATCGCCCTGGCGGCCAATGCCCTGGTCTTGTTCGTTCTTGGACTTCACGTGTATCTCAGATTGAGCGAGAAGGGCTATCAGTACCTGCCCGAAGGAACATGGCGGAACTGGATCGACCACCCGAAGGAACGACGAGGCCCGGTCGGCGAACTGCTCGATTTCGTGACCGGAGCCAACTCGCTCAAACAGGCCGGGGTCTTCTTCGAGGAATTGCGCACGACGGAGATCGTGCCTTTCGAGCGGGACTTGCGTGTCATGAGAGTCTGCGTGAGTACGGCCCCTCTGCTCGGGTTGCTCGGCACCGTGACCGGAATGCTGGCCACTTTCGGAGCTCTTGCCTCCGGGGCTGGGGGTGAGAAGACCATGGGTCTCGTGGCCAAGGGCATCTCAGAGGCGCTGGTGACGACGGAAACGGGTCTCGTGATCGCGTTGCCGGGGCTCTTTCTTCAGTACCAGCTCTCGCGCCGGCTGGAACGCTACAAAGCCTTCCTGGCTCAGCTTGAGACCATCTGCACTCAGAACCTGTATAAGACGCTGCCTCATCACGACAAGGCGGTGTCGAAGCACGATAGAACCCCGCACAAACATGAGAAGACGGCGCGGAGGCACGATGAGACCATCCGCACGAAGAGGATCGTGTATCAGCGAGGAAGAGTGCCTTTGGAGCAGGAGGTAGCAGCATGAGGCAAAGGATCGGACTGCCGATGTGGCTTGGATGACTTGGTGATCGAGGAGAACCATGGGACGGTTTCGTCAAATGGCGGCCGAAGACAGCAGCGAGGCCGGGATCGATCTTGGCCCGCTCATCGACTGCGTGTTCATTCTGCTCATTTTCTTCATTGTGACCACGACGTTCGTGGAGGAGACAGGTGTCGAGGTTGACAAACCTGTGGCAGCCTCGTCCGTCCGGCTGGAGAAGACCAGTGTCCTTCTGGCCCTCACGGAAAAAGGCGAAGTCGTCTACGGGGGCCGCGAAATTGGTCTAAGCGGCGTGCGGCAGCTCGTGAAGCGAATGCTCCAGAAGGAGGATATACCGGTCATCATACAAGCCGATGCGGCCGCACCATCCGGCCTGCTCGTCCGCATCATCGATGAAGCCAAGCTGGGCGGCGCCGTCAAGGTGAGTCTGGCCGCCCGCAAACCTCAGAGTTGAGCACTGGACCTGTGAGAAGACGCCGGACATCCAGTATGTTCCACGAGGTGCGCCATCGCCTGTGGGCCCTTCTGGGCGCCGCAGGATTGACCCTCGCCTTCTTCACCGTGCTGCCTCTGATGCAGTCGATCAGCCGGCCGCCCGCAGAGGATCTTCTCTTGCAGTCCGTGGATGTGAGCGATATACCGCCGCCATCGCCACCACCCGAAGAAGAGGTCAAGGAAGAGACTGAATCCGCAGAGAAGCCGCCGGAGCTTGTGGAAACGGCGCCGCCGCTTGACCTGTCACAACTCGAGCTGGCGCTTGACCCCGCCCTCGGCGACGGCCTGCTGGGAAGCGGAGATTTTGCCGTCAGACTGAGTAGTGCCGTGGCGAATTCCAGCGGCAAGGGAGGTGGGGATGCCGACGCGATCTTCTCGATCGCCGATCTCGACCAGACGCCACGCCCCATTTATCAAGCCAGCCCTACCATGACCCGGGAAGCCCGCCAGAAGGCCCCCGGCAAAGTGAACGTGATCTTCGTTGTCGATGAACAGGGACGCGTCGTGGACGCGCGCATACGAAGCTCCACTGACCCGGTATTTGAGCAGCCGGCACTGAATGCGGTGAAACGATGGAAGTTCGAGCCGGGCAGACGTGCCGGCAGAGCCGTCCGCTTTCGCATGCTCGCACCGATCTCCTTCCCAAAGGGATAAACGATGAGAAGAGAACCAGAACACAAGCAACAAATGATGGAGGGCGCAATGCCCGCTGCGGCCTTTGCCGGTCTTCTACTGGTGGCGATCCTTGCCCACGTCGCGCCCGCTGGCGATGTCTCGCGGGACCCGGGCATCTCACTCTCTCAAACGAACGGGGAAATCCATCTCAGCGAATCGGATCTGGCCCTGTGGAGGAGTCCGGACTTCCAGAAGCGCTTCACGGAAAGCTACCTGGGCGAAACGGAGATCGAGCCGACTGTCACGCAGCAGGAACGCGAGAAGATGTTGAAGGTGCTCGGACTCATTTCTGCCGACAAGATGGACGAGGCGGCCCGCTTGCTTCAGAAAGAGACGAAGGACGCCTCCAGTGCCGTCTTTGACTTCACGTTGGCCAACATCTACTTCCAGAAGGACCTGCTCGAGCCGGCGACCGCCGCCTACGACCGCGCCGTGAAGAAATACCCCAAATTCCGTCGTGCCTGGAAGAACCTCGGCCTGATCCACGTGCGCAGTGGCGAATTCGAGAAGGCAATACCCGCCTTGAGCAGAGTGATCGAGCTTGGTGGCGGCGATGCGATCACGTATGGCCTGCTCGGTTACGCCTATTCCTCCGTCGAGAACAGCCTCTCCGCCGAGTCGGCCTACCGGACAGCCATCCTGCTTGATCCGGCGACCCTCGACTGGAAGATGGGACTGGCCCGCAGTCTCTTCAAGCAGGAACGCTATGCGGAAGCAGCGGCATTTTGCGGGCGTCTGATCGCGGACGATCCCGGCCGCGTGGATCTCTGGCTCTTGCAGGCCAACGCTTACATCGGCCTGAACGAGCCGCTCAAAGCCGCTGTGAACTACGAATTGGTCGATCGCCTGGGCAAGTCCACCACCGACAGCCTCAACATGCTCGCCGATATCTATGTGAACCAGGGATTGTATGACGTGGCCGTCAGCTCGTACGTCCGCGCCCTGGAAAAAGACCCCAAACGCAGCCCCGAACGGGCCATTCGTGCAGCCAAGGTGCTCGTCGCCCGCGGCGCGATTGCCGAAACCGGACAGCTGATCGATCGCATTGAAGCCCTGTACGGCGACAATCTGAGCAAAGAGGATCGAAAAGACTTGCTCAAACTCCATGCGAGGATCATTGTGAGCAAGGGCTCCGGCGAAGCCGAGATCGCAATCCTTGAACAGATCGTGGCGCTCGATCCACTTGATGGCGAGGCCCTCATCCTGCTCGGCCAGCACCATGCTCGCTCCGGAGACGTTGAAAAGGCCGTCTTCTCTTATGAACGAGCCGAGAGCCTGGAGAAGTATGAAGCGGACGCCAAGGTGCGGCACGCTCAACTGCTGGTCAGCCAGGGCGAGTATGCCGAAGCCCTTCCCTTGTTGCGTCGTGCTCAGGACCTCAAGCCGCGAGGCGACGTCCAGAAATACCTCGACCAGGTTGACCGCATCGCGAAGTCACGCTGACTCACTGTCCGCCCGACGGATAGGCCGCCTTCTTCAGCTCCTCCAGCCACCCCTTCTGGTCATGGCTGGCGCGAATGGCCTCCGCTCGCTTTTGCATCGCCGCGGCCGCCTCTACCCGGTCGGTATTCCTGCAAATCACAGCCATAGCCTCAAAAGTCGGGACCAGGAAGGGATGACCTGCGCCAAGCGTCTTCTCCTTGATCGCCAGGGAGCGTTGACAGAGAGGCTCCGCTCGTGAGTACTGGCCTTGCGCTAGATACAACGTAGTCAGGCGGTCCAGGCTTGCTGCAACGGCGGGATGTTCCGTGCCCAAGGTCTGCTCCTTGATGGCCAATGCCCGTCTGTAGAGCGGCTCAGCCTCTGCACGTTTGTTCTGCGAGTCATAGACACCGGCGAGGTTCTCCAGGCTTGTGGCCACGGCGGAATGGTTCGGACCCGCAGCTTTTTCTCTGATGGCCAGCGCACGCCGGAAAAGGGGTTCCGCCTGTGCATACCGGCGCTGGGTCCGATAGAGCTCCGCGAGATTGTTCAGACTCGTGGCCACGGACGGATGCTCCCGGCCGAGGGCCTTCTCCTTGATGGCCAGCGCTCGCTTGTAGAGTGGTTCCGCCTCCGTGTAGCGGCCTTCGGCATCATACAGCGCGGCGAGGTTGTTCAAGCTCGCTGCAACAGAATGGTGGTTGGGACCAAGGGCCCTCTCCTTGAGGATCAGCGAGCGTTTATAGAGCAGCTCGGCGTCCGCATTCTGACCCTTCATCTTGTACAGCAGCGCGAGGTTATTGAGGCTCAGCGCCAACCGGGAGTCATATGCAGGGTCATCTGTACTGCTGGCCTGCTCCGCAACGTGCAGTGCCTCCTCCGCAGCCGCCGTGGCACGGTCATAGTCGCCCTGTTTGTACAGGGACACGACCTCGGCATTGAGCGTCTGCCACTGGGCGCCTCGCACAGGAACGGGGATGGCGCACAAGAACACAAGCAGGACTGGCAGCGATATGAGCATGGTTCTATTCATTTGATGTCCTTATGATTGTAGGATCAATAACGGGGTCCCACCTGCTGCAAAAGCGCTTCGGGTAATCCACAACCTCCCCAAGCCACAATCAGAACGGATCGCCCGGTGCCTCCATTGTATCCTGGTTTCCAGTGGAATAGGCGTTAGATTTGCGTTAGTTCTGCGAAGTCAGCACGTCTCTCGCATTCGAGCAGCCTCCGTGGTGTATTCGGCAGGCCAACGCCTTCGCGGTTGGACTGGTCCCGCTGTCGGTGTGTGCGTCTAACGGAAAACTAAGGCACTTCAAATACGCCCCTAACACAAAGTTGTTTCTCTATAAGAGGATCTGGCAATCGCTCAATGAAAGGTTGACGACGGGAAACAAGCATAGGGTGGAGACAATATGAGCAATTCAATTCCTCCCAACAACACGGCCAGAGGACTGATTCTGATCGTCGATGACGAGGAGGACATCCTCGAACTCGTCAAGCTCAACCTCGTGCGCGAGGGCTATGACGTTCTCACAGCCACCAGCGGTGAACAGGCTCTGACGCTGGCCCAGGCCCGCCAGCCGGAGCTGGCGATCCTCGATTTGATGCTGCCGGGCATCGACGGCCTGGAGGTCTGCAAGATCCTCAAAAGGAATCCCAAGACCGGGCAGATACGAGTGATCATGCTCACGGCCAAGAGCGAGGAGAGCGATATCATCACGGGCCTGGAACTCGGTGCCGACGACTACATCACCAAGCCCTTCAGTACGAAGGTTCTGGTCGCTCGAGTCCGCCGCGTCCTTCGAAAGGAGATCGAACGCGATCTGGACCGCGGCGCCGTCGAGGTCCACGACATGACCATCGACCCCGCCCGCTGTGAGGTCCGGGTCGGCGGGGAACCCGTCATCCTGACTTTCTCTGAGTTCAACATCCTCTACACTCTGGCCAAGCGTCCCGGCGTGGTGTTCACTCGGTACCAGATCGTGGATGCCGTCCACGGTAGTGACCATATCGTCACGGAGCGAGCCGTCGACGTCCAGATCACCTACCTTCGCCGCAAACTCGGTCCCTACAAGGACTACATCGAAACGGTGCGCGGCGTCGGCTACCGTTTCAAAGACCACCTGACCGCGGAACAACGGCTGCCAGAGGTCCACGTATGGCGTGACCGGCCAAGATGATCACTCGTCGCCCACCCGCCGTGCGGCCGATGTGAATCACGCCTTTGCGTCGACGTACGCGGAGATTCGCCTCTCCGGCTCCCAAGGCGCCCCACTTCTTGGCGCGCGATGTGCTCGTGGATTTCGAACCGGGCCATGTGCCTTAGTTCCTCCACCCATCCGATATGGAGGAGGAGCTGTCAAACCTCTTTGGTGGGCACTCGCCGACTCAGGAGGACAAGACAATCCGTGAAACGAACAGGGCTCCCCGCCATTGAGGAGCCCTGGGTTTGGTTCGTGTTGTCGGCCGAGGTTAGGAATTGATGATCTTCTCGGCTTCTTCTCTGTAGGCGTCCATGACGTACGGGATTCCGGAGACCTTTGCGGCTTCCGGGGTCAGGGACATCAGGTCCTCGCGGCTGATCGTGGAGACCTTGAAGTTGCGACTGCCGGCCATGAGCTGCTGGAGGCCGACCTTCAGCTTGTCGGCGAGGGTGTAGAAGGCGATCGCACCGAGAGGCAGGCTCTTGACCGTGTCCTTGCCGTACCTGGCAACGAGGTCCTCGTAGCAGACGAAGATTTCCTCGACGGTGTTGCCGTAGGCGCTGATGGTCTTGGGCAGCGCCTCGGCGCCCTCGTTGAGCCAGATGCCGATGTTCTTGCCGACCATGCCGGGGATCATCAAGGCACGGCCCATGCACACCGCCTTGACGAACGGGGCGCCCATGGCCAGGACCTTGAAGATGTGGTCTTCGGAACTGAAGCCGCCGGCAATGGCGATGTCGGGGACAAACTGGCCCCGGGCCGCCAGCTTCTGGCACAGATCGTAGGTCATCGCTTGCAGGTAGAACGTCGGGACGCCCCACTCCTGCATCATCCGCCAGGGGCTCATTCCCGTGCC
>JAFGJR010000034.1 GCA_016928975.1 Sedimentisphaerales bacterium | reverse complement strand
CTTTCTGCACACCGAGCCGCACCACGACGACATCATGCTCGGTTACTTCGCCGAGGCCGTGCGCCATTTCCGCCGGGTGAGCAACGAGCATCATTTCGCCACGCTCACCAGCGGCTTCACCTCCGTCACCAACGAGTTCATGCGGGAACTGATCGTCTGCCTGCGTCACTTTCTCGGCATCGCCTCCTTCCGGGCCCTGCTGGACCAGGGGTATTTCGCCCCGGGCGACGGGACGGAGCGCAATCGCGACGTGTGGCAGTACCTCGACGGCGTGGCCGCATGTGACGAGGATGAGAAAGCGGAGGGCTGTGCCCGCCGGATGCTGCGAAACCTGATCGAGCTGTACGGCGACGGCTTCTTGAAGGACATGGACCGGCGCATCGCCGAGCTGCAGGAGTACTTCGTCACGACCTACCCCGGCAAGAAGGACCCGCCGGATGTTCAGAAGCTCAAGGGAATGTGCCGCGAGTGGGAGGCCGAATGCCTCTGGGGCTATTACGGCTGGCAATGCCAGAACGTCCGCCACCTGCGCCTCGGTTTCTACACGGGGGACATCTTCACCGAAGAGCCTACGATGGCCAAGGATGTCCCCCCGATCCTGGCGGAACTCAAGCGGATCGATCCGGATGTGGTGACCGTCGCGTTCGACCCCGAGGCCAGCGGGCCGGACACGCACTACAAGGTCATGCAGGCGATCGCGGAAGCCATTCGCGCCCACCTTCGCACCAGCGAGAAGCACGGCCTGAGGGTGTGGGGTTACCGCAACGTGTGGTTTCGGTTCGACACGTGCGAAGCCAACGTCTTCGTGCCGGTAACGCTGGCCATGTTCTCCACGATGCACGATGCCTTCATGAACTCGTTCATCACCCAGAAGGACGCCTCGTTCCCGAGCCCTGAGCACGATGGTCCGTTCTCGCAACTGGCGCAGCGCATCCAGGTCGAGCAATACCGCAAGATCAAGACCTGTCTCGGCCGGGAGTGGTTCTACAATCACCCCAGCGCCCTGATCCGCGCGACCCGCGGCCTGATCTTCCTGCGGGACATGTCGCCCGAGGAGTTCTTCGATTCCTGCCGCGAGCTGCGAAAGTCCGTGGAAGACCGCTGAGCGATGGGCCATCATCCTGTACATCGAGTCCCCTCGTGGTCCATGAAGCCTTCCGCCACGAGCAATCGCCTCTGGCTCCCGTTGATCGTGGCTCTGGCATCGGCAGCCGGGGCCTCCGATGACTGGCAGTACTGGAACCAACTGGTCTGCAAACACGAGTTCAATGACAGGCTGTCCCTCGACATCGCCTCCGAGCAGAAGTGGCGCGACGACGCCTCAGACTTCTACCTGTACAGTGTCTTTCTTGTCCCCACTATGCGTCTCACGAAAAACGTGTCGCTCGGCGCCGGCTACCGGCGCGAGAGAAAAGAGGGAGAAGACTCCTGGACAACCGAGAATCGATTCCTCCTGCCACTGACCCTCAAATGGGCCGTGAAGGAATGGGCGATCCAACTGCGTAGCCAGCTTGAGTATCGAGACCTGGAGAACGAGCAGGACCGCTGGCGCTTCCGCGAACGCATCAGGCTCAGCCATCCGGTCGATATCGGCAAGTTCACGGTGACCCCCTTCGTCTCGGAGGAGCTGTTCTACGACCTCACCGTCGGGCGAGCAGAGCAGAACCGCGCCGTCGTGGGCCTGTCCATACCCTGGGGCAAGCACATGACCTTGGCCGTGTTCTACATGAACAAAACCGAGCGCAACGGCGACTGGTCCTCCGCCAACATCCTCGGCACCGAAGTAGCCGTCAGGTTTTAGCCGCAGCCCGCCTTTCTCGTTGCCTCCCGTGGCAATTGCACACATAATAACAGCAGAGCTAAGCCGAAAGAGACGTCATTGATCCGAGGATTGTGGCATGGACTTAGAGGGCGTTCGCGAGGCTCTGCATCGACGCGTGGAACCAATTGCTGATTATCGAGGGATTTGGCCATGGAACAGCGGACTATCATCCGTTCGGGGTCGGAGAAAGAGATCTGCCGTCTGAGGGGCGGTCTTGTGATGGCGGTGGATCTCGGCTTCTCGAAATCCCGGAAATCCTGCGGGCTTGCGTGGAAGGATAGCCGATCCGCTCAGCCGAAGGCTGACAACTACACCTTCGGTAAATGCATCGACGAAGTCTTCATGCTCCTCGAATCTCACCGCCGCGATACCGCCGCGATGATCGTTGAGGCTCCCCTATCGGGCAGGTTCGACAAAGAAGGCAACCCTGTTGAGCGCGGCAACTTCGAGCGGGGAGCTTCAGATCTGCCACACAAGGCCACTCGGTATTGGTATTCGGGTCCTGGCGCGGCAATGTGCCTGGCAGCAGCCTTCTTCCTTCGCGACGTCGTTCGCAGGCTTTGTGAAAGTCCAGTTGAAGCACTACCACGTGAGGTCGTTCTGTACGGGGGCTTCGTTACGTTCAAATCGAAGACTACGAACCATTCGCGGGACGCCCAGAGACTCCTCGACAGCTTCTTCTGTACACCGTGTCCTGTCCCTCCTGTGCAGGCTCCAACAGATCATTTCGTACTCCCAATTTTGGATGTGATCGGAAGCGCCGGCGCAACGTCGGTCGCTCCCGTCATCATTGCCCCAGATAATGATGGAGTGTAGAAACAGCGGATTACCCTGCAGAACCTCGATTAGCTGCTTGACGTATAGTATCAGCAATGATATCATGTAGATATGGCAAGTATCGATGACATTCTTGCTCAGATGAGAGGCAACCCCAAAGGCGTGCGTTACGCGGACGTCTGCCGGGTTTGCGATTACTACTTTGGGACTGCACGCCAGCAAGGGACGAGTCATCGGATTTACAGGACACCCTGGCCGGGTGATCCCCGCGTGGAAATCGGCATGTAAAAGGGCCCCACGTCGGGGAGTAGAATCGGCATCGAAAATGGACCCACCGCAGTGATCTCCGTAGGCTG
>JAFGJR010000033.1 GCA_016928975.1 Sedimentisphaerales bacterium | reverse complement strand
GGCATCCCCCGCCTTCGCGAGGGCAAGCTTTGCCCGTGACTGGCATTCATGGGCGAGACGCCCATGCTACTGAAACGCCTGGCGGCGGCACGGACGGGTTTGAAACCCGCCCCTACGAAGCGGGGCCTGCGAAACAAAGCCAATCGGCCCGAGCGGCGACGGGGGCCAGGACCCTGCCGCGGTGTGTACGACGCGTGGCGTGGCACTATCATCGTGCAGCTCGCTCGCAGTGAGCGATTGACATGGGAGTACCTCACGCAATCGTGCCGGGAGTCAGCGTGCCCGCGGCACCGGGGGCCATAGCCGGAGCGCCCGTCATGCGCCCTTTCTCACCGGGGCGAGCCGAGGATCTTCAGGGAGTCCTCGATCAGCGGCAGGGTCTTGGTCGTGACGGACGGGTTGTCGGCCTTGCCGGTCACTTCCATGCGAACCACGGCGCCGCCCAGGCCCTCGGCAAGCGACTCCAGCACGCCCGGTCTGGCGGTGGCCAGGCGCTTGCCACGGGCCGTAAGCGTCAGATTGAGCTGACCGGTGGAAGTATCCACCGTCCCCGAACCGGCAAAGGCGACGTTCTTGCCCGACATGTCCAGTTTCTGGACCAGCAGCGTGTCGCGCTTGAGATAGGACTCGACCAGCATCTGGTCGAACGTGTAGTCCGTCGGCTCGTTCAGTTGCAGAACTCCCAGGAAATTGGCGATGGGCGAGCCTTTGCCGACGCGCATGTCAGCGACATCGATCCGGCAGGAGCCGAGCTGGGAGGAGGCGTCGCCGAACCGGGCGCCGAGGCACAGCGCGGCGTCCATGATCCCGCTCGTATAATCGCTCTCCGTCATGGCACCGACTCTGCCGGCGGCAAGGAATTGACGCAGGTCCACGCGATGAAACGCCACCTCCAGATTGTACTGCCATGCCGACTCGTCCGCCTGTCGCAGCTCCAGGTTGCCGGCGACGCGGCCGTCGCAACAGTCGCCGACGAAGCCGGGGGCCGACCACGTCCGCGCGTTGGGATCGAGGACGACCCGGCCCTGGAGGTCCGTGATCGTCTTGCCTCGGACCGTCAGATGCTCCGCGTCCAGCGTGGCGCACGCGTTGGAGAATCCGACCCCGACATCGTACGAACCATCGAAGTCCACGTCGCCGCACAGCTCGGTCGCGCCGGCGATATTCAGATTGTTGATGTCCAGATATGCTGTGCCCCGGAAGTCAATGCGTCTGCCGCCCGGCGAGACTTTCGAGATCCGGGGAATCTCCAGGTCCAGGTCGAACGATCCTCGCGGCGGCGCATCGCGGTACACCTGTCGCAGGTCCCCGGACAGTGCGTTGGCGAGCTCCGACGTGATCGGAATACTCCGGGCTTCCACGACAAGGGAGCCCAGGCTGGAATCACCGTCCGTCAGGTCGAGATGCCCGTTCAGACGGATTGTGGACTGCGTCTCGCGACCCAGCGCTACGGCAGGCGCCCCTTCGACTGCATCGAAAGTCACCCCCCCGGGCTTCATGGCGATCTTCCCGCGGACCTCTCGCAGCGGATAGGCAAATCGCGCATGCTCGAAGCGGTCACCAAGACACTCCACCACGATCGTGTAGTCCAGAGGTTCATTGCCGTCGGACCGCCTGACATCGATTGCCAGATTCACCTTCCCTCGCGGATCGAAGTCCGCCACGCGCTGCCTGAGCGGCTCCGGAAGCAGATCCACGGCGCCGTCTTCCAGCGGCATGCCCTCGGCCGTCGCCTTGAACCAGACCTGCGGAAGGCCGCCGTGGGCAAGTCGCGCGCCGCCGGCCAGAGAGACCGTGCCGTCTTCATATCGCCCGGTGAGGCTCTTCACGTTCAACGACTCCGGCGTCACAGACAGATCGGCCGACGCATCGGAGATCATCAGCGGCAGTCTCTGGGGTTTCAAGGAGTCCATCCTGGCCGTGATATTGGCAAGGAAGCCAACGGCCTCCTCATCGTTTGCATCATCCGGCGTAAAGACCTTCGCCCGGACATCTGCGGTACCGTGAGCATCGAACTGCTCGTAGAGCTTGCGATACTGCTCGGGCAGCGACTTCGCGAGCACGGCGTCCAGCGGAATGTCGTTCCCATCGATCGAGACGGAGTAGATCCATGGGCCGCCCTCCTGCCGGGCGATCCTGCCGTCCACCTGGATCCAACGACCGCCTGCGCGGGAGACGATATCCGAGGCGACGATGCTCTCGTTGTCGAGATACAGCTCGCCCGTCAACTCCTCCAGCGGATAAGGGAACTTCTCGTATCTGGCGGCCACGTGCTGCAAGTCCACCGTGACGTACTCCCGCTTCTGCGCCGGCGAGGTCCGCGCGAGCCGGTAGTCCACACCGACGACCCCTCGCGGCTGGAACGCATCCCAGAGCCGTTTCTGCCCCGGCAGCAAGGCAGCGTACAGCCCCGCATCCAGAACCATGTTGTCGCTCGTGACGCGGTACTGGTACACGCGGTCGCGCCCGGACCCCTTCGTCCAGCCGTCGATCACGAGCTCGACATCTCCGTGCCGACCTGCGAGCTGCTTGAGGACCACCGTCGACTGGGTGAACGTCAACTCGCCGCGCAGATGATCGATTTGATAGGGGAACCCGCGGTCGCAGACGGACAGATCGTCGCACACGAGGCTGCCCAGGACCTCGCTCCCGGCCAGTCTCTTGAGATTCCCACGGGTCCGGAGCGTCACCTGGCCCACCGTTCCCGACGGACGGTAGCGGGTGAAGAACGCCTGAGCAGCCGACAGCAGGCTGGACTCGTCGAGAGACGCCGGGACGAGTGTCCGGAGCGCATCGACCTCGGGACTCTGCTTGTTGTGGGCGTTCTTCACATGCAGGTCGAGCGTGTAATCGTCGTTGGCGTCGTAAACGAGTTGCGCCGCGATGACATCCGCCGCCCACGCCCGCTCGAGGGACGGAATGTCCGTCGAGGACAGTCCGCCGGCCAGCGTCAGCTCGCCTTTGCGCCAGAATCCCTCGAGATGGCTTTGCCCGTACCCGCTGGAGAGCCCCGCCGTCTTGATCCCGAAGCGATAGCCCTTGCGGGGCTCGGTCACGAATCCGAAGTCCGCTTCGACGGGGATCGACATGACCGTCTCCACTTTGCCGCCGGACGCCTTGGAGTACCGCAGCTTCCCCCGCTGGAGAACGATTTTCGGGAGAATCCGATCCGGTTTGCCGACGGATCGGTCGATCCGCAAGTCGCCGATATTCCAGGTCCCCGAGTCCAGATCCAACTGCACGTCGAGAATGAAGTCCTCGATGCGAAGCTCGGTCAGCCGGGGCGACAAGGTCAGCAGGCTGCGGGGACTGAAGTACGCGCGGATGCTCCCCGCGCGCAGGATGGCGTCGGAATCGTCGCCGGACTGCTGTTGACCGCCGGGGCACATGACCAGTCCATCCACCGAAACCGATCCATCACCGTGGAAATCGAACGCCCCCATCTTCACGCGAGTATTCGTCAGGTGACTGATCTGGGCGGCGGCCGTTCCCGGCAGCGTCCGCAGGACCCAGAGGCCGACGCCCGCCAGAACAAGAGCCAGGATCACCAGAATGGAAAGCACGCGCAGAGCGAGCCGGCGTCGCCGTAACCGGCGTCTGGAGTCAGCATTCGGGTTCAGCGATCCTGATCGTTCCATGAGCCACCGCTCTGTGCCGTCCATAGCCGGCGCCACGTCCATGCTCGTGTGGACATGTTGGCTGCCCTGTCCGCGTGTCTACACAAGCGTACGCACGACTCCGCGCGGTTACCGGCGAATCGCTCTGTCCGCAATGTCATGGCGGCAATAGGCCCCGTCAAAATGGATGCGCTGGACGGCTTCATACGCCCGTGCCTTGGCCGTGGCGATGTCCGCCCCTAGCGCCGTGACGCCAAGGACGCGGCCGCCGTTCGTCACGATGTCGTTGTCCCTCTGTTGCGTGCCCGCGTGGAACACCATCGCGTCCGGCAGCGCCTCCGCCTCCTTCAGCCCGTGGATCGGCTTGCCCTTTTCATAGTCGCCGGGGTATCCACCGGAGGCCATCACCACGCAGACCGCCGGCCTCGGATCCCACTTGAGAAACACATCCTCCAGCTTGCCGTCGCAGACCGCCAGGCACGCTTCCAGCAAATCGCTTTTGAGGCGCATCAGAATGGGCTGCGTCTCCGGATCGCCGAGTCGCACGTTGAACTCGAGCACGCGCGGCCCGCCACTGGTCATCATCACGCCTGCATACAGGACGCCCTTGTAGGGCGTCTCGTTGCGGTTCATCGCGTCCACGATCGGCACGAGAATCTCCCGGCTGATCCGGTCCATCATATCGTCGCCGACGATGGGAGCGGGACTGTAGGCGCCCATGCCGCCGGTGTTCGGACCGGTGTCGCCGTCGCCGATGGCCTTGTGGTCCTGCGAGGATTCCATGAGGTAGATGTTGCGGCCGTCCACGAAGGCCAGGATGGACGCTTCCTCGCCCAGCAGCTTGTCCTCGACGACGACCTTGTCGCCGGCGGAGCCGAAGATCTTGTCCACCATGATCTTCTCCGCCGCCAGGATCGCATCGACGGGATCGTCGCAGACGATCACCCCTTTGCCCTTGGCCAGCCCCGCCGCCTTGACCACGACCGGCTCGTCGCGGCTGGCGATGTAGGCCTTGGCGTCGCTGAACCGGTCGAAGATCCGTGCCTCGGCCGTTGAGACGGCACAGGAGCGCATCAATTGCTTGGCAAACGCCTTGTCCGCCTCGAGCTGGGCGGCCGCCCGGCTCGGTCCGAACGCCCTGATGCCCACAGCCTCCAGCGCATCCACGACCCCCGCCGCCAGCGGGTCCTCGGGCCCGACCACGACCAGTCCCATGCGATTCTCCCGGGCGAAGGCCACCAGCGCCGGCACGTCGTTGTCCTTGATCGGCACATTCTGCCCACACTGGGCGGTGCCGGCGTTGCCCGGGGCGATATAGAGCTTGCCGATCTCCCTGGACTGCCTGAGCTTCCACGCGATGGCGTGCTCGCGTCCGCCGCTGCCTATCAACAGTACATCCATTTTCGAACCTCACCGTGCACAGCGATTTCGCCTATCGTCCTCCCCCGGGCGGCCGGCCATCGGTTCTGCCCAGCCGCACATATGTGGCGACACTGTACCAAATCGCGACCATTCGCTCAAGACCGTACTTGAATCGCGGATTTGAGATTTGATCTTTCGTCTCAGGAATGTGAGAAGTGGCTCCGACGATCCCAACACATCGAATCACCCGGAGCACAGCATGCGGAGGGTGCGCCGTGACGACGCACGTCGACCGGGCTTTGACACCTCACAGACCGCAGGTCGGTCGGAAGCATCTGCCTCGTTCACTCATCTGCGTACCACGCGACGCCCTCGTCCGTCCAGACATTCGAATAGTTCGCCAGGATGTTGTCCCTCTCGGTCTCGTTCACCGTGTAGAAGTGGGCGCTCTTGGCGGGCGACCAGAAGCGATACACCGGGCGCGTCCCGGTCGGTTGCCTGCCGCTCGGGTAGGCGTAGAACGCCACCCCTTCAAACGTCCAGATGTGAGAGTACTGTGCAATGAGCCAGTCTTTCTCCGCCTCGTTCAGTGTGTAGAAGTGGCCCCTGAGCCTGTCCGACCAGAAGCGGTAGACGGGCTGGAGGTCCGGGTCCACAGGCGTCAGGAATGCGTGGTAGACGACCCCTTCGTACGACCACACCTGTTTGAAGTCGGCGATCAGCATCTCCTTCTCCGCCTCGCTGATCGTGTAGAAGTGCCTTTCGAGCGTCGGTGACCAGAAGCGATGGACCTCTCTCAGCGACGCCTCGATGATCACGCCCGTCTCCACGACCAGATTGTCCAGATACGCGGGCCCGGACGGGATGGCCAGTCCGTCGGAGCCGCCGGCGAGCCATATGAGGACCGGCCGGCTGCCCCACTCGCCCTTGACCAGGCCCGGCAACACCGCCCATGCGTCGTTGGCGCCGTAGCCGCTCAGTCCCACGCACAACTCGTCCGCGCCGGCACTATAGGAGATATAAAACGTCCCGTTCGTCCGGGTTCGCTGCGACGAGCTCGATGCGACGGAGAATCCGGTCTGCTTGCGGTGCCAGTAGTGCGCATAGGCATCGGCGCAACCGACGCCGATCGCTACGTTCCTCTCCCACGGATCGTCCATCTCGGGAGTCACACCCAGACTCACCCAGCCCCGGGTATAGCTCATCAAGTCGTAGTGGAAATCCACCTTCAGAGAGAAGTCGAACCGCGGGTCCAGCCGGGCGCTGCTGGAGAGGTAGCCGGCCGATGCGTTGGCCGCCCGCGCGGTCGCCTGCAATTCCAGCCGTTGGTTGACCTCTGTCATCGTGCACCGGCCCGGGTCATCGGCGAGAGCCCGCCAGATCGTGCCTTTCACGTTGTCGTCGAATGCGTCTCGTACAACGAATTGCTCCGGTGTGACGGCCGAGGGTTGTGCGGCGGCGGCATCGGCCGCGCGGGCCGCAGGGTCTTGTGGGAAGGCACCCACGTTTTGCAGAAGCACAACGGCGACGTGATCGATCCCCAGGACCAGCATGAGTGTAACTGCCTTCCGTACCATGTTCGTCCCCCTTCTCCTTATGAGTTCTCCATATCCATTCACGCGCCACACAGAGTGGCCGCGCTGTCATACTGACAACGATCCCTTCGTGAAATCCGTTTCGGGGGTGGCGCTTCCAGATGCGCGCTAGCCGAACTGCGATTGGCGGGCCGACCACACGCGACACTTCGTGTGTGTCCTTGGCCACTCCTCCAGTCCTAATAACGGATTATAGATATGGAAATTGCCGTGTCAAGCCCTCTCTTCACAGATTTTCGGCCCTGCTCCGTTCATGGCGCCTGCCCCCGAGCGACCGGGATCAGGGATCTGTAGCTTGCCGGCCGCGACCCCTGGCCGCCACGCGACGGCGCCACCAGAATCGTCGTATCTCCTGTATCCTGCCCATTTTGTGAACTCGTCCCATAAAGGGTAAAGGTTTCGAAGTGGCCGTGCCGAAGAGAGAAAAGGCGGTGCTGGGGCCTTGTCAGTACTGCTAACGTGGTTATCCGGGCAAGAGCCGTCTGCCGCCGCGGCAAGGAATGGTTCAGTCAGACCGGGACGCCGGGCACACGCCCGTCGTCGTAGCTGAAAGGAGTCATGATGAGGGGAGCAAAGGGGCACGCAACCAGGCGATGGACCACTTCGACCGTTTTCCTCGGGGCCTTGGCGGTACTGGCCCTCGGAGCCACCGGCTGCGGCAAACGACTGGCGAGGATGGAGCAGAACCAGATCAGGCTGGAGGCGAGGGTCGCCGCCAACGCCCGGCAGCTTGCCATGGTTTCCTCACAGGTCCACGTCAACAACGGCGAGGTCCAGGAAGGCATCCGGAAGCTCCAAGTCAACGACCAGGACCTTGCCACTGGCCTCTCCACCGTTCAGAATCAGCAGGACGCGCTCCGTCAGGCCGTCGCGAGTGCCAGTGATGCGATCGACAGAAGAATGACGGCGCTGGACGCGAACCAGATGCGTTTGCAGGAAGGCGTCAGCCAGGTGGCCGGCGTCACACAGCGCACGGCCTCGGACGTCAGCGCAATGGCCAAAGAGCAGGTCACCCTGCATCGAATGGTGGCGAGCGGCAAGCAAGAACTGGGGGACAGCATCGCGGCCGTGGCCGCCAACGGCGACAGGATCCGGACCGACATCGGACAGTTGCAGCAGGCCGACCAGCGAATGGCCGAGCAGATCGTCGCGCTGGCCGCCGGCCAGGATCGTATCCGCAGCGGCCTGGACGGCATGGACAAGCTCATGCACACCCTGGCCGGCGACGTGACCGCCATCTCCCAGGGTCAGCTCGATCTTCGCCGGACGGTCGGCGAGCACAACGCCCTGTTTGCCGACAAAACAGCAATTATGGAGCAGAATCAGCAAAATTTGCGGGCGGCCGTCGACGTCATCGCCGGCCAGACGAAGAGCAACGCGGAGGGCATCGCCGCCGTGGATGCGCGTCAGACCACCCTTCAGCAAACGCTCACCGCCAATCACAAGATCGTGACCGGCCAGGTGGCGGCCGTCATCGAGAACCAGCAGGGGCTTCAGGCCGGCGTCAACGGATTGAGCGAGAAGATCGGTCAGACCAACACTCATCTCACCGCCCTGGCGGCGGGCCAGGATGCCGTCCGCGAGACGATCCGCAGCGACAGTGGCGCCGTCACCGCGAGACTTGCCGGCCTGTCCGAGAGCCAGACGGGGCTGGAGAGCGATCTTACTGGCCTGCACCAGAAGGCCGACACCCTCGTCAGCCATGTGGACGCCGTGCGAACCGGCCAGGCGAGTTTGCGCGACGCACTCAAGGCAAACCAAGAAGCTGCCGCGAGCCGGATGACGCAACTGTCCGGCGAGCAGCGCCAGTTGCAGGACCAGATGAACGTGCTCTTGGCGACAGCAGGCCAGACAGCGATCGACGTCGTCGCGGTAAGCGACGGCAACGCGGCGTTGCAGCGAGCGGTCCAGGCCGGCGCCGCCAGCCTCGCGGAGAGAACGGACCGGATCGATGCCGGCCTCGCCGCTCTGGCCACGGAGCAGAGTGCAACGCGCGAGGTTATGACGGACCAGAGCCAGGCGACGTTGACCACGATCCGTGAGGCGATCGACAACCAGAAACGGCTTGGCAGCAGCCTGGACGGCATCGCCGCAACTGCCGGACAGACCGCCGGAGACGTCAAGGCCGCCGCGGCCCGTCAGGACGCGATACAGCAGACTTTGCAGAGCCACAATGAGGCGATGAGTCATCAGATCGCCGGGCTTGCCACGAGCCAGCAACAGATGCAGAACGGTCTTGACGCGGTCACGGCGACCACCGGCCAGACGGCACTGGACGTGATCGCCATGACATCGCGGCAGGATGCGTTGCGGCAGCAGCTCCAGGACCACGGCAAGGCTGTGGACGGCCGAATGGCCGGCCTGGCCGGGAGCCAGGAGCAGATCAACAGCAGCCTGGATGTCGTCACGGCGACTTCTGGACAGACGGCAATCGACGTCATCAACATGGCCGCCGGCCAGGACACGCTGACGCAGAGCCTGCGAAACCAGAACGAGACCGTCCGCAGTCAGATCGCCAATCTGGCACGCAGCCAGCAACAGACGCAGAGTGATCTGGACGTTGTCGTGGCAACCGCCGGTCAGACGGCCCTCGACACGATCTCCTTGCACGAAGGTCAGGCCAGCCTGGCGCAGGCTGTGCAGGCCGACCGGCAGGCACTGGCCGGCAAACTCGCCGAGATCGTGCAGAGCCAGCAGCAGTGGGCACAACGATTTGACGCCGCCCAGGCGAATGTGCAAACCATCAGTGCAAACCTCACGGCGCTTGAGCAACATCTCACGAAGCTCCAGGGAACCCTCCAGCCGAGCCTCGATGGGCTGGCGTCGCAGCTCGGCGCCGACGGTCAAAGCCGGACGCAGTTCGAGACCCAGGTCAACCATGACATTCAGGCAGTCGTGGAAGCCATCGCGCAGCTCCGCCAGGACCAGGTGTCACTGACAAACCAGATGCAGCAGATTCAGGCAGGAACCCAGACGCAGACCAGGGATATCATCACGGCCATCCAGCAGCTCAGGGTGCCACCCGCCGAGGTCAAGGTCAGCAATTCCGGTACGAAGTTGGAGTCCTCCGTGGCTGAGGCAGCGGCCAAGTGATCGTCGCTGCCACATAGGGCCTGTGGCCAGATTCCACAGGCCACGATTCTCCGGGGATGGCCGTGAGCCATCCCCTTTTTCTTCTCCTACCGGACTCGTGCAAAATGCACATTGGGCCTACTTCTGGAAGGAGAAACCTCGTCTCTCGATTTCTCCTTCCAAAACTGTAACTATAAAGTAGACAACGGTGTGCGCCAACTCTTCAAGGAAATCGAAGAACGAGATTTCCTTGAAGAATATAGGCCCAATGTGCATTTTGCAGAAGTCCAGTTCCCACATCCCACGACTACAGGAGGGGAACCCCGGCAGCCCTGCACTTGTCGATCATCCACTGCGGCCACACGCTCGCGTGCACCTCGCCCACGTGCAGCTTGCGCAGGAAGAACATGCAGAGCCTGGACTGGCCGATCCCGCCGCCGATGCTCAACGGCAGCTCGCCGGCCAGGAGCCGTTTGTGCCACGCGAACCCGCAGCGATTCAAGGCCCCGCGAATCTTTAATTGCTCGACCAGCGTGTCCTTGTTCACCCGGATGCCCATCGAGCTGATCTCGAAAGCCCTTTGCAGCAGCGGATACCACAGCAGGATGTCGCCGTTCAATCCTCTGCGGCCGTTGCCGGTGGGCGTGACCCAGTCGTCATAGTCCGGGGCCCGGCCGTCATGCAGCATGCCGTCCCGCAGCTCGCCGCCGATGCCGATCACGAACACCGCTCCCAGCTCTTCCGTGATTCGGTTCTCTCGCTCTCGCGGCCCCACGTCCGGCCAGCGATCCAACAGCTCCTCGGCGTGGACGAAGGCGATCTCCTGCGGCAGGATCGGCGTGATCTGCGGATATCGCTGCTGCACGGCCGCCTCGGTCTGTCGCAGCACGGCGTAGATCTTGCGCACGATCGTCTTGAGGAACTCCAACTCACGCTCGCCCTCCGTGATGACGCGCTCCCAGTCCCACTGGTCCACGTACACGGAATGCAGGTTGTCCAGGCACTCCTCGTCCGGCCGAATCGCGTTCATATCGGCGTACAGCCCCTCGCCGGGAGCGAACCCGTAGTCCGCCAGCACCATGCGCTTCCACTTGGCCAGCGAGAACAGGCATTCCGCCTCGCTGTGATCATCGTCTTTGACCCGGAAGGTCGCTTTCGCCTCCACGCCGTTCAGGTCGTCGTTGATCCCCGAGCCTTTCTTGAGAAACAGCGGCGCGGACACGCGCTGCAGGTTCAACGCGGTTGCCAGGTGGTCCTGGAAGAAATCCTTGATGAACTTGATGCCTCGCTCCGTCTCCCGCACGCCCAAAATCGATTTGTAATCCCCATTCAAAAACAGATCCGGCATTCAAACCTCCAAGCCAACAGAGACCCTGGCGAACACTTGCACCGCCCAGCAGCGCCCCCAGACCATATCCGAAACCCTCCGCCCCCGTCAAAACAAAAACCACCCCGCCGCCTGCCGGGGGTCGATTTGTCTTTCATCTTGAAAACCCTCGAATTCACGCAATAATGAGACCGTGTGTGCGACTACCCGCGTGAGTGGTTTAGGAGATCGACCCATGAGAAAGACTCTGGTCAGCAGGATCGGTTTGTGCATCGCGTTGGCGTGTACTATGGCAGTCGCCGGTTGTGTCATCTCGCACGGCGACCATCTGCGAGGCAAGGCAAAACGCACGGACAACCTCACTTCACCGGCCGGCAGCGTCAAAGCCCTGCGCGTCAGCACGAACGTGGGAGCGATCAAGCTCAACCCGGCCCAGACCGCGGAGGTCCACATTACGGCCGACATCACCGTCAAGGCCAGGACAGAAGAGCAGGCCCAGGCGCTTCTCGATGGAGTCCACATCAGCGCCGAGCCGTCCGGCGACACCCTGGTCGTCAAGGCGGACAAGCCCGCCCACTTCGGCAACAGTCAGCTCAGCGTGGATTTCACGATCACCGCCCCCGCCGACCTCCCACTCGATTGCACTACCAACGTCGGCGACATCCGGGTCGACGGCTTCACGAGTCGCGTGGAGACGCGTACAGACGTCGGATCGATCACGTGCGCCGGTCTGCGAGATGCCGCACGCGTGCATACGAACGTCGGCGATGTCCGGGTCGCCTATGCGCCGGACGCCCCCGCCGAGATTCATGTCGATGCTTCCACGAACGTCGGCAAGATCGACTTCACGGGCCCTTCACAGATTTCCGCGACTCTCACCGCCGCCACCAACGTCGGCGACATTCACACAGACCGGCCCCTCACCGTCCGTGGCACGGTCGGCAAGTCGCTCAATGCCTCGCTCGGCGCCGCAGAAGGCAAGATCGATCTGCGAACCAACGTCGGCTCCGTCTCGATCCGCTGAACGCCACAACGGGAGCTTCACCGGGCCAGCAGCGCCAAGGCGAATCCCGCCCCCACCACACACAGGGCGGGCGGAAGCACCCTCCAGACGATCCGCAGCAGCGGCGTGTTGAAGTAGCTCGCGGATAGAGCCAGGCATAGGTGGATTGGACTGACCGCCAGCCCGAAGACGACGCCCGCAAACGCCAGGGTCTCAAGGCCGAGCGAGAGATGCTCCCCTGTGCCGATGAGCGGCATGAGGAATGGATACGTGATCGCCACCGTTGGCGTCGTGACGCCCGTGCTGAAGCTCACCAGAAAGGGCAGGACAAACAGCACCAGCAACGGCGGCATGTGAACCTGCTGGAAGAATGTAACAACGCTCCCGATCGCGCCGCTCGATTCGAGGATCAGCTTGAACCACAGGGCCCCGAACAGCAGCAAGACAACATCCGGCTCGCGGGCCGCGCGGAAGATTCCGCCCCATCGACGCAGGCTCACCCGGTGCAGCAGCAGCAGCCCGATGATGGCCAGGAAGATACCCACTGCCGGCGGCACGTCGAGCGCGACATACAGCACGGCCGTGAAAAGAATCGGCCACAGGGCGTGGAGAAAATCCTTCGCATGCGAGGCGATCCGCTTCCCGGTCTCCATGTGCTCCGCCCGGCGCGGCGGAATCCCGAACAGCAGCAGGAACACGATGCCGCCAAGGATGCCGGCGAGGGAAAGCACGGCATGATGGCCGACGACGCCGGCCGCCGGGACGCCGAGCATGTGCACGATCAGCGGCACCGCCGGAAACAGCGGCCACACCGGCTCCCACTGGTGGCGGAAGAAGAAATTGATCGCGGCGGTCCGGCTACGTTCCACGCCGATCTTGTCCCCCGCCTCACGGACCATCGGGGCCGAGAGCATGATCCCGCCCGGCGTCGGCAGCATGCCCATCAGCAGCGGAATCGTCGCCAGCGCCACCCGGCGGCTGCGAAGAAGCCCCTGCATCGCCGGCACCAGCCGGGCAGAGAGACCGATCTGTCCCATCGCCTCGCCCACGACGTTCACCAGCAGAAGAAGCGCCGTCAGCGAGACGAACAGATATGGCGTCGTCTCCGTCAGGGGCTGTTGCCGCCACTCCGCCACCAGCCGGCCCCACATCTCGCCCGGCGTCACGCGCAGCAGCACAGCCAGCACGACCGCCGAGAGGGTCATCGCCCGCCCGATCCGGACCTTCAGCCGCAGCAGAACGACCAGGACGGCCAGCGACGCGAAAATCATTCCTAACGCATACATGGGGGGCTACGGCCGCCAGGTCTCCTTCATCACGAACGTGCACGCCAGCGAGATCAGCGAAGCCAGCAGAAGGATCACGAGAACCATGTGGTACGCATCCACGGGGTAGCCGCCAGTGGCGGTCTTCGGATAGGCGTCGAGCACCTTGCCCAATAGCGGCATGAAGATCGCTCCGCCGAAGAACGGAAAGAAGTTCACTGTGCCCACCGAAGTCCCGGCAATCTCGACCGGGAACAGCTCCTTCGTTGTGGTGAACGCCATGACCACGATGGCCGAGGAGCTCACGGAGAACAGGAAGAACCACACGCACAGAACGGCACGAGGCAGCCCCGCAGGGAAGACGTTGAGGAACAGCAGCAGCCCGACCAGCAACGACGTGCACAGAATGAACGTCTTCTTGCGACTCTTGAGGACCTTCTGCGAGAGCATTCCCAGCAGCGGACCGCCGAGGATCATCGCCCATGCGTTCATGCTGAGGATGGCGCCGGCCTGCGGTTTGCTCAGGCCGTAGGTGTCCGCCAAGTACGGCCCGGCCCACAGGCCGCCGAACGCGAAAAAGATCCCACAATCAAAGAAGAACCACACCGCCACCGGCCAGAACGCCCCCTCACCCACCACCCTCCGCACGCCCTCCCACAGACCGATCTTCCCTTGTGTGGCATTCGCTTCTTCCGTGCAACCGTCGATTTGCGCAATGGACGGCCAGCCCATGTCGGCCGGCCTGTCACGAACCGCCAGCCAGACCGCCGCCACTGTCGCAGCCGTACACACGCCGATGATGTGGAACGACAGCCGCCAGCCAAACCAGGTCGCCAGCAGACCCAGGACCCACGTGGCGACGAGGATCCCGACGCCCCCCGCTGCCTGCAACACGCCCGACATCAGGGCAAACTCCCTCGCCCGGAACCACTGCGACACCATCTTGAGGGTCGGAATGAAGACCATGGAGACGCCCAGCCCGACCAGCACCCGCGACAGCTTTGCGATCTGGATGCTCGGCGATACAGCAAACAAGAAGCTGCCCGCCGCCCCGATCAAGAGCGAGTACACTATGGTGCGCCGCGGCCCAATCGAGTCGGACAGCAAGCCGGCCGGAAACTGCATCGCGGCGTAGCAGTAGAAGTAGATTGAGCCGAGCCTGCCCAGAGTACGAGCCGTCGTCTGAAAATCCCGCATCAGATCATTGGCCACGACGGAGGGCGAGAATCGGTGAAAATACACCAGGGAATAGGCTATCGCCAATATCGTGAAAAGCAGCCATCGAAACGACAGCACCTTCCTCACCAACGTCTCGTTCATTGTCCTGCCCTTTCCGGCACGTCCGGCCGTCTTCCCTGGTCGCTGCGCGAAGCACCGCCACGCTGCATCCCGAGCGAGGTGCCCGCGACCGTCCAATGCCGCACCACGATACCACGATTCGCCCAGACCACAAGCCCTCCCCCACCATCCGGCGGAATCCGAACCATGAGGATTCTATCGACCGCCCCTCGGTGAAAACTGTCGTATACTTTGTTACAGAAGTGATTTGGAGGGTGCCACAATGACGAATCTGGCAACGACGGTTTCACAAGCGATGGAAGGGGTTCCGTGGCCACAGGAGTTGTCTTTCCCGGACGTCTCCTCGCTGCTGCCGTGCGCCCTGGTCTGCATCAGCTCGATCTTCCTGACGACGATCTGGCTCCTGGCCGTCTCCCGTTACACCTGCAAGCGCACTTGTCGTCGCTGAAAGCTCCGTGCGTCAACCCGAGCCGGTGATCGTCAAGTGAGTGGAAAACGCTTGACGACCGCCCAATCGAGGGATACTCTGGCCGGCACTCGGAAAGACGCAACTATGGAACTGACATGGATCAACAAGCTGCGAATCGCCCTCGTAGCGGCTTTGGGGGCGATCGTGATTGGGATTCTGGCCTGGCCGCTGGCAGCCCCGACGGATCCTCTCCAGCCCGTCAGGGCATGGAGCATAAGTCTCTCCGGGACGGTCGTCTTGCTCTTCCTGGCGTTCGGTGTGGGGTTTGCAGGCTACTTCATCGCCTGGCCGCACGGGCGTGAGATAGGGATCCTCGGTGTGCCTTTCGGCCTGACCATCTGGGCCGGCCGGTCCGGGCCTATGCAAGCCCTGACCCAGGCCGTCCACAAGCCCGATCAGCGAGAGGCATTGCTGCATTCGCTGCGATTCGAGCCGGTCTACTGGCTGCTCATCGTGGCGGCGGGTTTTGCCGGCGTGTTGGCCGCTCAGCGACTGTACGGCGGGTCCAGACCCGCGCAAAGCCTCGCTCAGATACGGAGCCGTCTCAATCCGGGCGTCTACCTGAACGGCGCCATCTCCTTGCTCGTCAGCACGGTGCTGATCGCATTTCTCACCGGCGTTACCGCCCAGGACCTCTGCACATCTTACGAAATGGTCGCCGCCCAGCCGGCAACCGGCCAGATCATCTTCGCGATGCTCGCCTCCTTCGCTGCCGCGGCGTTCGTCGCCAAGAGATTCCTGGGCATGGGCTATCTCTGGTCGGCCCTGGCCGCACTTCTCGTATGGCCTTTTGCCGACCTGGTCTACGGCAATTCGCAGACCGTAACCAGGTTCGCCCAGACGCAGCCGGCCACGTCCTTCCCGCACGCCATCTTCGCCGTCCTGCCGCTGCAATGCGTGGCCGTCGGTGCCCTCGGCGCCGTTGCGGGATACTGGCTGGCGGTCCGCTACGAGTACTGGCGAAGACACGAAAGTGCCGGATAAAATCGCCGTCTCCGGCTTTTTTTGGTGCCGCCAAACACCGTTAAGTCCTGTCACGACAATCAGTTACACGATGAAGGTCTGATAACCGACCCGGGGCATCCAAAGAAAACTGAATTTGTTTGGTTTGCCTCCCTCAATTAGCCGAAATATAGATGTCATGAGACCGTAATGGTTGCATGCGGGGACGGTGTTGGCAACATGCGCATCGCCGCATGTTGGGAACGTGAATGAATCGGCTAAGTGAACACTGGATTCCTCCATAGCGTAGGAGACTTTGCGAAACCAGCCGACAAAAGGAGTTAACGATGTTGGTTCTGAGCAGACAACGAGACGAATCCATCATGATCGGAGACGATGTCGAGATCACCATCGTCGACGTCCGGGGAGACAAGGTGCGGCTGGGAATCACAGCGCCCAAGCACATCCCCGTGCATCGCCGGGAGATCTATGATGCCATTCAGCGAGAGAAGGCCCAGAAAGCCGAGGCGGAGGCCCAGACCAACCCTGCAACTGAGCCCGCGGAGAAACCGGAAGAACCGGCCCACAAGAAGAATACGAAACCGGAGAAGGCTCCTCAGGAGAATGAGTAGCCCGCCGGGCGATCCTCTCGTCCGTGATCGAATGTCCTCCAACCCTCCCATCCTCGGGAGGGTTTTTCTTTGCGCGGACTCTGCGCCATCAGTGGATTCGATGGGATTTTTTTCGATTCATCCGCTTTCGTCGTAACAACTTGTACAAATGTACGTCTATACTGTTGTACAGTTGTACAAGGAGAACGAATATGACCCGACGACGGCTTCCTTCCCTGAGTGCGTCCGAGACGGAGATTCTGCGGCTTCTGTGGGAGCGGCACGAGGCCACGGTACAGCAGGTCTGCGAGAGACTGCCCGCCAGGCGAAAGATCGGCTACGCCACGGTGCAGACCCTGCTGCGCCGGCTGGAGCGCAAAGGCTACCTCCGCCACCGGGTGGAGGGCAAGGCCCACGTGTTCCACCCGGCCGTCGAGCCCGACCACGTGATCAAGCGGTCCGTCAATGACTTCCTCGAACGGCTCTTCGGCGGCGATCCGATCCCGCTGATGCAGCACCTGGCGGAGCATGGCAGGATCGACGCGGAGGACCTCGAACGGCTCAAGAAGCTCGTGGAAGGCGAATAGTCACCGCCTTGTGGAGGACCTGCGATGGACAGAGCAATGATGCAGATCACCCAATACCTGTGGAGTCAGAGCTGGCAGATTGCGCTGCTCGTGCTGGCCATTGCCGTCATAAGCAGGGCGATGCGTCATCGAAGCGCGCATGCCCGGTATTTGCTCTGGCTGCTCGTGGTGGCCAAATGCATAGTGCCTCCGCTGTTCGACGTGACGATTCCGGTCCTGCCCCAGAATGAGCTGGGGGTGTCTTCGGTGCCCATGGAGCCCCCGGATGGCGTAGACGCCGCGACAGCCGCCGGCGGGCAGCAAGAGGCGACGGTGGTGCCGGAGCTGCCCTATCCAGCCGAGAATCCGCGCCTCGCGCACAGGCTCATGCCTGCCCTATCCAGGCGAGAGGCTCTGGCACTGCTGTGGCTGGCCGGGCTGACGACCTTTCTGGCGGCCGCGTCAATCAAGGCCGGCCGAACCACACGGCGGCTCCTGAGGGAGCGGAAGGAGCCGCCTCCGTCACTGCGAAGCGACGCGAACGAGTTGCTCCACTCGCTCGGCATTCTGCGAGCACCGAGGCTCTGGCTACTCCAGGGCGGGGGCCAGCCGTTCGTATGGGGACTCTGGCGAGGCGACATCTACCTGCCGGCCGGCTTCGCCTCACGGAGCGAGCCGGAGCATCGGCGAGATATCCTCGCACATGAGCTGAGTCACGTGCTCCGGCTCGATGCCGCCGTCAATCTGCTGCAGATCCTCGCCCAGGCCGTCTTCTGGTTTCACCCTCTGGTCTGGTGGGCCAACGGCAAGATCCGCCAGGAACGAGAGAACTGCTGCGATGAGATGGCGATCGCCCGGCTGGGCGCCAAGCCGCGAAGCTACAGCCGGGCTATCGTCGAAGCGCTGTTTGCTGAGCACAGATCGAGCGGACTTGTCCCTTCGCTGGCTGTTGCCGGTCCTGCGAGGAACATTGAGGAAAGGATCAAGATCATGTTACGACCTGGAAAGAGATTCTATCGACGGCCGAGCCTGCCGGCGGCGGCCTGCGCCCTTGTGCTGGCGCTGCTTGTTGTTCCAACCACCCTGGCTCTGACGAACCGCCCCGCCGATACCGGCGTTGCAGCCACGCCGGAATCGGCAGCAAAGCAGATCGAGCGGCAGCGTGCCCTGTCTGCGGAGAAGCTGAAGAAGTTCGCCCTGCGCCTGGTCATGTTCGCGGCGGAACACGAGGGCAAATTCCCGGCTCACAATGAGATATCCTGGGTCAGTGAGGAAGACCCGGACAACTTCGACACGTACCTGCTGGAGAAGGTCGAGTACCTCGGCGAGAGCAAGACGGTGCCGGCCACGAACGCCAACAATGTGCCGCTGGCGTTCGACATCCCACTGCTGCGAGTTGCCGGCGGGACCAACGTGGCCTTCGCCGACGGACATGTGGAGTTCATCCTGACGGACCAGCTTGCCGCGCGAGGCGTCACGATCCGCCAGGTGTGCCTGGAGGCTGTAGATGTGCGATTCGAGCCCATCCACCAGGGCAAGAACGTGGCGCACGTCACCGTCAACAACACATCCGATCAAGAGCAAGTCTTCGCCGCCCACGTCTACAGGCGCTCGCCGGACTACGGCGTGCCCAAGTCCGACCCCGACAGGAGCGGCGTCGGCTGGGGGACAAGCGGATACTTCGATCGGCTCAGGCCCCACGAGACGAAGTCCGTGCGACTCGTCTTCAAGATCCAGGGCCCGGTCACCGACAGGACGTACGTGAACCTGCGATTCTCCAACCCCGAATCGGAGGAGACGTACGACGGCAAATGGCACTTCTACAGCCGCAAGTTCATGAGTGCCGAACTGCCCAAAGCCGCTGGCGAAGCGACGCAGGAACAGGCATCACCCGCTGAAGCCCAGGCGATCACTCGTGCGTTCACTGAGATCCAGCGTTACATCCAGGACGGCCAGTATGAGCAAGCATGGGAGCGATTCAGCAAGGATTACCAATGGGCGGAGTATCAGAGCCCGGGCTTCAAGCAGTTCCGCAGGACGATGGAACCGACACATCCGATGCATTCGGCGTTCTGGTGGGCGCGAGGTGAGTTCCTGAAGCTCACGCCGGGACGGGTGCTCAGACGCGACGGCGTGCTGGCCCTCACGGCCACCCAGGACGAACAGACCTGGACCATCGATTTCATTCGCGAGGACAATCAGTGGAAGATCGACTGGATCGCCGGCTACACTCCCGCCATTATCAAGATGCAGAGGGAGGAACCACCCACGCCTGGCGGATGAAGCAGTGGGAAGCGGACGATGCGCTGCACTTTCCTGTATCAACCCTCCGACATCCGCGTCATTATTGGATAGCAATGTTAGGAGGACAAACATGCGAATCGCATTGGCAGCGTTTCTGATCGTATCGGTGATCCTCGCGCCCGAGACGACCGCCAGAATCGAGACAATTGGGGCTGTGCAAGACCCCGCCGTGCCTCGTCCCCATCCGTACGCATCAGACGCGCGCATCCTTCGGTTCCCCAAAGACCGTCCGGTGGGACAGATCCACGTCCAGGATGAAGCAGCAGGCAGAGAGTTGACGAGCTGGTTTCACTGGGCCGGGATCAACGGCCTTCCCGGGACCCCGTGGGTGTACTTCGGCGAGGCACAGGGAGACGTCCGCATTCCCGCCGGGAAGTGGGTCCGGCTCACCATCAACGTCGAATCGTGGCACGACCTGGCTTGGCTCACGAAGCTCCGACCGGACGACCTCTACAGCCTGGGATTCGCTTACACGGACCGACGCGTCAAGCCGGGCGATGCCCGCCTCAAACCTGTGACGCATCTGACCGGACTGAAAGAGCTGTCTTTCGGTAACACCGACATCACCGACTGGGGAATGAAGATGCTCGCGAGCTTCCCCTCGCTGGAGCAGTTGGATCTGAATGTTCGCGTCACCGACCGGAGCATGGTCCACGTTGCGCAACTGTCGTCGCTCAAGCGGCTGTACTTCCCGGGAACCGCCAAGGTCACCAACGCCGGCTTGCAGCACATCAGCAAGCTGACCTCGCTGGAGGAGTTGTATCTCGGTCAGGGCATCGGTGACGCGGGTCTGGCGCACCTGCGCGGCCTGCCACGCCTGACGTACCTGGCCGTGTACGGCCCCGGCTTCACCGACGCCGGAATGGTTTGCGTCAAAGCAATCCCTTCCCTGAGAATCTTCTCCGTTCACGAAGGTTACTCTCGAATCGGAGACGCCGGCCTGGCCCATATTGCGGAGTTGCCGAATCTCGAGCTTCTGTGCCTGCACGCAATGCAAGGTGTCACCGATGCGGGTATCGTCCACCTGACCAAGATGCGATCCCTGAGAAAGCTGGAGATCGGCGGCTCGCAAGTGACCGACAAAGGATTGAGTTCCCTCAAACAGATTAAGACCCTGGAGCATCTCGATCTTCCCCAGGACCAGCATGGCATTACCGACGCCGGGCTGACCCATCTGGCGGGACTGCCGAACCTCAAGCACCTCCGAATCTCCCGAATCCATTTCAACGATCCCGCCAGGAACAAGGAATACTACACCGACCGGGGTCTCGCGGACATCACCAGGCTCCGTCAACTTGAGGAGCTCCACATCGGCAGCATCGGGATCACTGACGCCGGCATGGACTCCATTGCAGAGCTCACGAATCTGAAGACGCTCCACATGTTCGGCTGCGAGAAGGTGACGGACAAGGGCTTGGCCAAGCTGACCGCCCTGAAGTCGCTGAAAAACCTCGACATCTCCCATAGCCGATTGACCATCGCGGGCCTGGGCGTGCTCAATTCGATGACGGGCCTGACCCGGCTGGACGTAGGAGACCTGGAGCGAGGCGGGGCCGTACTGAACCTCTCGGGTCTGGTCAACCTGGAAGACCTGAGTCTGGGCTTTCGGCCCCGTTCGCCGGATGCCTTCAATGACGCCGACCTGGCCTGCCTTGCCAATCTGAAGAAGCTCCGCTGGCTCCAGATCAGTCCCCGGGATTTCACGGATCGAGGTATGCTCTACCTGGCCGGTCTGACGGAGATCGACCGTCTCGGCCTCGGCGGCGCCCGCCTGACCGACGAGGGCCTCAAGCATCTGGCCAACCTGCAAAAACTCGACCTCCTGAACATCCACGCCAGGTTCGACAAGACGATAGGCAACTGGTCCCCCGGCGGCCACATCACCGACCAGGGCCTACGCTACCTTGAAGCGTTCCCACGGCTCGTCTTCGTCGAGATCTACTCGGACAGCGAGTTCAGCACGGAGGCGGTCCATCGCCTCTATGAGCACCTGCCCAACCTGTATCACCTCAATCTGAACGGCTCGAACACACGACCGAGCGGTTTGGGAGTCCAGTGACATACCAACAGAAACGGCGAGGTCTTGCGAGCCTCGCCGTGCTGGACCCGGTGTTGTGTCGGATGTCGCTCACGTTCTACATCCGCTTGTATCGCGGGCCGCCGCCGCCTTCGGGGGCGGTCCAGCGAATGTTGTCGAACGGGCACTTGCGCTGACAGGTCTTGCAGTGCAGGCAGTTCGAGGGATTGGCCGGCTTGACCTCGTCGTGGATCGCCTCGTACACGCCGGCAGGACAGAAGGTGACGCAGGGGGCTTCAAAGATCGGACGGCACCTTGTGTCGCAGATCGTCCGGTCGAGGATCGTCAAGTGCGACGGCTGCTCCTCGCGATGCTCTGTGGCGGCGACCGCCGTGAAGGTGTCCTTATCGAAGCTCTGGTTCGGCTTGAGCCGGTACGAGGCCCCGGTCATCGCCTCGTAGTCCTTCTCGACGTGAAACTTCGGCAGCCGGCCGCCAAGCACCGACAGCGGCATACCCTGTAACGGACCGAATTTGGCCACCGTCTGGCGGAAGTTCTTCGCTATCCTCATTTCCTTGGCGATGTTCGACTGCTCGACGTTCTCCGTGTATCTGCGAGCGGCGGCGTTCGGACGGTCCAGCGTCGTGACGATGGCCTTCGCCGCCTGGATGCCGGAGTCGATCGCGTTGTGCAGGCCCTTGATTTTGAGCATGTTGACGAAGCCGGCGCTATCGCCGAGGATCATCACGTTGCCCTTGCCGATGCTCTGCGTTTCGGGGTCGCGCGGCACGGCGTGCCAGCCGCCTTCGGGAATCATCTTGGCGCCGGCCTCGACGACCGTGCCGCCCTCGATGAACGGCTTGACGAACTTGTGCTCCTTGAACCGCACGAGGGCGTCCTGGGTGTTGAAGTCGTGATATTTCCAGTCCAAGCCAACGATCATACCCACGGACAGGTGATCCTGCTCGCCGGCGTAGACGATCCCGCCGCCGAACATGCCGGGACCGATGACCGGCGTCCAGATCGGATAGCCCATCGCGTGGACGACCCGGCCCTTCGTGAACTTGTTGTATTGCTCGGGTGTGACCTTAATCAGTTCCTTGACGCCCAGCGAGAAGAGCTGAGGCGACTCGCGCTTGAGGCCCGCTTGCTCGACGAGCCGCTCGGTGACGAGACCGTCGCAGCCCTCGGCCAACAGGATGTACTTCGCCCGGATTGTCTCGCCCTCGGTGTAGTTCGGCTGCCTGTGACCTTCCTTGTCGACGCCCTGATCGACGAGCTTGACGCCGCTGGCCAGGGCATCGCCGGCAAAGACCACGTGATCGGCGGCGAAGCCGGTCAGGACGTCCACGCCGAGCCCTTTGGCGATCCCGCCCAGCCACTTCGTGAGCCGGCTGATGGACACAGAGTAATCGCCGTGATGGATCATCTGCCCGAACGCCAGGCCCATTCCGCCAGCCATCTTGATCATCGGAAAGATGGGGAAAGCCAGCTTCCTGCCCAGCAGGAACATGATGTCGTCCTTGTCGATCACGTTGGCAAGGACCTGCCTGGCTTCGTCGGTGTCGCGCCAGCCGGGCTTGGCGGCGTCCAGCAGAGTGCCCAGAGGCTCCTTCTCGAGCACCGCGCCCGAGAGATTGTGGTTGCCCAGGTCAAGGGCCTTGTCGATCACACACACGTCCATGTCCGGCTTGAGAACCTTCAGTTGAATCGCCGCCGACAGGCCGGCCGGACCGGCGCCCACGACCAGGACGGATGTCTTGCTGTACTCATCATAGTTCGGCACGTTCTATACCTCGACACAAAGCGGTTGTTGGTTGTTTGTTGTTCGCTGGGGGTCACCAGCAACGAGAGGCCAACAACCATTATCCTTGCTGCAATGCCTCCACCAAGCCCGGGATCACGTCCTCGACGTGGCCGATCATGTAGTAATCGCACTGCCTGAAAATTGGAGCGTTGGGATCGCTATTGATCGCCACGATCGTCTCGGTATTGGCGACGCCGATCATGTGCTGGATGGCGCCGGAGATGCCGAGCGCGACGTAGAGCTTCGGACCGACGGACGTTCCCGTCTGGCCGACCTGGTGAATGCGGCTGATGAAGCCCTGCTCGACGGCCGCACGCGATGCGCCCCGCTCGACCTGTGTGTCGAGCCTTTTGCTCAGGGCGTCTGTCAGCACGCTCATGAGTTTCTCGTAGTTGTCGCGGCTTTGCATGCCCTTGCCACCAGAGACGATGGCGTCGGCGTGCAGGTTGACCTGCCCGTGTCCCAGTTCGGTCTTGATGATCTCCAGGCTGACATCCGCTTCGGTCAGCTCGACCTTGTGCTCGACGATCTTTCCCTTGCGTGAGGGATCCGCGGGGATTCGTTTCATCACGCCGGGCCGGGCGGTCGCCATCTGGCTCTTGGAGCCCTTGGTGCGAATCGTCGCCATGACGTTGCCGCCGAGGGCGGGACGAGTCTGCAGCAGCAGGCCGACCTCGCCTTTTCGGGAGGTGTCGCGAATGGCGAGCCCGGTGCAATCGGCGGTCAGGCCGCAACCGGTGCGATAAGAAACCATCGGGGCCAGCATGCGCCCCTGCGGCGTCGCCGCGTACAGCACGATCTGAGGAACATACTTGTCGATCGCATCGGCAATCGCCTTGCGGTAGGCGGTCGGGTCAAACTCCTTCAGCAAGGGATGCTCGATGGCGTAGACGCTGTTGGCGCCGGCGGCAATCAGTTCCTGTGCCATGTGCGCCACGTCCTGGCCGGCGATACACACGCCGACCTTCGTCTCGAGCGAGTCCGCCAGCTCGCGAGCCTTGCCGGTCAGCTCGAACGTCGCTGGATGCACCACCCCCTCGCTGTGCTCGGCGACGACCCACACCTCGCCCTGGAAGGCAGGCTCGGCGAGCTTGTAGCCCGCGATCATGTCTTCAAGGGCCTTGCCGTGGAAGCTCTCGCCGGCTCTCGCAAGGATCTTCTCTCGGGCGGCATCGTCGATCCGCTTGATGTCCTGGATGCCAAGCTCCTGGAGGATCCGGCCCAAAAGATCGTAGTCTTCCTGTTCTTTCGCCGTAGCCTCGAATCTGCGTTCGAGCAGGCTCGCTCGGCGCTTCGGCAGGACATACTGGCCGTCAGTTTTCTTGCCGGACGAAGCCTCTGCCTGGCCATCGTCCGTCTTGAAACTCTCGGCGATCGTCTGCGCCAGCTCCTTCACGTCGCTGATCTGCTTGCACTTGCGGGTGCTCTTGCCCGGCGGAAAGACGCGGATCACCGCCGTCTTGGAGCCCTTGGCACCGATCCACGGCGCCTGGATATCACTGGCGCCCCATTGAATCATGGGGGCTTTCTTCGCCCAGCGTGTGCCGGCGAACGTCGCAAACAAGGGATACTCATACTTGGCGACGGTGACGACGGCCGGAAGCTTCTTGGCCGCCACCGTCTGGCTGCCGCCGCTGATGATGCGCGTGAATTCGAAACGATTGCTCTTATGCTCCGCCGCCGTGACGTAGGCGATACAGGGCAGGCCCAGCTCCTCAGCAATCTGCGCAGGCACCTGGGCGGTGTCGCCGTCGACCGACTGCATGCCCGAGACCACGAGGTAGTCGTCGCCGCACTGGAGCAGCTCCTTGGTGATCCTGCGAATCGCGTAGGCCAGCGGGTTGGCGGTCGCCACAGTGTCGGCGCCGCCGAGCGCCCGGTCGGTCAGCAGCACGACCTGATCGACCGCGCGGGCCATGCTGTACCGCAACACCTCCTCTGCCATCGGCGGGCCCATCGTCAGCGCCACCAGCCGGGCCTTTGTGTCGCCGCTGATCTTCTTCATATGGTTCGCAAACGCCAGCGCCTGCGCGTCCAGCTCGTTGATCACGTTCGCCAGACGCGAGCGGACAAGCGTGCCCGTCTCCGGGTCGAACGCATTGTCCGTGATCTGCGAGACATCAGGAACCTGTTTGACCAGAACAATGTAGTCACTCATACGCGAATTTCCCTCAAGAACACAGATACCCCCTGGGAAGGAGGTCTTCGAGTGCCGACAAATCGCATAGCGTGCGCCGCCTCATCTGCCGTCAATATGCGTCTACGGCGCTTGTCCGTCCGATGTTCCCACCGCCGTCGCGCCGCCGGCGGCAAAATAAAATGCGCATGATAGGCCCGCGTTACACCCCTGTCAACGGATTCACGTACAAAAACCACAGACGTCACGGGGGATTTGAAGAGCCTCTTCACAACAAACGGACGCCGTCGACGTGGTGGGCACGGTCTATTCTGCGACGGCCCCGTGACGGTGTGGGAGCTCGCACCCTGCAATCCTCCATCCTGCTCCGTCAGCATTCCAACACGTTTTTTTCCTTGTCCCAGGACACCGACGGCGGTTTAATTGGGAGCTTTGGAGATACTCGGAGATAGAAATTGTCGGTATGGATTTGAGGTGAGTAGACATGGCAGATCTGAAAGCATTGGCTGAGGCGGTGATTCGAGGGGATCAGGCGACGGCGGTGAACGTCACGAAGGCGGCGTTGCAGGAGAAGGTGGCCCCGAAGCGGATTCTGGACGAGGGCCTGATCGCCGGCATGGACGTGGTGGGCGCCCGCTTCAAGAACAACGAGATCTACATTCCGGAGGTTCTGATCGCGGCCCGGGCGATGAAGATGGCGATGGAAGTGCTCGAGCCGGAGCTGGTCAAGGCCGGCGTCAAGCCCATCGGCAAGCTGCTGATCGGCACCGTCCAGGGCGACCTGCACGACATCGGCAAGAACCTCGTGGCCATGATGCTCAAGGGGGCAGGGTTCGAGGTGATCGACCTGGGCGTCGATGTCACCCCGGAGAAATTCGCGGCCGAAGCCAAGGCTCGCGGCGTCAACCTCATCGGCATGAGCGCCCTGCTGACCACGACGATGCCCGGCATGGAAAAAACGATCAAAGCCCTCCAGCAGGCGGGCCTGAAGGTCAAGGTCATGGTCGGCGGCGCCCCGGTGACGCAGACCTTCGCGGACAAGATCGGCGCGCAGGGCTACGCCCCCGATGCCGCCTCCGCCGTCGATACCGCCAAGAAGCTCGTCGCGTGAGACAAGGAGTGTGAAGTCTCAAGGTTGACGCTGGTGCACTTGCTCGACACGTCAAGCTTGAGACTTGCTTCCACCAGCATCTCGGGACAGTGCGTTCCGCGCTGTCCTTTTCTTTTTGCGCCGAGTCCTGTAGAATAGACACCTGGTGAAATGAGAAAGATCCAGAGCGACAAGTTGGGGCAGTTGCTGATGCAGCTCCGGTTCACGCCGGAGGCCAAACGCCGTGCGCAACTTGAGGCGGCGGAGAAGCTCTATGCTCTGGTCCAGGAGGACAGGCAATACCCGTGGGACTTCGTGTACTTCCACATTACCGGCTTTCAGCCCAAGAGCGGGCTGGAGCAGGGCCTGTTGAATGGCCGCGACCTGCTGGACGACTTGCAGATCTTCATCTCCAAGCTTAGCGGTCGGCTTGCCACGCCGGTCGCCCGGGAAAGCGAGCCCGTATACACAATCGAGGAGATGGCGAAGCGGTTCGACGTTTCCGTCAAGACGATCAACCGCTGGCGCAAGCGCGGCCTGCTGGCGCGAAAGTTCGTCTTCCCGGACGGCAGCCACCGCTTCGGCGTCCTGGATTCGACCGTGCAGAAGTTCGTGCAGGACAATCCCGCTCTCGTGGCCAACGCCGCCAGGTTCCGGAGGCTGACAGACGCCCAGCGACAGCAGGCGGTGAGACAGGCCCGCGCCCTGGCGTCGAGGACCTCGCTGTCGCGTCACCAGATCACCAGGGAGGTCGCGGAGAAGCTTGGGGCCGCCAAGGAGACGGTGAGATACACGTTGCGGCACTACGAGCAGAGCCACCCGGACAAGCCGGTCTTTCGCCGGCCGCTTGGACGGATCAGTCCGACGGAAGCGACGGAACTGTATCGACTGCACAAGCAGGGACTGAGCCCGCGGCAGTTGATGGAGCGATTCGACCGAAGCCGGGCCACCGTCTACCGGATCATCAACCAGCGACGAGCAGCGGCCCTGCTGGCCCGCAAGATCGAGTATGTCCCCAGTGACGAGTTCCTCCATGAAGGCTCACGCCCGCGTATCCTGGGCCGGCCGCTGGTCCCGGAGCGACCGGAGCTGGAAAGCCGAATCGAGCCGCTCGAGCTGATCGGCGAGAGCCTGTTGCCCGAGTACATGCAGGTTCTCACGACGACGCCCGTCCTGACCCGCGAGCAGGAAGTCGACCTGTTCTGCCGGTACAACTACCTCAAGCACCTGGCCGCCACGGAGCGGCGCCAGATCAAGCTATCGGGAGTCTCCGCCGCACTGCTCTCGAAGATCGAGAGATACCTCGAACAGGCCGAGGAGATCCGCAAGCTCCTGGTCGAGGCAAACCTGCGACTGGTGGTCAGCATCGCCGGCAAGCACACCAGTGACGGAGCGAGCTTCCTCGACCTGGTCAGCAAGGGCAACTTCGCCCTGATCCAGGCGGTGGAGGAATTCGACTACACCAAGGGCTTCCGCTTCGGCCGGCGGGCCTCGCTGAACATCGCCAAGGAGTACGCGAAGGTTTCCGGCCGCAGCACCGAGCTGACGCCCAAGCGAGCCGCCTCGCTCGCCAGCTTCCAGCGAGGCCTGCGGGAGACTGCCGCCGACGTGCTGGCAATCGAGCGCACGCGCCAGAGCCTCACCCAACTGATCCGCGAGGAACTCGACGAGCGGGAACAGCACGTCATCCTCCATCATTTCGGCCTGCTCGGCTCCTCCATCCGCAAGAACAAGAAGACCCTGAAGCAGATCGGCGACGAGCTCGGCCTGACCAAAGAACGTATCCGCCAGATCGAACTGACGGCGTTGCAGAAACTACGACAGTGCCTGAGTCCGGAGCAGTTTGAAATGCTGACAGGCTGAGCCTCAAGGCCCCGTACCAATTCCACTACAACACACAGTACGGCGACGCCGGCGAAAAGCGAACGTACACGATCCAACCTTGAGAGCCAACGCCGAACAACTTCGACTCATGCCGTCTCGTTCACAGTCACCTTCTCTTGATCGCCGTAGACCTCGGCCCCGGATCGTGGACAAGCAGAGAGTCGTTGCGGTTCGTTGGCGACAGCCCCGCCACCGGGAGCGGCATTACACCAAGAACGGACCCTTTGCCCGTGGTGTCGGTCGAAAGCGTGTAGATGTTGTCCCTCTCGACGGCGCAGTAGGCCCGCTTCTCGAAGATGACCCGTCCGTCGAGGAACAGGACGTTCTGTCCATCCTGCTGATGCGTAATCGAGTTGCCCATGCGTGCCGTCGCGCTGGTGCCGATGGCGCCACCGGCAAAAGGGATGTCCGGACGAAAGTCCACGAAGCGCATGGGGTCCGACGCCGGGCTTAGTATCCAGGGATTTCGATCTGCAAGCACGGCCAGGTCGGGGACCGCGGACGTGCGAAGTGAATACAAGTTGTACGGTATGTGGTAAGCGTAGCTGGAATGCCTGAACGATTCCGTCGGCGGGCCGAAGTCCCAGGCGTCGGTCAACTCGAAGGCTGTCCGAAGGCCTTGCTGGTCGGACAGCTTGAACGCGGTCGTCCCGCGATCCGACTTGCAGACAAAGGTCCGCGGCCGCACCTGAAAGTGCTTGACCAACAGGTACAGGCTCGCGCTGATGCTCGCGGTACCCCCGCTGCCATCCGCAGTCATACCGAAGGCCATCCGGCGATCCGGCATCATCCAGGCGGTAGAGCTTGGCATCTCTCCCCAGGCCGTGGTTCGCCCGCCGGCGCGCGGGAACCAGCCGTCATTCTCGTCGGTATAGCCCGCCATCGCCTTGCCGATCTTCGCCAGGTTCTCCGCACAGATCGTACGCATGACCTGCTCCCGCGGCCGGGCAAACAGCACGGGCACCAGGAGAATCAACAACAGTCCCACCGCCGTGACAACCACTACATCCGCACGAGTCAGTCTTCTGAAACCACGTTGCTCCGCCATTTTGCCATCCCTCCAAAAAGGCCATCTCATCGAGTTGACAAGCGTCGTTGCCTTCACTTCTCAACAGCAGTCAGTGTACCCGATCCGAGCCGCGATGACAAGAAGACTCACGAGGTCATTCTACTGACTTGTCCCCGGGGCCTGCTGCCCCACTTGCGGCGGATCGTTCACGAGAACGGAGTCCCTCCGGTTGGCCGGCTGGCTGCCAAGTCGGGTCGGCGTACCCAGAGGATCGCCGGCGGTCGAATTGGCCGAAATCGTATAGATGTTGTCGTTATCAAGTCCACAATAGGCCCGTTTGGCGAACTCGACGTGACTGTCGAGAAACAGGACATTCTGGCCATCGAGCCAGTGGGGCACGCTATTGCCCGCCCGCTGCTGCTTGACGGATCCGTCCCACCGGAACTTTGGGAAGTCGCTGGCCTTTCGTCGCGGCCCGTCCATCCACGGGTCGTGGTCGGCGGCGACCGGCGCGTCAGGGGCGTACGACGTGGTCAGCCTGTAAGGACCATAGGACATGTGATAAGAGTAGCTGCAATGTCTTGCAGGATCGGGACCGAAGTCCCAGAGAGCCGTCAAATCCCGGTGAGCGGCAGGGAGTCGGTTCGGATCGAATGGGCGCGTGCCGCGGTCTGCCTTACAGACAAAAGTCTTCGGCGCCACGCCGCCGTACCGGACCAGCAGACAAAGACTGGAGCTGATCGTGGCTTGCCCGCCGGTGCCATTCGGGTCCAGGCCAAACGCCTCGGAGCGACTCGCAGCAGTCCAATTGCTGAGTCCAGGACCCCAGGTCGTATCTCGGCCGCCGGCGAGGGGCAGCTCGTCCTGGTGGTCATTGGCATAGATCAGCATCGCCTTGCCGATGCTGGACAGGTTGGTTCCGCAACTTGGGCGAAATCCACTGTGCTTGACGCCCGCGAATATCGGCACGCAAATGAGCCCGATAACGAAGAGGAACGGAGCAGCCACTCCAATCGCGCCAAATCCATACCCCGTCCGCCGGCCGCCGCTGGTCGCGATGTCCAGCAATCCACTGATGCCCAGGAGCAACGCACAGCCTATGGCAAGGACGCTCGCCTGACCTGTCCACACGGCGACGGCAGACCGAGGGTACAGGATTCTCGGATCGAGCCAGGCGATCAAGCCAGGCAGGAACAGAACGGCACCAACGACAGCACACACCGAGGACGCGATTGCGATCCGACTCACTTTGATCTCGACCCCTCCGACGCTCTTTCCGTTCGCGCCAACGCTCATCGAACCCCCTCCTTCACTTTCGCATAGACGAACTGATCGAGGATCTGGCCATTCTTGAAGACGCTGGCTCGCAGGCAACCTTCCCGCTCGAAGCCCGCTTTGTCGAGGACTCGCGCGGACGCTGCGTTGGTGGCGAAGACGTTCGCGTAGATGCGATACAGCTCAAAATGCTCGAAGGCCCAGGCGGTGAATCGCGCGACCGCTTCGGTCATGATCCCCCGGCCCCAGAAGGGCTCGCCCAGCCAGTACCCCAGCTCGGCGGTAAACCGGTATATGTCGCTGCCCATATCGAGCCCGATCCCGCCGATGGCCTCCCGCCGCGTGGCTATGGCAAACGCCTGGCGAGGGTCCTGCCGGGTGACGGCCGAAAGGAAACCCTGGGCGTCGTAAATCGTATACGGATAGGGAAACCGGTCGCGCAGCCACATCGCGACGTTTCGATTGTTCGCATACTGAGCGATGGACGCGGCATCGTCCTGGCTCCAGTCCCGAATCATGTAGTCGCCGAACTTGATCTTCATACGCACATCGGACCCTCACCACCTCCAGGACTTCACCTCGGCCCAAGCTTCTCGTTGCGGACGAGCAGCTCAATGGTCTCTTCGATCCGCCTGCGTCGCGTCTCGTCCCGCCTGGCGACGGCGACCCAGTAGATGAATTGGCGGCGATAGGATGGCGCGAGGCTTTCGAAACGGAGCCGGGCTTTCTCGTTGCGCGCCAGAGCCTCCATCAACTCGGCGGGGACGATGGTGATATCCTCGCGCACCGCCGCCTTGGTCCATTGGCCGTTCGCCCTGGCCTCCCGGACTCTCGCCAGGCCGGTGGGCGTCATTCGCCCTTGCCGGATCAATCTGCGGACTCGCTTCTTGTTGTGCTCCGACCAGATGCTGTTCTTCCTTCGCGGCGAGAACCGGATCATGTGCTTCTCGCCGTCAATCCGCTTGACGATTCCGTCGATCCAGCCGAAGCACAGCGCCTCTTCAAGGGCCTCCACGTACGTCAGCCCCGACCTGCCCGTGTGCCTCTTGTGAAAGAGCAGCCACAGTCCGTTGTGGCTCTGGTGATTCTCTGCCAGCCACGCGCGCCACGCCTGCCCGTCGGCAAAACTCTCCGCTCTCGGCGTTTCCTTCATCCGGCTCTCCACGCAACGAACGCCGTACCCCTTTTCATGAATCCCGCTGCTACAAGAACTTCTCGATGATGACTTCGTCGATGTAACGACCGCCGATCTTGGCGTGCCGCGCCGAGGTCCCGATGATCCTGAAACCCTGTTTCAGATAGGCGTTCAGGGCCGCACGATTGTCGCCTCGCACGTACGTGAACATCTTCTCATAGCCTTTCTGACGAGCTGAGTCAAACGTGGCCTCGAACAACCTTGCCCCGACGCCCTGACGACGGCACTCAAGAGCGACAAATGTGGCAATCACTCCCACATGATCGCAGACGCGCGTGTATTCGACAAATGGCTCCAGCGTCTGCAAGCCGACGATCGCGCCGTCGCCCGGCATCTGCGCCACATGGAAAATCGCCCGCTCCGGAAGCCGCATGATGTATCGTCTCTCGGCCGCCGCCGTCAGAGGCGCGTCGAGGATCGTATATGCGCCTGCCTCAATGATCGGGTTCAGAACCCGGACAATCGCCTCCGCGTCGCCGAGTTGCACCTGCCTGACGCATATGTCCACAGAATCGGGCACGTCGCAACCTCCTTCATTCCACTGCCGCGGGCTATCCTACTATCCATCACCGCCGCCATGCTCCTGCCGTGATGACACCAGCTTACTGTAGTTCTTCGAGAATGGGAAGGAGCGATGAAGTCCTTGCAATTCCGTCAGAAGCCGATACCATCATTGGTGGATTGAGAACCGCATCTGTCGCAGGCTGCAATTGCACCTGGGCACTACGTGATTTCTGCACGGAAAGGGATTATGGGAATATTCTCGAAGACGGCGGAGTACTTGAAGGAGCGGCTGGGCAAAACCCGGACCGCCATCAGCAATTCGCTTTCGTCCGTGCTGAGTATCGGCCGCAAGATCGACGACCAGTTGCTCGATGAGCTGGAGGAGACGCTGATCCAGGACGACATCGGCGTCGAGACCACGGAGAAACTGACCTCGGAGCTGCGAGAGGCCTATCACAGCCGCAAGATCGCCAGCGCGGAAGAAGTGATCCCGTTCCTCAAGGAACACATGAAGAGCTACTGGCCCCCCGGCGACAGGCAGTTGCGGGTTGCCGAGACCGGGCCGACCGTGATTCTCGTCGCCGGCGTCAACGGGACCGGCAAGACGACGAGCATCGCCAAGCTCGCCCATATCTTCAAGCGCAACGGCAGGAACGTCATCGTCGCGGCGTGTGACACGTTCCGCGCCGCCGCAGTCGAGCAACTGACGATCTGGGCCGAGCGGATCGGCGTGCAGATCGTCAGGCACCAGGCGGGCAGCGATCCCGCCGCCGTGGCCTTCGACGCTTGTGAAGCGGCACTGGCTCGGAATGCGGAAATCCTGATCCTCGACACCGCCGGCCGACTGCATACCAAGAAGGACCTCATGCAGCAGCTCACCAAGATCCGCGACGTGGTCGCCCGAAAGATCCCTACGGCGCCGCACGAGGTGCTGCTCGTCCTGGACGCGACGACCGGCCAGAACGCCATCTCACAGGCCAAGCTGTTCACTGAGGCGATCCAGGTCACCGGCATCTTCCTGGCCAAGCTCGACGGCACCGCGCGTGGCGGGATCGTGATCGCTATCAAGGACAAGCTCGACATCCCCGTCAAGTTCGTCGGTCTGGGCGAGAAACCCGAGGACATCGCGGAGTTCGATCCCAGCGCGTTCGTCGAGGCCCTGTTCGAGCCAGGCCGCTAAGTCGGAAATCGCTTGCAGAAGGAGGCACGATATGAAGTCTCTTGCCGGAGGCAGAGACGCACTGTGCATCATACTTGCACTGACAGCGTGCTGGTGTACGTGCGCATCAGCCGTGATCGAACACGAGGAGGGCCAGCACTTCAAGCCGTTCATTTGGCCATCCCAGCCGCCGGCGGATTGCCCGTTCGAGCCCTCCAAGGATGTCGTCGGCGTCGCCTTTCTGGGAGTCCACAGCGACTACCACTTCGCCGATACGTGGTATCCGAGTTGGGCCTCGGACGGGAACCTCTACTCGCCGTACACCGACGGCAGTGTGCCGCGTGTCGATGGGCAACGAGACAGCTCCAACAGCGGCGTCGGCCCGGACGCGATGACTGGTCAGGCCGTCTTGATCGGTGACGATCCGGTCAGTCTGAAAGTGATCAGCGTCGGCCTTACGAAGGGCGACGCATTACCGTACCGCGGCCGCTATCCGTGTGGCAGCCTTGTGCACAACGGCCTGTGGTACTACGGCACGTACTGCCTCGCGCCGGACGGTATGGTCCACTATGGCAAGCAAGCCTTCAATTGGCCCTGGCTGGGGCCCTTTGTTGGCTTTCGTATCTCCAAGGACTTCGGCAGGACATGGATCGACACGCCCCATACGCCGGCAAGGCCACTCTTTGGGGAAACAGGCATGTGGGGTTATCCAGTCAAAATTGGAGCGCCACATGTTGTGGATTTCGGCAAGAATATGGAGCACTCGCCGGACGGCAAAGCTTACCTCGTTGCCCACGGCGCCCCAGAGCCCGATCCGAAGCCGCGTTTTGGCAATCTGAGCTGGATCAGTGGCGACCAGATTTACCTGCTGCGTGTCACGCCGAGCATCGAAGCCATCAACGACGCGTCGAAGTACGAGTTCTTCGCCGGCCATGATTCCGGAGGCAGACCCATCTGGACGAGTGACTTTGCGAGAATTCAGCCCCTGATCGACTGGAACAACAATTGCGGCTGTGTCACAGCCACGTACGACCCCCCGCTGAAGAAGTACTTGATGTGCATCACCGACGGCTGGCCCACGTGCGCAAAGATGAACTCCTATATCGTTGAAGCGGATGTCCTGACGGGTCCTTGGCGACTTGTGACCTACATGCGGAACTTCGGCGAGCAAGGTTACTTCCTCAACATCCCCACGAAGTTCATCGGCGCCGATGGGCGAACGGCGTGGCTGTGCTACTCGGGCAATTTCGCCAAGGACTGGCGCGGCCTGACCATTGAGGAGAAGCCGCCCGGCAGCCATTACGGCCTGGTCCTTCAGCAGATCAGACTCCTCGACGAGCTCGCCTATCGCAAGTACGCGCAGTAGTCATGTGGCACACGCTACCGATCTTCCCCCGCTCGATCAGACCATTGCTGTTTGACCGGTCACCGAGCGCCGACGCCGTTGCGAAATCAATCGGGACTCGCACTATCGCAGTTTTTTTCGCCCCTCATTGAAGTTTTCTCTGGCGACTTGACGATTTATTGATTATTCGTGTCGGGGCACAGTACCGTGCTGTCGGTTGCGGTGCACCCGGCAGCACGATGGTGTAGTGAATTAGGTATGTCTCGGTAGGTGGTTTGGCTTCCTGGTGTGTATGAAAGGGGACGAAAGATGAAGAAAGTGTATCTTGGAGTGACTGCGCTGTTGCTGCTGTTTGTGCTCTCGACCAGCGCAGTCGCTGCTGACGGAACGGATCTCCCTTCCAAGGTGACCGTCGGCGTGGGTTATGAGGGCATGTATCTTGGCAACTACCTCCAGGGTCTCAGTGTCAGAGGCTGGTTCGACAGATTCGGCATCGAGGGATCCATCTGGCAGGCCAATGTAAGCCTCGATCTCGACATTCCTGCCGGCGCCGGTGACACGGACGCCAGCATCTGGCTGCTGGGTGGGAAGTTCATGTTCGCGCCGATCCTTCGCGATCACAGCAAGTTCTATGTCGGTGTCGAGGGCGGTTGGGGCACCGCAGGCCTGGACATTGACACGGGCGCCAATGACATGTCGCCCAGTGTCGATGGCTGGACCGTCGGCCCCATGTTCGGCGCCGAGTTCTTCTTCCAGGAAATCCCGGAACTGGGATTCAACTTCGAGGTCGGCTATCGGTTCGCCTTCCTCAATGCCGATGCGGATCTGGGCAGCAATGATAAGGCGGATCTCGGTATGAACGGCATTTGGGTAACCGCGGGCGTCCACTACTATTTCTTCTAACATCACATCAGGCAGTCGCGTTTGTCGCACACGTCGCGCAATGGATTGTACTTGAACTTCACACCAGGAAGCCTACCACCTGCGCGTACGATGGAATGCGACACCGAGGGCCTGGCATGCGAGTCGAAGCTCGCCGGGAGTATTCCCGGCCGCCGGCATGCCGCCCTCAAGAGCCGCAACACCACGCGGACATCATGTTTCGTCACCTCCGCAGCGTCGCTGCGACAGGGTCTCGTGATAGCACAATAGGCTGTTGCTCACACCTCTCATAGGGCCGGGGGACGGTCGCCACGACGAAACGGACCGTCCCGGCTGCCTCCTTCATTGCCGCCGATCTCACCCTTGATCTGACTGAGCAGGTTGATGGCCTCCAGGGGGGTAAGATGGTCGACGTCGATCCCGGCAAGCTTGTCGAGAACGGATTTGTGCTTCTCAATGAACAGAGCGTCTTCATCCGGCTTTCTTGTCTTGTGGCGGGCCAGGCGGTCACTGGAGGCTTCCCTGGGAAAAGCCGCCTCGAGCTCTTCGAGTATCTCGTGGGAGCGAGCGAGGATCGATCTGGGAATGCCGGCGAGCTTGGCCACGTGGATGCCGTAGCTCTTGTCGGTGCCGCCCGGCACGATGCGGTGCAGAAAAACCACCTCGTCCATCCACTCACGCACCGCCACATTGTAGTTGTGGATGTTGTCGAACAACTCGGTCAGCTCCGTCAGCTCATGGTAATGCGTGGCGAACAGAGTGCGGCACTTGAGGCGCGTGGCGACGTGCTCCGTGATCGCCCAGGCCAGCGCCAGGCCGTCGTAGGTGCTCGTGCCCCGGCCAACCTCGTCCAGGATCACGAGCGACCGGTCGGTGGCGTTGTTGATGATATTGGCCGTCTCGGTCATCTCGACCATGAATGTGGACTGGCCCCGCGCCAGTTCGTCCGATGCGCCGACGCGGGTGAAGATTCGATCCACCAGCCCAATCTCCGCTTCCTTTGCCGGGATGAATGAGCCGGTCTGCGCCATCAGCACGAGCAGGGCAATCTGGCGAATGTAGGTGCTCTTTCCGCTCATATTCGGGCCGGTGATGACCGCGATGTCCCCTGCCCCACAACCCAGCTCCACGTCGTTGGGCACGAATTCGGCGCCGAGCATCTCCGCGAGCACGGGGTGTTTTCCCTCGCGGATCGCCAGTCGCGATTCGGCAGTGACCTTCGGCCGGCAGTAGTTGCGTCGGGCGGCCAGATAGGCCAGCGAGGCCAGGCAGTCGCATTGGCCGATCGTGTCGGCGAGCTGCTGAAGGCGAGAGATATACTTGGCCGATTCCTGACGAAGCTCTTCGAATAACCGCTGCTCCAGCTCCAGGGCCTTGTCCTCGGCCGTGAGCACCTCGTTCTCGTAATGCTTGAGCGGCTCGGTGATGTATCGCTCAGCGTTTTTGACCGTCTGCTTGCGGACATAGTCGGGCGGAACCTTGTCCGATGAAGCGTTCGAGACCTCGATGTAGTAGCCGAAGACGTTGTTGAAGCCGACCTTCAGGTTCGCGATGCCGGTGCGCTGGGCTTCCTGCTTCTGGTAGTTGCGCAACCAGCTCTGGCCGTCGGTGGAAATGGATCGCAGCCGATCAAGCTCCTCCGAGAATCCGTTTCGTATCACACCGCCCTCGCGCAAATGTGGCGGACAGTCCGGCTCGATGGCCGATTCGAGCAGGCCGGTCAGCTCGTCCATGCTGTCACACGCCTGGGCCAGGCGGACGCTCAAATCCGCCTGCAACCCCGTGAGCAGGCTACGCAGTTGCGGCACCTGGCGCAACGTGCGGGTGAGGGCCAGCAGATCTCGTGGACTGGCGCGGAAGGTGCTGATGCGGGCCGCGATGCGCTCTGTATCTGCGACGTCGGCCAGCAGCTCGCGGATTTGCGACAGCCTCTGGGCATCTTCTTTCAATTCCCGGACGGCGTCCTGGCGCGCCTCGATGGATGCGACATCACACAGCGGCATGCACAGCCAGTTGCGAAACATCCGGCCGCCCATGCCGGTCAGCGTTTCATCGAGGCAGGCCAGCAACGACCCTTTGCGGCTCTCCGCACGAATCGTTTGCAGGATCTCCAGGCTGCGCAGCGAGGCCGGGTCAATCTGCAGGAACTGGCCCCGACTGACCTTGCGCAGGCTCTGGATGTGTCCCAGCGTGGTCTTCTGCGTCTCGTGGAGGTACTCGATGACGGCTCCTGCCGGGGGGATCAGGTCCTGATCGCCATCGTCGAGCCCGAAACCCTCCAGGGTGCCGGCGCCGAAGTGCTTGAGCAGCCGCTGTTTCGCCTGGTAGGGATCGAAGTACCAGCTTGGCCGCTCCGTGATGATCGCGCGGATCAGTTGGCTGACGTCTTTGGCGAGTTTCCGGGTCTCCAGCTCGAACAATTCGCCTCGCCGGTCGGCCAGGAGGCATTCCGCCGGAGCCAGCCGCTGCAATTCGCTGAGCAGATCCTTCTCCGCCACGCGTTGCACGAAGAAATGCCCCGTCGAGACATCCACCCAGCTCAGCGCTGCACGGCCGGTCGCATTCAGGTCGATCGCGCACAGGAAGTTGTCCTTCTTGTCCTCCAGAAGCATATCGTCGGTGAGCGTGCCGGGCGTCACGATGCGCACGACGTCGCGCTTGACGACTCCCTTGGCGGTCTTTGGATCCTCGACCTGCTCGCAGACCGCGACGCGATAGCCGGCCTGGAGCATCTTCTTGAGATATCCATCGATCGCATGGTACGGCACGCCCGCCAGCGGCACGGGGTTCGCGCTGCCTTTGTCCCGGCTTGTCAGCGTCAGTCCGAGCACCTTCGAGCAAGTCTTGGCGTCTTCATAGAACGTCTCGTAGAAATCCCCCATGCGAAAGAACAGAATGCAGTCCGGGTGCTTACCCTTAAAATGGTGAAACTGCCGCATCGCCGGACTGAGATTATCATTGGGTCGCATCATGCAAAGCGATTATACAGACTCCGTGCGTTTTCACAACCGCCTCCACGAACGCACGCCTCCCGCAGGTCGCTCTGCCACGCCATGCCGCCGATGGCCCGCAGAAACAGGCACGCCTCAACTCCTGATGATCCCAACCAGCTTCTCGACCACTTCAGCGAGTTTCTGTGTCTTGATGCTGCCCACCTTGTACAAGATAGTGTGTGTATCGGCAGTAAACAGTCGATTGGGTCTTATGTTCCCCGGCTGTTTCAGGTTCCCTGATGCGAAATCCGCATCTTCGACTGCGACGGCGTACGTGTCTTTGATGGTCTTGCTCGTCAACTGGCGAAGAATGACGTCGTCTCCTTCGAGCGGGGCGATGACAAGAGCCGGCCGGCGCTTCGACTGGCTGAGGTCCGAGAAGGGGAACGGTATGACGACGACATCACCCTTTACAAATCTCGCCACGCTTCATCCTCCTCGGGTCTGAGCCAGTCCTTGGACAGAGAGGATTCACTCGCGATGGCTGTGGCCAGCTTCTCCCGGGCAATCCTGGCTTTCAGGAAATAGACAAAATCGAGCACCTCGGCCAGAAAAGGCTCAGGCACCTCTTCGATTTCACTGATCAGCAATTCCTTCGTACTCATGGCTGCACCTCGCCACGCAAACCCGTCAGTTCTCTCTTCGAGCACATACCATCATGACAAAGGATAGCACAGCACACGGGCGCGGGTCAATAGAGCCCGCGGGCAAATCATGGTTAGAATCCCATCACCCGGGGTGGTGAGGCACTGCCGGTTTCCAGACCAAATTCTCAATTCTTTAAGGTAGTATTCTGTAGTGGTAGCATCTTCTTTCTTTTTGCTTCTTTTTCTTTCCTGTTAACACCTGTTACATTGTTACTTTTGCCGGGGCGGACCCCGAAGTGGACCTCCGCCGGCGTGCGGTAGTCCAGGGCTTGATGGGGCGCGGGTGAGTTGTTCGAGCAGGGACGTCTGCCGGGTTGTGAAGGCGACGGGGGCCTTCGGATCAAAGGCGGTTGTGCCGAGAGTCTGATGAATGGCCTGGATCAGTTCCTCGATTCCCGTGCCTTGCTTGGCGCTGATGTGGATCGGCTGTCCCAAGTGTGCGGGCACAGAGGCTGGATCGAAGCGTCGCGGCAGGTCGACCTTGTTGAGGACGACGATGGTTCTCTTGTTGAGCAGCCTGTCCATGAGAGACTCGCTGAGTTGATCGGCGTGTTGGCTGGCGTCCAAGATCAGGAGAACCAGATCACTCTGGTCAATGATCTCAATGCTCATTCGCTGGGCGGCCCGGTCGATGGCGCCGGCCATAAGCCCAGGATCGAGGCCCGCTGTGTCAATGATGGTCGCGACCAGGGGCGGGATGTGAATTTCCGCCGAGACCCAGTCTCGCGTCGTGCCCCGGATGTCGGTGACAACCGCTCTCTCGCGGCCGGCCAGCGTATTCAAGAGCGTGCTCTTGCCCGTGTTCGGCGGGCCGGCCAGGGCGATGGTGCAGCCGGAGATGATCAGTCTCGCTGGTTCGCTTTCTCTGAGGATTTGCTCCGCTTCAGCCGTGATCTGCGAGAGAGGTTTTGTGCCAAGCTCCTGACGCCACTGCATGACTTTGGCGGACAGACCGGACTTGATCTGGTGCGAGAGAATCTCGGCTCCTGCAACCGTCTTCACGACGGCGAGTGCCTGTTTCGCCTCCGCCGCAATGGAGCTCCCTGTGCCCTGAGCGGCAAAGGTCTTCGCGAGCATTTGCTCGGGCGCGACGATCTGGACGCCACTCTGCCGCAACAGTCTCATGATCCTCTCGACGATCAGCGGATTGGCGTGGCAGTGGATGGCAAAGACATTGGGACCTTCACAACCGACAGTCACCTGATCCACAATTTCGCCGTTTTCCGCGATGTGCCCGACGAGAACCCAACCGGTAGACAATTCAGATGGTTTGCCGTCTGCTCCGCGAAAGAGCCTCGCCAGCAGGGCCCCCGCCGATTCGCCGAGGAGCTGAATCGTGGCAATGGCACCCAGACCCCGACCGGTCATCACTGCAGCCAACGCAGACATCTCTCACGCCAATTCGCTTTTGTCCTCGATGTACTTCATGTAGGCCAGGACGATGCCTTTGATGACCAAGTGCGGGACGTAGTTGTCCACGAAGGGACAATCGTCCTTGATGACCTCCGCGCCGGAGCCGGTGATGACCGTCTGAGGCCATCGGCCGATCTGCTCGGCGTACCGCCGGATGATCTCCTCCATGGCACCGATGATCGAGTAGTACAGGCCACTATTGATCGCATCAGCGGTGTTCTTGCCGTAGGGCCCGTCCGGGTGATGGACCGTGACCTTCGGAAGCTGAGCCGTATGGTTCTTCAGCGCCTGGGCGCTGATTTCAAAACCCGGGACGATCACGCCGCCCTGGAAGACGCCGTGCTCATCCACCAGGTCGATCGTCACCGCTGTGCCGAGGTCCACTACGACGACGGCATCTTCAACGACCGCGTACGCCGCCGCCGCCGCAACCACCCGGTCCGTGCCCAGCTTCTTGGGATCGTCCACCCACACCAGCATCGGCAGAGGGAGATCCTCGCCAATCACCTGGATCTTCTCGTGCAGATCTTCTTCCACGATCTGCCGGATCCGTTCGGTCCAGGCGGGCTTGACACTGCTCACAACGATGGCGCCGTTGCGTCTGCCCTCTGCTGAACTCTCCAGCACCGGCACCTTTTCCCACACGTCCAGCAGGGACTTGCGCAGCTCGCTCTCCGCCCCGCCGGGGACCGTTTGAATGGGCTCCTCCTTGCCATCGAGAAAAAGCCCGATGCCGATATTCGTATTTCCAATATCTACCGCGATGATGTTCATGAATCACGCCCGGATTGTCAGATTCCTGCTCATTTCGCATCGTCTCAGCCGCCCTGCCGCAACGAGTATTTCTATCGCATCTTGCCCTCCCTGTCAATGACCAGCTCGCCCGTCTGGAGAATGCCTCGATTTTGCAGTAGACAATTTGGCCCGTGCGGCCACCATGTCTACGATCGTGTCAGAGCCTGAGGGTCTCACGTTGGCCAAACGGAGCGAAGAGCAGCTCGTACGAGCCGTCATCGCAGGTGATAGAACTGCCTATGAAACACTTTACGACCGGTTTGCGCCCATAGTCCGGGCGGTCTGCCACGACTACACGCGCAACCTGGCGGACGCCCAGGATCTGGCCCAGGATGTATTCCTGTGCGCCTATCAGAGATTGGGCAAGATCCACAAGCCCGCCAGCTTCGGACCATGGATCATCGACATCGCCAGACGACGGTGTGTCGAATGGCGTCGTCAGCAGGTGCGCCGACGACGCAGGCACGAGAAGCTCCAGACCGAGCCGGCAATCGCCGAGAACATGGCCACGGGAGAGGAAGTACTTTCGCACCAAGCTGAGGGAGCAGGATCGGGCGATGATGGACCGGCAGGAGATGGACCCACGAGAATGGGTGCGTCGTTTCCTGTCCGCGGACTTCAGGCCGCTGGGACAGAAGACCATCGATGGCGTGAAAGCCGAGGGCATCGAGATCAACGGGCTGGGCGTCATTCGCGAGTCATCGGGACCATCGAACATTGAGGACTATTCCGCGAGGCTCTGGGTGAGCACCGACACGCAGTTGCCCGTTCGCCTGGAAGAAGAATACACGCTCGGCTCGGTGCATGGCGGCGGAGCAGCCGGTCAATTCCAGTGGAATCCGCTGCTGTCCGCCGCAGACATTGAGCCGGTCATTCCGCCCGACTACACACCGCGATAGCAGCCGGGCGAGAGTCGAGCCTCCATTGCACGACGTCCCATCGAGAACACGGGCATCCATGCAGCCGGGCCATCACGTCCCGGCGTCACACCAATATCCCTTCACGTCTGGCGTTCCGATAAAGCTGTATGCTACCCGCCTCGAACTCGTCGACGGGGGCGCCTGTGGCGGAGATAAGCTGGTCGGTCTCGAGCTGAATTGCGCAGAGTGAATCGACAATCTGGCGCAGCTCCCGGGCATAGTCAAACGGCCCGCTCAATAGGACGAGCAGGTCTATGTCACTGCCCGGACTGGCGTTGACTCAACTGTAGGCTCTTCGGCCCTCCACCTCAAGCCTGTTCCTCACAAACTGCGCCAATGCCTGACATCACGTGGGGGTCTTGATGGATTTCACTCTCTGCCAGAGTAGTTCGGCGAGCTCGCGGATTCCCTGGCCGGTGGCGGCGGAGATGGGCACGATGCTCTGACACAGTCTGGCTCGCAGGTCTTCGATCCGGCTGCCATCGGGATCGAGGTCGATCTTGTTGGCGACGACGACTTCCTCTTTGCCGGCCAGGGTTTCGCTGTGCCGGGCCAGCTCGTTTCGAATGGCGTGATAGTTGTCCACGGGGTCGGAGTTGTCAGTGGGCATGACGTCGAGGATGTGCACGATGATGATGGTCCGCTCGATGTGGCGGAGGAAATCGTGCCCGAGACCGGCGCCTTTGCTGGCGCCTTCGATCAGGCCGGGGATATCCGCCATCACGAATCGCCGATAGTCGCTCAGCTCCACGATGCCGAGCACCGGCTCCAGCGTCGTAAATGGGTATGCGGCGATTTTCGGCCGAGCCGCGGAGCAACGGGACAGCAACGTGCTTTTGCCAGCGTTGGGCATGCCCACCAGGCCGACGTCGGCGATCAGCTTGAGCTCGAGTCTGAGATTGCGTTCCTGGCCGGGCTTGCCGGGCTCGGCCGTGCGTGGCGTCTGGTTCGTGGAGGTTGCAAAGGCCTTGTTGCCTTTGCCGCCCTTGCCACCCCGGCAGATCATCACCTTCATCTGGGGCTTGCTGAGGTCTGCCAGGAGCAGGTCGAGATCGGTGTCGTAGATGAGCGTGCCCGGCGGGACGGAGATGACCAGATCGTTGCCGTCGGCACCGTACATGTTCTTGCCCTGGCCGTGCTTGCCTTTGTCCGCCCGCCAGTGATGCTTGCCGACGAAGTCGAGAAGCGTGTTCTTGCTCTCAATCGCCTCGAAATAGACGTCGCCGCCCTTGCCGCCGTCGCCGCCGTCAGGCCCACCTTTCGGCACGTACTTCTCGCGCCGGAAGCTGACACAGCCATTGCCCCCGTCGCCTGCCTTGACCCAAATTCTGGCTTCATCGACGAACATCGTCGGTACCTACGAAAAAGGGATGGCCGAAGACCATCCCTTCACGATCGAGACCACCCGAGGGCGCAGTCCGTCAGAGGACGTGCACCCGCCGGCCCTGGAACTGAACGGTGCCATCCTTCACGGCGAACAGGGTGTAGTCCCTGCCCATTCCGACGTTCGAGCCAGGAAAGAACTTCGTGCCGCACTGCCGGACGAGGATCGAGCCGGCCTTGACCGACTGGCCGCCGTACTCCTTGATCCCCCGGTAGTGAGCGTTGCTGTCTCGCCCGTTCCTCGATGCGCCCTGTCCCTTTTTATGTGCCATAACCTACCTCTTATCTATCGTCACCCGTGCAACTCTCGAAACCCTGCATTATACCAGCGGTCCAAGAGCCCGTCCACAGCAACTTCTCAAAATCTTCTCCGCCAGCGCCGCCGGACTACCGGTCTGCCTCACTTGGCGTCCAGTATCTTGTTGATATCCGCCCGGGGCAGCATGCCCATCGTCGCCAGCTTGATCTTGCCCTCCGGATCGACGAAGAACGCGCTCGGGATGTTCCGGACGTCCCCATACGGGCTGGGCAGCGTCGTTCCGGCACAGGACAGCACCGTATAGTTCAACTGGTTCTGGGCGGCGAAGCTCTTCAGCAACGCCGGGTCCTCCCGCGAGATGGCCAGCATGACCAACTTGTCCTGGCTCACGCTCTTGCGAAGCTCGATCAGCTCGGGAGCCTCCAGCTTGCAGGGCCCGCACCAGGTGGCCCAGAACACGACGAGCACGTCCTTGCCCCGATAGTTGCTCAGCTTATGGACGTTGCCGTTGATGTCCGTAAGCGTGATGTCGGGCGCGATCTTGCCTTGCCACTGCTCGAACGCCGGCTCCCATGTCTTGGCCTCTTCGATCGCCTTCTGCAGGCTGGCCTTGGAGTCGCCCGACAAGCTCTTGGCCGCCTGGATCGGGTCCTTCGAGGCATCGACAGGCTGCGTGGACGCCGCAGGGCTGGCCTTCGACGATTCCGTCTTCGCCGGTGCCGCCGGTTGCTTCCTGCAGCCGTTCAAAGCTCCCAAACCAACCATGAACGCCAGAACTAGCGAGGTCACCCAATAGTAGATCGTGTTCCTATTCCATATGGCCATAGCTCAAACCTCCCTGGGTCTATTCCTGCAAATGACGTACTATAAAGGGCCTCGCCAGCACTTGTAAAGCCTAATCTGTGCAATTTCAGGATCCACCAGCGTACGGATCAGCGCCATCCCTACGGCAATGCTCCCACCGGGTTCGATTCGCCGGGCGCGGGCCCTCACTCTACTGGCAGAGGCTCGTTATCGATCTGGGTCGGGCGATCGCCCTGAATCCGCTGGATCTCTCGTGCTGTATCCGCGATCCGGTCTGAATCTGCGAGCGCAAGGAAGTCCAGGGTAAACGTGCGGCTCTCATGGGGCTTCAAGACAGGGACCCGGCCGGCTCTTCGTTCGATCGACCTGTTGCGAGAGAAGCCCGTACCAGGCTCCAGTCCCGTGACATATCCATCTTCCAGCGCTACAGGATTCTTCCAGATCGTGAAGTACGGCAGCTCCTTCACGGAGAACGCCATGACGACCGCCTTGTCCCCACGAGCATTGCGGAGCATGACCTTCGTCCGGTCGTATGGGTCAGCCCATAGCCAGAGGCAATAGACCCGCTCCGCCACGCCGGGTGTCGGCCCGCGGTAGACGTCGTACGTGGAGAGCCCTGCTGCCGCGAGGGCGTTGATCGGGACCACCCGCTTCACGGGTCCGATAAACTTCGCATCCTGCTCCATCAGCGGCGGGCCGTAGTTCGCGTGATACAGGACCCCGAATTCCTGCTCCTTAGCACTGCGGTTGGTGATCTTATCGGAGATGCGGAGAGAGTCCGAGCCGGCCTGGGTCGAAATCTCGGCCCACAGTTCCAGCTTCGGCCCGTGCATGCAGGTCTCGTCCACCCTGCCACGAACGCGGATCGTGTACGGCGGTGAGCGGTCTACCGTCACCTGCACGAACGAGGCGGGGATGTTGCCGATCTTTCCGTGCAGGGTCAGGTCCATCCGGGCCTTGTTGCCGGTATTGTCGATGAATTCGTCCATCCCGGGGGCGCCAAAGAACTCCAGGCCGCACCGCACGACCCACTCGTTGAAACCCTCCAGCCAGCCAAGTCCCTGCCGGGACTCCAGGTCCAGCAGCTTCGGATGGACGAGGTCCCTGACCGGCGAATCCCAGCCGAGGCGGACGTCCCCAAGCATCGCCTTCTGCAGGGACATGCCGCGAGTGGGAACGACGCGGAAACGAAGCCGGCCGTTGTCGACGTCGATGACGTCCACGCCCTCCTGCCTGCCGCCGCGCAGGACGTGCTTCCGCACGGACCATGCGTGGGGACAGTCGGGAGTCACCCGGTCACTCGCCAGGTCCACTGATTCCATGTAGATGTCCCGCTCAGTGTCAGTGACGGTCACCTGGAATGGCTCGACGGCCTTGAGCGCCGGCACACACGCGAGCGATGCCAGGCAAAGCATGATCCCCAGGATTCGCGACATCTGTTGCATTTGGCGCCTCCTTATGCATGGGTTCTTTCTACCACAGGAACCGCTTTCGCAAGATGGTGCTACTCTATCACATCGTGTCGGGAGTTCAATACGGCTCTGCGTTGATCCTCACAGCCCCCCAAGAATGACCGGTTGCTTTTTCCTGTTTACTACGGAGCTTTGGTTCCCTATAGTTGTGGGAGTTTTTCGCCGTAGGCTTGAGGCCGGGGCTGTCTGCACCTGCGGGGCGACTCGCACGCCCGGCCCGATCTCGAAATGAAGGAGTAGACTGCATGTGCGACCGAAACACCGCTTCGCGTCTTCTGTTGACTGTCGCTGTGTGCGGCATCGTCGCGGCGTCGCCGATGCCGGCACGCGCCGACATTCGCCTGCCATCCATCATAGGCGACAACATGGTCCTGCAAGGCGGGGACCTCGTGCCAATCTGGGGGTTGGCCGATGCCGGCGAGGAAATCGCCCTCAGCTTCAGTTGGCGTGAGAAGGGCTGGACGATCCAAGCGGACGACCACGGCAAGTGGACGTTCAGAACGTCAGTCCCGGCCATCGGCGGTCCCTTCGAGATGACGCTGAAGGGCAAGAACACGGTGACGATCAGGAATATCCTCGTGGGTGAGGTCTGGGTCTGCTCCGGCCAGTCCAACATGCAGTGGCCGGTCCGGCAGTCGGCCAATGCGGAACAGGAAATGGCGGAGGCCAAATATCCGAAGATCCGCCTGTTCACCGTCGAGCGGAAGGTTGCGACGACTCCGCAGGACAACTGCCGGGGACAATGGGTGGAGTGCAGCCCGGAGACCGTAGGGGACTTCTCCGGCGTCGCCTACTTCTTCGGACGTGAGTTGTATAAGGAGCTGGACACGCCCATTGGCTTGATCCATACCTCCTGGGGCGGCACACCCGCCGAGGCGTGGACCAGCCCCACCGTGATCGAGCAGGACACGGTCTTTGAGCCCGTTGTCGCTCGTTACAAGGAGGCGCTGGCCGACTATCCGAAGGCCAAGAGACAATACGATGCAAAGCTGGAACGGTGGAAGAAGGATGCCGAGAAGGCCAAGGCCGCCGGGACCCGGCCACCGTCGAGACCCTCGGAGCCTCTGGGTCCCACCAGTCCGTGGTCCCCGGCGGGTCTGTACAACGGCATGATCGCCCCGCTGGCGCCCTACGCGATTCGCGGCGCGGTCTGGTACCAGGGCGAATCGAACGCCGGCCGGGCCTACCAGTACCGCGACCTGTTCCCGGCGATGATCAAGAGTTGGTGGAAAACCTGGCCACAAATCGGTTTCCCATTCCTCTACGTACAACTGGCCAACTACCTCGCTGATCCCAAGGCGGCCAGCGACAAGCCCGGCGAGAGCAGTTGGGCCGAGTTGCGAGAAGCTCAGTTGATGACTCTGACCCTGCCTGACACAGGCATGGCCGTCACCATCGATATCGGCGAGGCGAGGGATATCCATCCCAAGAACAAGCAGGATGTGGGCAGACGCCTGGCGCTGTGGGCGCTGGCCAAGACCTACGACAAACCCGTGGTCTACTCCGGGCCGCTCTATGAATCCATGAACATAACGGATGGCAAGATCGTCGTGCACTTCGATCACGCGGACGGAGGGCTCGTCGCCAAAGGCGGGCCCCTGAACGGCTTCGCCATCGCGGGGGCGGATCGCCGCTTTGTGTGGGCCGATGCGCGGATCGAGGGCAACACCGTAGTCGTCAGCAGCGACGAAGTTGCGGAGCCCCTGGCCGTACGCTACGCGTGGGCGGACAATCCGGTCTGCAACCTGTACAACAAGGCAGGTTTGCCGGCATCGCCCTTCCGAACGGACTCGTTGCCCGGCGTGACAGTGGACAACAAGTGAGGTCCTGCCCAAGTCGTGCGGGCAGCTTGTGCCGGCCATGACGAGAGTCTGCGGAGGCCGCATCATCCGGAGACAGAAAAACCGGTATCCTGACCTTGATGGTCCTTGCTCTGACTCACGGGAACTGGTATAGTGCGGGCTTTCTATGTTGGGACGACTGTATCTGTGGCTCAATCTGATCGTGTGGGCGCCGCGACGCCCGGAGAATCACGGATAGTGCCTGAAACGATATGAGCATGACTGGCGTGTACCTGGGCGTCTTGGCCGAGTTGAACCCGCTGGAACCGGTGACGGTAGTGCCGCTGTTCACGTTCCACATCGGCCCCTGGCAGTTGGTCCTGAGCAACCACGCGACGATGGTTGTCGTGGCGACAGCGTTGCTCCTGCTGGCCATCCCGCTGGCGGTGCATCAGCCGAAGCTCACGCCTCGAGGGTTGCAGAATCTCGTCGAATCCGTCTGCGTCTTCTTGCGGGACGAGATGGCCCGGCCGATCCTCGGGCATCACACGGATCGGTATGTGAATTTCATCTGGACGATCTTCTTCTTCATTCTAACGCTCAACCTGCTGGCCATGATCCCGACGGAGAAGATCATCAGCCTGGCCACCGGGCGCAAAAGTCACTTCGGCGGCCCCACGACGGCCAATATCTTCATCACAGGCGCCCTGGCGGTCATCTCGTTCGTGATGACCCACGTGTACGGGATTCGCGAGCACGGGGTCTTCACCTACCTGGCCCACATCGCGCCGCCGTGCCCGAAGTGGCTGCTGCCGCTGGTCTACCCGCTGGAGCTGATCACGTTGTTCGTCCGGCCGGTCACTCTGTCCATCCGTCTCTTTGCGAATATCGTCGCCGGACACATGGTCCTGGCCACGATCCTCGGCCTGATCTTCGTCTTTCAGAACCTGGGAGTGGCTGCGGTTTCCGTGCTGGCGAGCGTGGCGCTTTCGTTCCTGGAGTTGCTGGTGGCTTTCATTCAGGCTTACATCTTCGCGTTTCTCTGTACGTTGTACATCGCTTTGGCCGTCAGCTCAGAGCATTAGAACCTTTTGGAGGCTTGGAAATGAACTACATGATCAGTCCCATTCTCGCCGCGGCCGGCAGCGCGAACGACCCCACCCTGGCGCTCTTCGGCGCCACGATCGCGTGCGGCATCATCATCGTCGGCGCCGGCTTGGGCATCGCCCTGATCGGCAGCAAGGCCGTGGATTCCATCGCTCGGCAACCCGAGGCCGGCAGCCGCATCTTCATTTCGATGATTCTGGCCGCCGCGTTGATCGAAGGCGTGACGTTCTTCGCGCTGCTGATCTGCTTCCTGGCTGTATTCTGGCTGCGTTGATCACGGATTCCTATGGCTAAGTACGTATTGCTGTTGTGCGCCATCGTCCTGGTCGTTCTGCCCTGCTGCGGCACCGCTCTGGCCGGCCATGGCGCCGAGTCCGAGGGGCAGGCCGCTGCCTCCGAGGGCGGTAATCTCTTCAGTGGCTCGTTGGGCGATTCGTTGTGGACGGTCGTGGCGTTCTTCGCGCTGCTGCTGGTCCTGACCAAGTTTGCCTGGAAGCCGCTGTTGAACGCGCTGATTGCGCGACAGACTCACATCGAGCATCAATTGCGAACGGCCGAGGACTCGCGTCTGCGCGCCGAGAAGATGCTGGAGGACTACAAGCAGCAGGGCTTGGGCGTCATCCGGCAGGCGGCGGAGCAGGCCCAGCGGCACCAGCAGGAAATGGCCGAGAAGACTCGTCAGGAGGTCCTCGCCATCCGACACCGCGCCCAGGAGGAGATCGAGAGCGCCCGAGCGGCCGCGGTGGAAGACCTGTGGAAACAAGCCGGCGACATCGTCCTGCGCGTGGGCAGCGAGGTGCTCGGACGCACACTGACCGGGCAGGATAACCAAGCTCTTGCCCATCAGGCCGTAGAGAAGATTCGGCAGGCCGGAGGTTCGCAATGAGCACGGGGACGGCCGCCCACCTTGCCGACATCTACGCTCGCAGTCTGATGGATCTGGCCAAGCAGTCCCAGTTGGTCGAGGCCGTGGCGGCGGACTTCGACACGATCTCGACGCTCCTGACGGACAACCCCAGCTTCGAGGCCTTTCTCGCGTCGCCCTACTTCAACGAGAAGACCAAGCGCGACGTGGTCCGCAACGTGCTGACGGGAAGCCTGCAGACCCTGACCCTGCACTTCCTGTTCGTCATGATCGACCACAACCGGGGCCGGCTCCTGCCCGAGATCATCGGCCGCTACAGGCAGCTCTACCGCGTATACCAGGGATACCAGACCGTGGAGGTGACGGTCGCGCAGCCCATGAGTGACGAGCAGGTCCAGAAGCTCTCGAAGGAGCTGGCCGAGGCGATGAACGCCAGGATCGACCTGGACGTCCACGTGGATGCGAGCATCCTCGGCGGCCTGATCGTCCGGTACGGCGACCAGATGGTCGACAACTCCGTCAAGGGCAGGCTGACCCGCACCGTCCACCAGTTGCTCAACCCCCAAAAGAGGCAAAAATAGACCTATGAAGATCGATATCAGTGAGATCACGGGCATCCTGAAACAGGAGATCAGCCGGTACGAGTCCAAGCTCGACGTGACCAAGGTCGGACGAGTCGTCGAGGTGGGCGACGGGATTGCCCGCATCTACGGCCTGGAGGACGCGATGGCCAGCGAGATGCTCCAGTTCGAGAACGACACGATCGGCGAGGTCTTCAACCTGGAGGAGGACTCGCTCGGCGCCGTCATCTACGGGGACTACACGAAGGTTCGCGAGGGCTCGGACGTGCGTTCGACCGGACGGGTCATGTCGGTTCCCGTCGGCGAGGAGCTGCTCGGCCGGATTGTCACCCCGCTGTGCCAGCCGCTCGATGGCGGTCCTGCGATTACGTCCAAGACCCGCCGGCTGATCGAGTCGGACGCCCCGAACATCGCCCAGCGTCAGCCCGTCCGTCAGCCCCTGCAGACCGGCATCAAGAGCATCGACTCCATGGTCCCCATCGGCCGGGGTCAGCGAGAGCTCATCATCGGCGACCGCAAGACCGGCAAGACCGCCATCGCCCTCGACACCATCATCAACCAGAAAGGGCAGAACGTCATCTGCGTCTACGTGGCCATCGGCCAGAAGGACTCGACGATTGCCGAGGTGATCGACACCCTTCGGCGCCGCGGGGCGATGGACTATACGATCGTCATCGCCGCCGCCGCCGCCGACAGCGCCCCGATGCAGTACATCGCGCCGTACGCCGGCTGCGCGATCGCCGAGCACTTCATGTACGACAAGAATCGCGACACGCTGTGCATCTACGACGACCTGAGCAAGCACGCGGTCGCCTATCGCCAGTTGAGCCTGCTGCTTCGCCGACCCGCCGGGCGAGAGGCCTACCCGGGCGACATCTTCTACCTGCACAGCCGACTGCTCGAACGCAGCGCGAAGCTGTCCGACAAGCTCGGCGCCGGATCGCTGACCGCCCTGCCCATCGTCGAGACCCTGGAAGGACAGATCTCCTCCTATATCCCGACGAACATCATCTCCATCACGGACGGGCAGATCTACCTGCAGAGAGATCTCTTCCACGCGGGGATCCGGCCGGCCATCGACGTGGGCGTCAGCGTCAGCCGCGTCGGCGGCGACGCCCAGGTCCCGGCCATGAAGAAGGTCGCCGCCAGGCTGCGGCTGGACCTGGCCTCCTACTACGAGCTGCAGGATTTCGCCCGGCTGGGAACCGAGCTGGACCGCGCCTCGCAGAACCGCCTGGATCGCGGCAACAGAATGGTCGAGCTGCTCAAGCAGCCTCAGTTCGCGCCACTGCCCGTGGGCGAGGAGGTCATCACGATCCTGTCCGGCGGCTCCGGAGTGCTGGACGACATTCCAGTGGCGGAGGTCAGCGGCTTTGCCCACGACATGCTGGGCTGGCTTCGGGAGCGGCACCCCGAGTACATCGAAGAGATCACGAAGACCGGCAAGCTCGGCGACGAGCTGACCAGCAAGATCACTGCGGCGATCGAAGAGTTCAAGGCCACCTACAAGGAGACGCACGCCTGACGGTATGGCATCGATCCGACAAATCTTCCTTCGCCGAAAGGCGATCGACAGCATCGGGAGAATGACCCGGACGCTGGAGATGATCTCCTCGGCCCGCTACAAATCCTACTTCGGACGGTGGGCCTTGACCGGAGAGTACCGTGACGCCCTGGGCAGAATCGCCTACCTGCTGGCCACTCCCGAGCGGCCAATCGACCATCCGTTGTTGACGGAGAACGCCTCCGGCAGGACGGCGCTCATCGCCATCGGCTCTCGCCGGGGGCTCTGCGGCTCGTACAATTCCGAGGTCTTTCACCTGCTCAAGGTGCACATCGAACAGGCCAAGGCTCGCGGCCGTCAACTGGACATCTATGTGCCGCGCAGCCGGCTCGAGGGAGTCCTGACCTATCACGGCATCGTGCCGACCAGGGTCTACACCGATCTCGACGAGATGCCGACCGATCCGCAGATCCGCACGGTCGCCGAGGAGTTCGTCGGCCAGTATATGTCCGGAGACATCGACTCTCTGGGCATCGTGTACAAGCGGTTCTTCTCGGCGTCGAGCCAGCAGGCGCAGACACTGACCATCCTGCCCCTGCACGACCTGGTGGCCGACCTGACGATGCGAGCGCAGGTCCTGTGGCCGTGGGATCTTGCTTTTGAGGACTTCTACCTGTCGCCCGCCGCCGGCGAGATCATCGAGGGACTGGCTCGAATGCTCGTGCACTATTCGATTCGAAGCTGCTTTCTGGACGCCGTCGTGAGCGAGCACCTCGCCCGGATGATCGCCATGAGGAACGCAACGGACAACGCGGAGGACATGATCAAGCAGCTCACCCAGGATTACAACCGCGCTCGTCAGACTCAGATAACCTCCGAATTGCTGGACATCGTCAGCGGAATGGGGGCTTTGGAATGAATGCAGGAAAACTGATACAGGTCATCGGCAGCGTCTTTGACGCCAAGTTCGCACCGGAACAGGTGCCGGCCCTCTTCAATGCACTCGAGATCACCTACGAGTTCGGGGGCAAGACGAAGAAGCTCCGGGGCGAGGTGCAGCAACATCTCGGTGGCGGCCGGGTCCGCGCGATCTCGCTGGGCGCCACGCTCGGCCTGCGCCGCGACATGGACGTGATCGACACGGGCGGTCCCCTGACGGTGGAAGTCGGGACGGAGACTCTGGGCCGCGTGCTCAACCTTTTCGGCGAACCCATCGACGATCTCGGCCCGATCAACGCCAAGATGCGCAGATCGATCCATCAGGACCCGCCCAAGCTTATGGATCTGACCGCGCAGAGCGAGATGTTCGAGACCGGCGTCAAGGTGATCGATCTTCTGTGCCCGTTCGTGCGGGGCGGCAAGACCGGGCTCTTCGGCGGCGCCGGCGTGGGAAAGACCGTCGTCATCCAGGAGCTGATTGCGAGAATCGCGACCCGGCACGGCGGCTACTCCGTCTTCGCCGGCGTCGGCGAGCGCACCAGGGAGGGAAACGATCTGTGGCTGGAGATGCAACGGACGAAGATCCCGGAGACCAACGACACGGTTCTGGCCCACACGACCCTGGTGTTCGGGCAGATGAACGAGCCGCCGGGCGCGCGATTGCGAGTGGCCCTGGCGGCGATGACGATTGCCGAGTATTTCCGCGACAGCGGCATCGGCGATATCCTGCTGTTCATCGACAACATTTTCCGTTTCGCGCAGGCCGGCTCGGAAGTGTCGGCGCTGTTGGGCCGAATCCCCTCGGCCGTCGGGTATCAGCCGACGCTGGCCACGGAGATGGGGCAGCTCCAGGAGCGGATCGCGTCCACCCGGACCGGCTCCATCACCTCCGTGCAGGCGGTGTACGTGCCGGCCGACGACCTGACCGACCCGGCGCCGGCGACGACGTTCGCCCACCTGGATTCCTTCGTCGTGCTCAAGCGAGCCATTACGCAGAAAGGCATCTACCCGGCCGTCGATCCGCTGGAGAGCACTTCGCGAATCCTCGACCCGAACATCGTCGGACGCGTACACTACGACGTGGCGCAGACCGTGCTCGGCTATCTACAGCGCTACAACGAGTTGCAGGACATTATCGCCATCCTCGGCATCGACGAGCTGAGCAAGCAGGACCAGACCACCGTCGCGCGGGCGCGCCGGCTGGAACGGTTCTTCTCCCAACCGTTCTTCGTGACCCGCCAGTTCACCGGCCTGGAGGGCAAGTACGTCTCGGTCGCCGATACCATCGAGAGCTGCAAGCAGATCTGCGAAGGCCGATATGACCAGTTGCCGGAAGAAGCCTTCATGTATGTCGGCTCCGTCGAAGAGGCCGCACAGAAAGCCAAGACCCTCTTGCAGAGGTGATCCCCAAGTGGAGTTTTGCAGAATGGAAGTTGGGCTTATTATTCAAGGAAATCCGCGTTGGGATCTCCTTGAATTGACAAATCGTTCATCTCCGTTGTACGCCTCGCGCAGGTCCGCTTCTTGCCGCACATCAGAGCCGTCCTTCATCGCTTCGCGGGGCGCGTATCACGTATAAGTTATGGACAATGCTGAATCCAAGACGTTCCACTGCAGTCTGATCGACCCGATGGGCAAGCTCCTGGACTGCCGGACCACCTCGGTCGTTCTTCCGGCGCACGACGGGCAGGTCGGCATTCTGTACAACCACATGCCAATGCTGTGCCAGCTTGGGCTGGGCATCATGAGAGTGAATGCTGTGTCGGACGACCAGTACAAGGGCCACTGTGAAGGCGAGGTGTCCTTCTTCATCGACGGCGGGTTTGCCCTGATCGCCGCCAATTCGGTCATGGTCGTCGCGTACGACGCCCTTGCACTGCGGGATCTCAAGCCGGACCGTCTCGAATCGGTCATCGAGCGAACGGCCAGGGACGTGCCGAGCGAAGCCCTCTCGGTCGCGGAACGGTCTCACGAGAGCCAGCGGTTGCGCCTGCTGCGCAAGATCGGAGAATCCGTCGGGAAATGACGGTCGCCCGGTCGGCAGGTGAAGCATCAATCACCAATGATCGATCATCCATGAAATGGTTGGCCTTTCCGAAAACGCGACGGCTCGTGAGCAACCGCCAGTTCAAGGCGATGCTCCACCACGGGCGGCGGGCCGGCAATAGCCTGCTGACCGTGTACGTCGCTGAGAACGACCGTGGTTACCCGCGTCTGGGGATCTCCATCGGCAAGTCCTGTGGCATCGCCGTGACTCGAAACCGCCTGAAGCGGCTCCTGAGAGAGGCGTTCCGGCAGAGTCAGGATCGCCTCCCGCAGTCGTTCGACTACCTCGTGATGATCTCTCCATCCCTCCGCCGCCGATTGAGACGCCGGGACGACGAGGGGACTCTGAAATCACTGACCCTGGCCCCAATCCGGAAGGCCTTCCTGTCGCTTGTGATGACACTCTCCGACACGCCTCCAGGACGCGAGGGTAAGGCGGCTGGTGAGACGGAGCGAGGCACCGATGACGCACGACAATGAAGAGAACGCGTTGATCTCGATCGGCCAGGCAGCGGAAAAAGCTGGCGTTTCCCGGCAGTCTCTGCAATATTACCTGATGGTTGGGCTGCTGGAGCCCACGGCGGTAACGTCGAGCGGCCGGCGCCTGTTCGATGACAAGGCCGTCGAGCGCATCCGGCTGATCAGGAGGCTCAATGAAAGTGGATACCCGTTGCGAGCCATTCGCGAGTTGTTCATGGAAGGACGAGGCTGAAGGAGAGAGTCGTGAGTAACTACGAACGCTCCCAGCGGCGACGCGATGTGATCGTAGGCGCCTTCGTGATTGCCGGCATGGCGGCCCTGGCGTGGCTGGTCTTTCGATTCGGAGACCTGCCCTCGGCGGTCAGTCGCGTCCGATCCTTCCAGGTATATGTCCGTTTTGCCGCCGCGCCTGGCGTTCAGAGAGATACCCCCGTGCGCTTCTGCGGTTTTCAAATCGGCCGCGTCACCGACGTCAGACCGCCGTCCATCCTGGAGGACCTGGTCACCGGACAGAAATACCACCAGACGGAATGCGTGCTGAGCATCAACAGGCAGTACAGGGACATCCCTGCCAATGTCGATGCCATGCTGATGACTCGGGGGCTCGGAAGCAGCTATATCGAACTGGTCGTGGACACCACGAAACCCCCCGCCTCCATGTTCCTGTCCGAAGGCGTCAAGCTCCAGGGCTCCGCCGGCACCACCAGCGAGTTCCTCCCGAAGGAGACCATGGAGAAGGTCAACCGCCTCGTGGAGAGTATCAACACGTTCATGGGCAACGCCAACGACATCATCGGCGACCCGAACAACAAGCAGAACGTCAAGGCCACGCTCGCGAACCTCACGGAGGCATCCCACAACGCGTCGGTCGCGATCACGAAGGCCACGGACGCCCTGAAGGACGCCCGCGAGACCATTGAACAGTACCGGCAGCTCGCCTCGACCGGAACCGAGACGATCAAGAACATCGACGCCAAGGCCGAGCGGCTGGTGGCGTCGCTTGTGAACACCAGCGCCGAGATCGGACAGGCCATGTCGCAACTGCGCCTGACCATCGAGAAGATCAACAACGGTGACGGCACCGCCGCCAGACTCGTCAACGACGCACGGCTCTATGAGAGTCTCCTCGAGACCGTCTCCCAGTTGAACGTCCTGCTCAAAGACATCAAGGATCTCGCCGACAAGATCAACGAGAAGGGCCTGCGATCCATCTATTAGCTCGCACCGAGCGCACGTCAAAATCGCCTCCAGTAGACTCCGTGGGTAATTGCGCGGGACAGGAGTCGAACCTGCAAGTCCTTACGGACACTACCACCTCAAAGTAGCGCGTCTGCCAGTTCCGCCACCCGCGCGGGCTGACAGGTGTATTATCTTGTACCCGCCCACCGCTGTCAACGAGGATTTCAGCAAATGAGACCCCGGCCTCTTGCAGAATCGGGCGGGACTGTCTATCCTTGAGTCATTGCCGGACACAGTAGGCCAAAGCCTGATTCGGAGATACGCAAATGGAAAAGCGCAGAATTGACCGACTCGTTCTTTCGCTGATCGTTATTGGGAGTCTCCTGCCAGTCGCCGGCTGTTTCATCTGGAACAGCGATGTCAGCTACGGCGAAAAGGGCGCGCCGCTGTCCACTGGCACGTTCAAGCAGATCAGGTGCGGCGAAACCACCCGCGACTGGCTCATCGTCACGTTGGGACAACCCTCCGAGCAATCCACAACCGACGCAGGCGGCGAGCTCCTCAAGTACAAGTACAGCAAGACCGAGGAAACCAACGTCGTGATGCCGTTCGTGATCGTCAACGACGAGAAGAAACGGGTCCAGACGGTATACTTTGAGATCAAGGAGGGCGTCGTCCAGAAATACTGGGTGGAAACCACCAGGGGTTGACGCGGTTCACACGCCGCGACACTGACCCCAGAGCTGAATGTGCAGCCGCGGGCCGAATCGCAGACCGGTCCGTTTGCACAGTTCCGCGACCATCGCCGACCTGCTCTGGAGTTCCTGCATCGTCGCGGCCTGCGGCATCAGCATGACACGCTCGGGTTCCAGTGGCACCAACTTCCCGAGCATGTCCTGAACGCCGCCAATGTCCTCCGGCGATTCGACGACGAATTTGAGCTGGTAAGGATATGCCCGGATCAACCGGCCGACTGTCTCAGGGTCAGACGTGATCGATCCGCTGGATTTGGGGCTGATGCTCATCAGATCGCAGGCCAGACCCGGCATGAACAGGACACCGGCGGTCTCCATTGTGATGTGCTTGCCCAAGACTCGCAGGCGTTGGGTCAGATCGACCAGACCCGCCCGTGGGGCCAGATCCGGCCCCATCATAGGCTCCCCGCCCGTGAGTACGACAAACCGGCAAGGCCACTGGCTGACTCGCTCGACGATCTGAGCCGGCGAAAGGTCTTCTCCCGCCTGGTAATCCCACGCGTACTTCGTGTCGCACCAGCGACATCGCAGGGGACAACCGGCCAGACGAACGAACACGCTCGGCGTGCCGGCCAGCATCCCCTCGCCCTGCAATGAATAGAAGACCTCACTCACTCGCATGGACAAACCCCAATTGTCCCTGCCATGCCATGTCGTCTTGGGGTGGCGGCGGCAAGCGCAGCTTGCCGATGGTCTTCGCATCCGCCATCGGCAGAGCCTTCGGCCTTGCCGCTGCCACCCATGGAATTGCGACAAATCGTGGCGTTTTCATCTGGCATGGTCGTCACATGCTCTGCTCCACGTAGTCGAGCGGATCGCGCAGGCCGGCTTGCGCGAAGCCTCGGAGTCTGAGCCGGCAGGAATCACACCGGCCGCAACTCCGGCCCGACGGGTCCGGATCGTAACAACTGTGCGTCAACGAGTAATCGACGCCGAGCCTCGTGCCGGTCCGGATGATCTCGGCTTTGGTCATCTCGATGATCGGCGTATGGATTCGATACCGACCCTTGCCCTCCACGGCCGCCGCCGTCGCCAGGTTCGCCATCTTCTCGAAGGCGTGGATGAACTCCGCCCGGCAGTCCGGGTACCCGCTGTAGTCCGTCGAGTTGACCCCGATGAAGATGTCGAACACGCCCAGGACCTCCGCCCAGGCAAGCGCGTAGCTGAGGAAGATCGTATTGCGGGCGGGTACATACGTCGGCGGGATCGCCCCGCTTCCATCCAGGTCCGACCGATCCTTCGGCACCTGGATCGCGCCATCGGTCAAGGCCGACCCCCCGAACGCCACCAGGTCGATCTCCACGACCCGATGCTCGACGACGCCCAGAGACCGGGCCACCCTGCCGGCGGCGTCCACCTCCCGACGATGTCGCTGCCCGTACAGGAACGTAAGCGCATAGCAGGCATAGCCCTCGCTGCGGGCGATGGCAAGGCAGGTGGCGGAATCCAATCCGCCGCTCAGCAGTACGATAGCGGCCTTATGGGCCATTTCCTGTTTCCTCTGCGACCGTAGTTCGGCTCAACCTGTCCATCAAGCGCGTGCCCGCAGTATACCCGATGAACGCAACTGCGGAAACCCCGGCGCAACCGCTCTGCACGCAACGCCGACTCCCGCCCAGATATCCCATTGTTCCCAAGTTTGGCTTTGTTTCGCAAAACCATCGTGCCACTCTTCAATCCGCAATCAACAATTCGCAATCCGGCGATTGGCTTTGTTTCGCAGAACGCCGGTAGTTGTGTCCCGCCTCCGGCCCGTTCTCTGCCGATTGGCTTTGTTCTGCAGAACAGGGCCCGTTTGCCGCGACGCCTTGTAGAGACGCAAGATTTTGCGTCTCTACCGATGCCCTTGCGGGCACACTACGAACGGTCCAGACCGGATCGATTGGCTTTGTTTTGCAGAATCGCGCTCGCCAAGCATCACAGCACCGTTGACGACGCCGGCAAGCGGGCTTGCCGCCGTCTCTACTGCTCAGGTCTCGCATTTCAATCCCAGGACGTTCGATCCGTCGGCTCCTCTCCTCGATCCCCTATTCAGTTGTTTGATTATCATACAGCCAAGCCATTTCCCTGTCAAGAGAAATCGCGGATTTTGTGCGAATTCGCACGAATCCCGGCATGACCGTCGATCCCCTACTCGCCTGGCGGAAATTCGCTTGCGACAGACCGCCAAACGTGGTACAGTGATGAGACCGGGGCATGACGGAGCACGCAAGGACCTGTCTTCGCGAAGGTGAAGGCTCTTTCATATCACAGAACAGCATGGAACCGCAGATGAACGGTGATGAACGCCGATGATAGAAGATCGAGTTTCACGCAGGGACGCAGGGAGCGCCAGGACAGAAAGAGCCGGGCGCGGTGGGCTATGCCCACCAGAGGTTGTTATCCGCGTTCATCTGCGTTCATCAGCGGTTTCAAAGTTGATTGCAGGTTGACTCGGGATTGGAGGATTGGAGACTATGAGAGCTTTACTTCTGACCTTGACGATGTGTCTATTTGTCCTGCCTGCGAACGCCAAATACAGCGGCGGGACGGGCGAGCCGAACGACCCGTACCAGATCGCCACGGCTGCCGACCTGATCGCCCTCGGCGAGACGCCCGAAGACTACGGCAAGCACTTCATCCTGACCGCCGACATCGACCTGGATCCCAACCTCCCCGGCCGCAAGGTCTTTGCCAAAGCGGTCATTGCGCCAGAGGCGTGGCCGGAAGCCCCCTTTACCGGTGTGTTTGAGGGGCGTGGTCATACTATCTCCAACCTCACGATTATTCCGGGGTACATCGATCATTACGGAGTTTTCGGCCTTCTGGAATCCAGCGCGGTAGTCAAAGACACAAAGGTGGTGGACGTGAACATCGCAGGATTGACGATCTACGAAAGTCGATCAAGCGGCAGACAGTACAACTGGTATAAGTTTGATGCCGCCGGTGGGCTGGCGGGGCGGAACTCTGGCACCGTGATCCGCTGCTCCAGCACTGGCTTGATCAGCGGATCAGGCGTCATTGGCGGCATAGTTGGAGAGAACAGTGGTCTCGTGATCCAATGTCACAGCACCGGTTCAACAATCCAGGGACCAGATAAAAGCGGGGGGCTGGTCGGAGACAACAGCGGCGCCGTGATCGACTGCAATGCCGTTGGAGTGACTGTGACAGGTGGAAGGATCGGGCTTGGGGTCGGACGGACTGCTGGAACCGTGGGTGGGCTGGTGGGGTACAACTTGGGTTTTGTCTCGGGCTGTTACAGCACTGGTGATGTCAGAGACACATGGGAAGCAGGGGGTCTGGTGGGTCAAAACGATGGCACTGTAACGAACTCCTACAGCAGTGTGGCTGTTACCGCAGATAGCAATACTGCCGGTGGGCTCGTGGGTTGGAACAACGGGACCGTGGCACACTGCTACAGTACTGGCAAGGTCGAGGGGTGGCCTGAGGGAGGCGGGCTGTTGGGGAGAAGGTGGGGGTACCCAGAATGTGGCACGGTGTCCAATTCCTTCTGGGATATAGAGACCACAGGTCAAACCGAGAGCGTTGGCGGCAGGGGCGAAACCACCGCCGGGATGAAGGACATCCGCACCTATCGGGACGCAGGGTGGGACTTCGCTGACAAGACGGAAGATGGAACATCGGACTTCTGGCATATGGGGGATGGCGGATATCCAGTCTTGGCAGTGTTCAATGGGTTCGCCCCACCTCAATTGCGGGGTCTGGGCACACCTGAAAAGCCTTATCTGATCTCGAATTCCAAAGAACTCGGAGCGATTGCCCATTACAGCCCTTTCACTCATTACCGCCTGACGGTGTCCATAGACGCCAACAATATCCGGTGGGCCACGGGTGTCATCCCGTGGTTCGCCGGCACATTCGAAGGTGCCAACCACACGATCTCCCATCTGGAGATCCATGGTGGGAGCTGCCTGGGCCTGTTCGGCCATCTCACATCCGGAGCGAACATCCGGAGAGTTGGCATAGTGGACGCGAATATAGTCGGTACATCCGAAGCTATCGGCTGCTTGGCGGGATCTAGCTACGACGGTGTTCTGACCCGGTGCTACAGCACCGGCGAGGTTCGCGGTAATTCCTCTGTAGGCGGACTCGTGGGAGGCAACATCGGTCGCTACTGGGACTCATTTCTTTCCATCGCCAAGATCAGCGACTGTTATTCGACCGCCGTCGTAACCGGCTTTGACAACGTAGGCGGGCTGGTGGGGCGCAACCACAACGCCACGCTCACCCAGTGCTATAGCGCCGGTCAGGTCGATGGCAATGAGTCCGTTGGTGGGCTGGCGGGGGTCAACCAGGCCGGTCTTTATGGAGGCGATCCCTTCCGTGCCTCCCTCGCGAAGATCACTGACTGCTATTCGACCGCCGCTGTACGAGGATGCGAGAACGTAGGTGGGCTGGTGGGAGACAATTCGGGTTTCGTGGGCCGATGTTACAGCACTGGTCGTGCCACCCCCTCTTGCCAGGATTCATGGTATGTGGGTGCTCTCGTTGGCAGGCCAACTAACTGGTACGGGACCTCATGTTCTTTCTGGGATCTCAATACATCCGGTCCACTGGGCCCGCCCGACAGCGGATACCCAAAGTGGCCGGAACAGTGGAGCCAGCAACACGGCACGGGGCGGACCACCGAAGCGATGCGCTTGATGTCTACCTACCTCGGATGCCAATGGGACTTCCTGAAAAGGACGCCAGACTGCGCGAGTGCCACTTGGTACATTCGAGAGTATCGGGACTATCCACGATTGGTCTGGGAATTGGAGCAGCAGGCGCGTCTGCCTTCTCCTGAGGATGGCACCGAGGATGTCAGCCAGCCACTTACACTCAGTTGGTGCCCGGGAGGACCACGCCTCCAGCACGATGTGTATTTCGGCGCAGACAGAGCCGCGGTGGCAGATGCAACAACACAAGACATGGGTGTCTATCGTGGCCGTCAGCCGCCGGAGGTGACCAGTGACGATCCGTGCGAGCTGGAACCGGGCAGGACCTACTACTGGCGCGTAGATGAGGTGAATGAGGCGGATCCGAACATCGTGGACAAGGGCGAGGTGTGGACTTTCACGTTACGGGACTTCCGCATTGTCCTCGTCATCGATGACTTTGAGAGCTATTCGCGCTACCGGGGGGACTACTATGACGTCTGGCCCTGTGTCGGGGGTACGTTCGGGCCCGGCTTTGGCGAAACGGGTGGGCACTGGGGCGGAAAATGCATATGTATAGAATGCGCCAATGGGTCGCCCCTGTGTTCAGAGGTCCAACGGACCTGGCCCACGCCACAGGATTGGACGATTGGAGGGGCAGACGCTCTGACACTGTACTTCCGAAGTTGGGGTGATCGTGGTCGATTGTATGTGCGCCTTGAAGATAGCACTGAATCCCGCGTGGAGGTGGTCCGTCCGGATGCACGGATGCTGGCGACCAGAGAGTGGCAGAGGTGGGACATCGGCCTGGCAGATTTGAGAACGGCGACCGTGGACCTGACAAAGGTTCAGAAGATGTTGATTGGTGTCGGCGACCCCAATCAGCAGACTGGCACCGGCCTCGCGATAGAGCTCGATGATATCTGCCTGACGAAGCGTATCCCGTAGAACCGCCACGGGCGGAGACCCGAATACCGAGATCCGAAACAACCGCTAACGAGCTAAGCTCGAAACTCAAAACGGGCCTGTCGGCCAGCGACACCGTCTGTGTTGCTTGAATCTCGGTCATTAGGATTTGTTTCGGGTTTCGTGGTTCGTGGTTTCGTCAGTCGTGTTTCGGGCTTGTCCATCGGAGACGAGAAGGGTATACTCCCAGCGGTAGCACAAGAAGGTTTTCGTATGGCTGAGCGCGACCAGATTGAGGTGTTTGACAATCCGCGTCCGGGGCGGGAGTACCGGATCGTGATCCGGTGCCCGGAGTTTACGAGCGTGTGCCCGCGGACGGGCCAGCCGGACTTTGGCGAGATCACGATCGAATACTGCCCGGACAAGACCTGCATCGAGCTCAAGAGCCTCAAGTTCTACTTGCAGAGCTATCGGGACAAAGGGATCTTTTACGAATCGCTGACAAATGATATACTGGATGACCTGAGCGGCATGTGCAAGCCGTGCTGGATGAAGGTGACGGCCCGGTTCACGCCGCGTGGCGGCATCACGACTGATGTCTGTGCCGAATACCGTGTGGATGGTTGACGATTCTGGTCCGAGGTGTCGAAATGCCCATCAAACTGCATTGCGAACACTGTGGCAAAAAAATCGAGGCGCCGGATAACGCCGGCGGCAAATGGGGCAAATGCCCCGCATGTCATAATAAGGTGTACGTTCCCCTGCCGCCCAGCGACGACGACGAGGAGTTAAGGGTCGCGCCTCTCGACGAGGACGATCTGCAAAAGCAGAAGCAACTGTTGGAGGAAACGTCGAAGCTCCGGTGGGACATTCTCCAGGAGCAGGGCACCGTTGACGTCCCCCCTGCCCCGGGTGGACCAGCCGGAGAGATCTCGGAGCAGCAACTGACCGAGCATATCGTCCGATACCTGCGGCAGATGGTGGACGGCAAGCTTGACGAGGCGCAGCGTACCGCGGACCGCATCGTGCCCCACCGACGCAAGGCCGCTGCGATCCTGGAGCAGTTCGCCAGGAGTGATGCGCCCGATCCCGAACTGGAGGACGTCCCCAAGCAAGTGCTCTCCGGCTTCATCCGAAATCTGCGCACGCGGATCAGTTAGGACGCCCACAGCGAGATAGCCGCGTGACGGCAGACTGCCTCGATGTCACTCCTGCGAAACCAGGAACCTGCCTGTGTCGTAACGTTCCTGGGCTCCTGCTTGCGCGGGGGCTACAAGGAAGAAGTCCACAATCGCGTGTTGTCGCGAGCACAACGGTGCTTTGAATCTGCCCGCTGGCGCCTCCCCAGACCCGTTTTTCCCGGCCGTTCCGGAGATGTCCTGCGCCGAGTGGAAATCGGCATGTAAAAGGGCCCCACGTCGGGGAGTAGAATCGGCATCGAAAATGGACCCACCGCAGTGATCTCCGTAGGCTG
>JAFGJR010000032.1 GCA_016928975.1 Sedimentisphaerales bacterium | reverse complement strand
GCGGTCCAGCCGCAACTGCGCGGACAGGCCTTCAACTTCTCCAACGAGTTGCAGGTTACCGTGCTGGAGCTGGTCGAGCGAATCCTCAGACTTATGGACTCACGGCTGACACCGGAGATCCGCAACGAGGTCGTCAACGAGATACCTCATCAGTACCTCAGCGCCGCCAAGGCGAGGGAGACCCTGGGCTGGCGTCCCTTGTTCAGTCTGGAGGAGGGGTTGCGAGCGACCATCGCGTGGTATCGTCAGTTCCTGGAGGAGCCTGTTTGAACGGGATGTCTGCCGCGTGTCGGTCCTGCGGCCGGCCGGAGCTGCAGCTCGTGCTGTCGCTCGGGCGCACTCCGCTGGCGAACGCGTTGTTGACCGCCGGGCAGTTGTCACAGCCGCAGGAGACCTTCCCGCTCGATCTGGTGTTCTGTCCGCATTGCACACTGGTCCAGATCACCGAGACCGTGCCGCCCGAGAAGCTGTTTCGGGAGTATCTTTACTTCTCCTCGTTCTCGGATACTGTCCTGGAGAACGCCAGGGAGATCACAGAGCGACTGATTCGGCAGATCGGTTTGAGCAAAGAGAGCCTGGTCGTGGAGATCGCCAGCAACGATGGATATCTGCTGTGCAACTACCAGGCACACGGCGTTTCCGTGCTGGGAATCGAGCCGGCGCAGAATGTCGCCAGGGTCGCGCAGGAGCGGGGCATTCCCACGATCTGCGAGTTTTTCGACGAAACGGTGGGCCGGCGGCTGGCCGCAGAGGGCAAACCGGCGGACGTGATCCACGCCAACAACGTGATGGCGCACGTGGCGGACCTGCACGGCGCGATCGCCGGCATCGCGGCTCTGTTGAAGCCGGACGGCGTGGCGGTGATCGAGAACCACTACGTGCGGGATCTGATCGATCACGTGGAGTTCGACGCCATCTACCACGAGCACCTCTGCTATTACTCGGTAACTTCGTTCGAGCGATTGTTCCGACCACACGGTCTGACCCTGGTCGATGTGGAACACCTTCCGATCCACGGCGGCTCGCTACGGGTCTTCTTCCAGCGGACCGACGGCCCCCGCTCGCGCGAGAGCCGGGGGGCGGCCCGCGTACGCCAATTGCTGGAAGAAGAGGCCGCCTGGGGCGTGGACGACCTCGCCTCGTACCGCCCCTTCGGCGCCAGGGTCGAGCAGTTGCGCCGCGACCTGCTGGCACTGCTGCATCGGCTCAAGGCCGACGGCAAGCGCATCGCCGTCTACGGCGCATCGGCCAAGAGCACGACCCTGCTCAATTACTATCGCATCGGTCCGGAGACGCTCGACTACGTGGTGGATCGCAGCACGGTGAAGCAGGGGCGCTTCACCCCCGGCACTCATCTGCCCATCTGCTCGCCGCAGAAGCTGCTGGAGACGAAGCCCGACTACGTGCTGCTATTGGCGTGGAACTTCGCCGAGGAGATCCTGAGCCAGCAGGCCGAGTACCGCCGTCAGGGCGGCAAGGTCATCATTCCGATCCCCGAACTGCGAGTGGTGTGAGCGACGGTGCTCTTCACCGAAACCAGACTCAAAGGCGTGTTCATCGTCGAGCCCCAGCGGATCGAGGATGAGCGTGGCTTCTTCGCACGCACCTGGTGCCAAAGGGAGTTCGAGGCCCACGGCCTGAATCCGAGGCTTGTCCAGTGCAGCATCTCGCTCAACGAACGCAAGGGCACGGTGCGCGGGATGCACTATCAGGTGGCCCCGCACGCGGAGGCCAAGCTGGTGCGATGCACGATGGGCGCGATGTACGACGTGGCGCTGGACCTTCGCCGCGACTCGGCGACATTCAAGCAGTGGGTGGCCGTGGAGTTGACGGCCGAGAACCGCACGATGCTGTACATCCCCGAAGGCGTCGCGCACGGCTTTCAGACGCTGGCCGACCACACGGAAGTCTTCTACCAGATGTCGGAGTTCTACGATCCGCAAAGCGCCCGGGGCGTTCTCTGGGATGATCCGGGCTTCGGAATCACATGGCCGTTGGAGCCGGTCGTGATCTCGCAAAGGGACTTGACCCACCCGAAGTGGCGGATACGCCTGTGAAGGTATTCATCACAGGTGCCTCCGGCTTTATCGGCGCGCACGTGACGCGGGCATTGCTGTCCCGAGGGCATTCGGTGATGGCGCTGGCCATGCCGGGTGATCCGCTGTGGCGACTACGGAATGAGGCAGGCCGGTTGTCGCTGGTGACCGGGATGCTGAATGATGCGGACAATCTGCGGTCCTCGCTGGCGAGCTTTCTTCCTGAGGCCTGCGTTCATCTGGCGTGGTATGCTGAGCCCGGGGCGTATCTCCACTCGCCCGAGAATATCAACTCGTTGATGGCGAGTCTCACGCTGTTGAAGGAACTCACCCATGTGGAGTGCCGCAGCGTCGTCATCGCCGGCACCTGCGCGGAGTACGACACGGATTTCGGCTTGCTCCGAGAGGAGACGGTGACTCGCCCCAAGACACTTTACGCCGCCGCCAAGTTGTCGTGTTGCCTGCTGGGCGAACAGATCGCTGCACAGGCGCAGATGGCGTTTGCGTGGGCTCGGATCTTCTATCCGTACGGACCCCAAGAGGACTGTCGGCGGCTCGTGCCCGCGGCCATCTGTGCATTGCAGCGGGGCCGACCGTTCCCTTCAACGCCCGGCGAGCAGATTCGTGATTACATCCACGTCGAGGATGTGGCCGCCGCCTTCTGTTTGCTCACGGAGAGACGTGCAACGGGCGTCTTCAATATCTGCTCCGGCGAGCCGGTGGCCGTTCGGGATCTTCTGGCGATGATCGGCAGGCTGATGGGCCGCGAGAGCCTCGTCCAGATCGGTGCTCAGCCGTATCGGGCTTGGGAGCCGCCCTTCATCTGCGGGGACAACCATCGATTGAGACAACTGGGTTGGACGCCGGGCCATACGCTCAGCGAGGGACTGTGGCGCACGATACAATGGTGGGTATCGCAGGGCCCGGAGGGTCATGAATAAAGCGCATTGCCCAATCTGTGAGTTGGCGGATGTCGTTTCGTTCCTGCACCGGGAGAACATGCCGGTCTTTCAGAACATGCTGTTCCGTCGGCAGAGTGACGCGACGAATGCGAAGAGGGGCAGCCTGGCTCTGGCGGTCTGCAGCCGTTGCGGTTTTGTGTTCAACGCCGCATTCGACCAGACGAAAATGGACTACAATGCCGACTACGACAACACGCAGACCTGCTCGCCTCATTTTGCGTCCTACGTGGATGAGCGTGCGGCCCATCTCCTGTCCGAGAGGCGGTTGCACCACAGGAGAATTGTCGAGGTTGGCTGCGGCAAAGGGTACTTCCTTCGCAAGCTGGTCGAGGACGAGCGAGCCGGCAATGTCGGGTACGGCTATGACCCGAGCTATGTCGGGCCGGAAGTGGACCTCGGCGGTCGGCTGAACTTCCAGAAGTGTCTCTACACCGCCGAGACCGCAGATATCCATGCGGACACGGTTGTGTGCCGACACGTGATCGAACATCTGCCTGACCCCGTGGCCTTGTTGCAGCTAATGTCTCGGACGCTGTCGGGGGCAACGGAGCCGCTGGTGGCTCTTGAGACGCCCTGTGTGGGGTGGATTCTGAGGAACCGGGTGGTCTGGGACTTCTACCATGAGCATTGCTCCTACTTCGCCGCTGGCTCGCTGGGGATCGCCGCAGAACGGGCGGGCTTGCAGCCACAGTCGCTGCGCCATGTTTTCGGCGATCAGTACCTCTGGCTCGAGGCGACGCCTGCATCCCACGCACCCGTGCGGCCATTGGGGTCCGGCGACGAGATGGTCTCGCTGTGTCGGGCGTTCGCGGCCGTCGAAGCGTCCTATGTGCAGAACTGGCGGACGAAGCTGGCGGAGTTGACGCGCGTCGGTGCTGTGGCCCTGTGGGGGGCGGGCGCCAAGGGCGTGACGCTGGCAAATCTTGTGGACCCGGACAGAGAGCTTGTGGCGTGCGTGGTCGATCTCAATCCGCGAAAACAAGGATGTTTTCTGCCCGGTACCGGCCATCCGATCGTGGACTACAAGGCGATACCGGCTTTACAGGTGAAGATCGCGATCCCAATGAACCCAAACTATGTGGCTGAGAACATGCGCCTCGTGCGCGAGGCGGGACTGGACCTGGCCATGATTGATCCCGCTGACTGGCGGCAAATACGATGAGAATTACGATTGATACGGATGCACGAGTCCTGGTACAGGAGCACGAAGGTCATGAGGACCGAGTGGATCTCTATTCGACTCGGGCCTTTGAGATCCTGTCGCAGGCTTGGTTGAAAGTGGGGTGGAACGAGAGGTACGCATATGCGTTCAGTTGGATGGGGCGGCCCGTCATTCAGAACCCCGAAGACCTGATCCGCGTGCAGGAGGTGGTCTATCGCATTCGGCCCGACGTGATCATTGAGACCGGCGTCGCACATGGCGGCTCGCTCGTCTTCTACGCGAGCCTATGCAAGGCCATGGGCAAGGGCCGGGTCGTCGGCGTGGATATCGAGATTCGGCCTCAGAACCGCGAGGCACTAGAGGATCATGAGCTGTCCGCCCTGATCACGCTCATCGAAGGCAGCTCGACGGACAGCCGCGTCGTGAAGCAGGTTCGGTCTCTGGTCGGGTCCAGCGAAACGACGCTGATCTTCCTGGACTCGAACCACACCAAGCAACACGTCTTAACCGAGCTGGAGGCGTACCACGGCCTGGTGACGCCCGGATCGTATATCGTGGCGACCGACGGCATCATGAGAGATCTTCACGACGTGCCGCGGGGCAGGGCCGACTGGGCGTCAGATAACCCGGCCGCAGCAGCGGTGGAATTCACCCGGGGCCACCCGGACTTCGTTATTGAGCAGCCGCCTTGGCCCTTCAACGAGAGCAAGCTCAGCGAGAACGTGACGTACTGGCCCGACGCATGGCTCCGACGCCAGCGATAAGGGGATTCGTTAGGCATGCACGGTGAGACGTCTGCGACTGGCATAAGGAGATGGACGTTCCCCAGGTGAGCATCGGGATGCCTGTGTACAACGGGCAAGAGACGATTCGCAAGGCGATTGACTCCCTGCTGGCACAGACCTTCTCGAACGTTGAATTGACGATCTCAGACAACGCCTCGACGGATGCGACGGAGCAGATCTGTCGCGAGTATGCCGCTCGCGACGCGCGAGTTCGATACATCCGGCAACCGGCCAATCTGGGCCCGGCGCGGAACTTCCGTTTCGTTCTTCGTGAGACGCGCGCCGAGTATTTCATGTGGGCGGCACACGATGACTACTGGCATCCGGAGTTCATCCAGAGATGTTTGTCGGTGCTGGAACGGGAGCCAGGAATCGCGGTGGCCTGTACCGGGTACTGGGTGCTGTCAAGGAGATATGCACCTCTGAAGATGCGGCATTTTCCCCGGATGTCGTTTCTCGCTGACGAGGACCCGTTCACACGGGTGTCGAACTACATGCTGTTGTCGGAGTACTCCCACAAGGCCAACGTGATCTACGGCCTGTGGAGGCGGCCGGTCGTCCGCGAGACGATGGACGCGTTTCGAGATGTGGCCGACCGTTTTGTCGTCGTCGGGCTCGACATCGCTCAGATCGTCCATGTCCTGGCTCGTTTCAGGGCTTTTCAAATTCCGGAGCCGCTGTTCTTCAAAACGTACGCGGGGCTCCCTCCGGGCTATATCACGACGATGGGCCACATCCTCAAGCGGCGCCTGTTCAAGTACCAGCGGTGGAAGAAGCGTTATGAGGACACCGTGCGCAGACACATCGAGGTTGTCCGGATCGGCCTGACGCGAGCCGGCGTGGAGGAGCAGCGGTACAACCAGTTCCTGGATCGGCTCCAGGATCGGCTTATCGATAGATATGATCGCCCGATGGATATGCTTCGGGAGTTGTACCGGTCCATGAGAGCGGGGCTGGTCTGACGCCTGGTTCCGCAGCGGCGTCGTGGCACGAGCTGAGCGCCCGAGCCGCCGATGTCGCCGGGCGGCCCGCGGTTGAAAAAAGACCTTGACAGGGTCATGTGGTGACGTAATATGCAACGAACACCGCCGGGAGGGGGGAGAGAAGGAAACACGGTACAGATCGGATGTCGGCGGGGTGGAGAGCTTACACCCCTTGGGTAATCTGGTGACAGAGCCGATCGAGTCGAACACAAAGGATTGTGGAATGAATCACGCTGGCCCTTGGACTGTGGTGAGTGGTAGAGACTGCGGCTGGATCAGACTCATCGCACGTCGCCGCGCGCACGCGGCGTCCATCACGCTTCTACCCGCGCGCCGCCCGCGCGCCGGACATCTTCTCCTTATTGCGATATTATCGGCCCTTGTTGTCGCGAGCTGTCCAGCCACGGCGCAGGATTCGGTTCTGGGGCAGGGGCCGACATCCGCCACCGGTCTCACTGCCGACCAGATCCAGGCGGTCTTGAAGGCTCGGGAGCAGCAGCCGGCGGTTCAGCCGCCGGAGCCGGTCACTGTGACGCCGCCGCCGGCGCCGTCCGGGCCCTCCACGACGGAGCTGCTGCTGGCCGGCAAGATGCCGAGCGAAGTGTCCACCAGCCTTCACCAGTTCGGCTACGACGTCTTCAGCATGCCCGTCAGCACGTTTGCCCCCGTGACCAACGTCCCGGTCGGGCCGGACTACGTCATCGGGCCGGGGGATACGTTTACCGTGACCTTGTGGGGGCGCGTCGACGCTCAGTACCCGTTGCAGGTGGACCGGGATGGGCAGATCGTCCTGCCGGAGGTGGGAGTGCTCAAGGTGTGGGGGATGAAATTCGGCGAGTTGCATGGCTATCTTCAGCATGAGCTCTCTCGCAAGTTCACGGACTTCAAGATGTCGGTCACGATGGACCGGCTTCGCACGATTCGGGTGTTTGTCGTTGGCGAGGCAGCTACGCCGGGCGGCTATACGATCAGCTCGCTGTCGACGGTGATCAACGCGCTCTTTGCGGCGGGAGGGCCTTCCAAGAACGGAAGCCTGCGGGCAATCCGATTGCTGCGCAACGGGGCCGATCCGGCGTCCGTCGATCTCTACAAGTTCCTCCTGGGCGGCGACAAGGGGACGGACCCGCGCCTGCAGGATGGGGATACGATCTTCATCCCAGTGATCGGCGAGGTGGCCGGCGTCGCCGGCAACGTCAAGAGGCCTGCCATCTACGAGATGATCCAGCCAATGAAGTTGCAGGAGGTGCTGGATCTGGCAGGTGGGATCACCTTTGCCGGCTGGCTCCAGCGGGTCCAGGTCGAGCGTGTGGAGGACCACCAGAAGCGGGTCGTCGTGGACTTCGATCTGTCCGAGGGGACGACTCCGACGGAGCGGCGGGACGCGATGGACACGATTGTCCGTGATGGCGACATGGTGAAAGTGTTCCCGGTGATCGAGCCTGCGGAGAACATTGTCGAGTTGCAGGGGCACGTGATGCGGCCGGGCAAGTACGAGCTCAAACCCGGCATGAGGCTCTCCGATGTGCTCAACTATGATGCATTCCTGCCGCAAGTGAATCTCGAATACGGGGAGATCGAGCGTCTTGTGCCGCCGGACAAGCACCCGGTGGTCATTCCCTTCCAGCCCGGCAAGGTCCTCAGGGGCGACGTCTCGGCGGACCTCGAACTGTTCCGTCTGGACCGCGTTCGCCTGTTCCGCTGGGACGAGAAAGGCAAACGCAGCGTCACCATCAGTGGGCTGGTCTACGAGCCCAACGAGTACAGGCTCATCGAAGGCATGCGGGTCAGCGACTTGATCGAGTTGGCCGGAGGGCTCCAGAAAACGGCATACCTTCGCGAGGCGGAGATCACCCGGAGCCATATTAGCCAGGATGGAATGGTCACTGAGGAAATCGATATCGATCTGGGGAAGGCGATGGCGGGCGATCCCACGCAGAACATCCCCCTGCAAGATCATGATCGCCTGATCGTCCGTCCCATTCCAGGGCTGGATTTCAGCCGCAGTGCCACGATCGAAGGTCAGGTACGGTTCCCCGGGAGCTATCCGATCGCCAAGGGCGAGATGTTGAGCTCGCTCATCGAACGGGCCGGTGGCTATAGCGAGGAGGCGTACCTCAAGGGAGCGGTCTTCACCCGTGAAAGCGCCAGGAAGATCCAGCGGGAGCGGCTGGACAAAATGATCTCCGAGATTGAGCAGTCGATGTTGACCAGTGCGGAGCAGGGGACCAGCGGCGCTCTCAGCGCCGACGATGTCAAGGGGGAGGAGGCGGCGATGGTGGCCAAGAGGGCGCTGCTCGCGAAGCTGCGGACGGCCCAGGTGACCGGGCGGGTCGTCGTGAAACTGGCCGCCCCGGACGAGATGAAAGGCTCCAAGTACGATTTCGAACTGGAGGACAATGATGTGCTGACGATCCCGACCACGCCGGGCGTGGTGCACGTCATCGGCGAAGTGTTCAATGCGACTTCACTGCAATACGAGAAGGGCCGGACGGTCAGCTACTACCTGCGACGGGTCGGTGGGATGACCAAAGAGGCCGACAAGAAGCAGGTGAGCGTCGTCAAGGCGGACGGCTCGGTCATCAGCTCCGAGCAGGGCAATCGCGGCAAGCTGGTCTTCTGGGACTCCGAGCAGAAGTCCTGGTTCTTCGGCGGCTTCATGAGCATGGAGATGCAGCCGGGCGACTCGATCGTCGTGCCCAGGAAGATCGATCGCCTCTTGTGGCTCAGGACGACCAAGGACCTGACGCAGATCATCTTCCAGATCGCCGTCGCCGCCGGAGTCGTGTTCGCCATATAACTTCTGCGGAAGGAGTAGACAGTGGTGACGAATCAACGCATGCAATCCTGGGGGCCTGGTTCTGGCCCAGTCGACGAGCAAGAGGTCAATCTGTTCGATTACGTCCGGGTGATCTGGCGCCGCCGCTGGATGATTCTTGTCCTATCGGTGGTTGTCACGATGTTGACGGGCAGCGTTGTCTTCATGAGTCCTCGGCGCTATGAAGCGAATGTCACGATCGTGCCGCCGCTGGAGATCCTCCAGAAAGAGGTCGGCGTCGGTGGACTGGGTGCCATGGGCAAATCGATGCTCCGCGACATCATTGATAGCGGCAGCATCGCCGAGATGTATGTGGAGATCCTCAATAGCCGGGAAGTAGCTGACAGTATCATCGACAAGTTCCGTCTGATGGAGGTCTACAAGGACATCAAATACCGAACGCAGGCGACGAAGCTGCTCAAGAGGAATACGAGGATCGAGATGACCAAAGAAGGGGCGGTGAAGATCGCCGTCACGGATCTCGACCCCAACCGGGCCGCTGCCATGGCCGAGGCCTATGTGGAGAGGCTGGATCAACAGAATAAAAGGCTATCCGCCGGCCAGGCAACCAGCAAGAGACTCTTCCTGGAAAACCGTCTGAAGGAGGTCGAGGGGAAACTCAGCCGAATCGAGACGATCCCCGCGCGCGAGGCACAGGTTCAGGAGATGCTCTACGAGTTGCTCATCCGGGAGCTTGAATTGGCCAAGATTGAGGAGGCCCGGAGCATGCCAACAATCCAGGTCCTCGACAAGGCCGAGGTGCCTGAGCTGCCGGTAGCGCGCGGGACGATCAAAAAGAGCATGGCGGCTGGCATTGCCGCCTTGATAGTTGGAATCTTCGTGGCATTCAATCTTGAGTATTTCGAGGAGGCGAAGCAGGCCGGCCTGGCCCGGCAATTCGAGCGGGCCACTCGCCGCAGGAAAGCCGCCGGCAACGGCAAAATCCATACACCTAGTGGCGACGGGCAGAAGCAGCATGGGCCGGTTGAGGGGGCGGGGGTGGGGACTTCGTGACCAAGTCTTGAGGCGACGGGGCGCGTGTCATGGCAGTCCCCGGCCCGATCGCAACCTACCACTGTGGGGGCTCGATGAAGAAAGTTGGTCCGGATGTCTCGCGCCAGAGCGGCCGGTGTGGCTGACTATTACTTCCCGGACGCCTCGTCCCTGGCGGGAGGGCCTGTCGTACGTGACTATGATGCGTTGGTATTCCGGCGGTGACCGTTGAGAATCCTGCTTGCAAACAGCACTGCATATCCTCAGATCGGAGGTGTGGAAAACTCCCTTCGGTTCATTGGGCGGGAGTTGCTTCATAGCGGGCACGAAGTCAAGGTGTTTTGTTTTCAGATCTCTCCGGACGAACCACTGCGCATGGAGCACGAAGGGATCGAGATCATTCGTCATCGGCACACGCTGCCTCGCTGGCCTCACGCCCAGTTTCTCGAGAGTGTGGCGGCGGCCCAGGAGGGCATTCCAGCAGTACTTCGTCAGTATCAACCCGATGCCATCTGGTGCCGCTCCGCGTCCGTGGGGTTGGGAATTCGCCGAGGCGGATATCGAGGCCGTCTCATTCAGATTTTCTGTACGAATGCGAGGATGAACTGTCGGGCTCTTTACCTTCAGACGCACGGACTGCCTGTCAAAAGGCGGCTGATGCTTCTGGCCCTGTGGCCCTCCGCCTACATCGTCTCGTCGAGATTGGAGCGAGAATTGGCTTCGGAGTGTGAAGCCGTCGTCTTCAGTGAGAATATGCGACGTCAGTTACTCGCAGGTTTCTCCAACGGCGACACCTCCTGCCACGTCATTCCGCCCGGAGTCGATGATGATCTGTTCTCGCCCGAGAACGGTGCCCGTTATTTCGAGCAGATACGGCAACGATACGGATTGCAGCAGGGTCAGCCTATCATCCTGTATGTGGGTAGAATTGAGTCGGCCAAGCATATTCCTATTCTGATGGACGCAGTCGCTCGGCTGGATCGGTCCGTGAAGTTGGTGCTCGTGGGCAGTGGCCGGGATGAAGCTCGCCTGAAGGCCTATGCGTCTCGGATCGGGTTGTCTGACCGCAGCGTATTCACCGGCCCCCAGTATGAGTTGCTTCCTGGCTTCTATGCGATTAGCCGGGTCTTTGTCTTGCCCACGATGACGGAGTCGTTCGGCCAGGTCTTCCTGGAGTCGCTTGCGTCAGGGACGCCAGCGGTGGGATTTGCCGGAGATGGGCGGCGTGTTCTGACGGCGACAGACGAGATCATCCGGGATGGGCGGACAGGTGCCGTCGCTCACGAGATAAGCGCGCCGGCGTTGGCGGAGAAGATTGCCTGGATCCTGTCGCTTGATGACCGAGCTTATGCGGTGATGTCACAGCGAGCGCGGCAGGACGTACAGGAGCGATTCTCATGGGGCCGGTTCGTTGAAGGAGTGCTGAGGCTCTCGGCGGAGTACTCCTCAGCCCCTCTGGAAGATCCTGATATGGCACCCAGCCACGATCAGCGAATGTGAAGAGGAACACGTTGAACGAAGACCGTCCAACTCACCTATTGATGCATCGACTGTCGGATAGAGTGCTTTGTGAGTAGAGCAGAGAGCTTGGCAATGATATCGACTTCGGAGGCGACTTCAAGTCGTGATGTTCTTCGGATCAAGCATGTTGCCAAGCGCGGGGCAGTGTGGGTGACGTTGACCTCCCTGGCGGCGGTCCCACTGGCCTACTACCGCAATTGGATCCTGGGGCGAATCGGAGAAGCAGGCGAGGTTGTCGGGAACTACGCGATCGTTCAGCTCTTCGTGGAGGTGGTGACGACCTTTGTCCTATTTGGCGGCTGTAGTGCCGTCACCAACTTCCTGCCCAAGATCCGGCGGAACGAAGATAAATCGGCGTTCCTCTCCGCCTATCTAGTTGTCTCGGCAGTCGCCGTAGGCGTCTTCGTCGTCCTGATCAACGTGTTTCCGGGTTGTACGAAGGTGTTGATTCACAAACCCTTGGACACATGGGTCATTCCTCTCTTTTCACTCCTCACACCCGTAATCGTGGCGTCTCAGATGGTCACCTTCTCCTTGGCGGGGCTGATGGAATTTCGTTTGTCGTCGCTCTTGAGCCAGTTGCAGGTAGTCCTCATCTGTGCGTTGGCGACGTGCGGGTTCTTCCTCTTTCGCGAATGGTTGACGCACCACGCCATGTCCATGTTGGCTGCCACGGTTTGTGTGGCCAACGCAGGTGTGATCGGGATTGGGCTGTGGCGTGTGATACCCTCTGTCTCTGGGCTTTCTGCTCGCCTGTACTTGCCAGAAGGCTTCTGGCGATTCTCCGGATTTGTTCACTTGAACACGATCTCCACCTTCGCCTATCAACGCGTCGACCAGCTTTTTGTGTTGGCGGTTCTCGGTACGAGGGAACTTGGCGCCTACTTCATCCTCTGGCAGTGCGCGCAGCTAGTCTCTTTTGTACCCCAGCGGATCGGCCAGGTGATGTTGGCCTCGTTTTCCCACCTTGTTGCTGTCGGCGATCATGACAATCTGAGGCGTGCGTACCACAAGATATGCAGGCTGACAGTGATCCTGAGTACGCCACTTGCGCTCTTGCTGATCTTGTTCAGTCGTCCGGTTGCCGCCCTCTTCGGCGAGTGGTATGCTCAACGCCATCTTTATCTTCTTCTGCTGGCGGCAGCCATACAGATCGGAGTCGTGGGAAGTGTCAGTAGCATGTTGATCATGTCCAAGGAGCGCACAGGGCTGTTCCTGGCCAACAGCGTTGTCCTAATCGGTCTCCAACTGAGCATCACGTTGACACTGCTGAACAAACTGGGAGTCTATGCGGTCATCGTAGGCAGGGCCGTAGGCATCGTTTCGGGCCAAATTGGCCTTTTCCTCATCATCCGTTATAGACTCAAGAATGTGCATTTGTCTCCACCCGTTGAATACTGGGGTTCGCTGGCGGTGGTTCTGATTGCGGCAATCACAGCATGGCTCTTGAATCCGATCACATTAGCTTTGGCCGGGGAGATATTTGCGGCGTTGCTGTGTGTCTTCCTTATCCTGATTCGATTCCAAGCCAAGGAGATCGCTGTCCTGTTCAGCCGTGCGTAGCTGAGATGAACATGCCAACGGAAACTGACAATCTTCATTGCCTCGCCGCAGAGGTCACCGTGAGCCGCAGAGAATCAGGTGCGAGGAGAAGGCGACTTGCTCGGATGACGAGAATACTGTCTCGTGGCCCTGTCGTTCTGATTGTCATTCTCTGGACGCTGCTGAAAGGAATGCCTCTGCGGCTCTTGGAGATACTCGGGCAGTTGTTTCCTGAGAATGCGTGCGGGTGTCAGATACGGGGGGCCTTCTACCGGCCATTTCTCAAGAAGTGCGGCCGGAATTTTCAGGTAGCGTTACATGCTAAACTCGAGCACCTCGGTGGCATTGAGGTCGGCGATGACGTATATATTGGACACGGTTCATGGATCAGCGGCTTGCGAGCTGGACTCATCTTAGAGGATGAAGTGATGCTGGGTCCATACGTGACTATCGTAAGCAGTGATCATAGCTTCGTGAACGGGAGTGCGCGTTTCGCCGTTGGCAAAGGAGGGCGAGTCAAGATCGGACGAGGCACCTGGGTCGCCAGCAGCGTAGTTGTCACCGCGGGAGTCACAGTGGGACAATCTTGCTTGCTCGCTGCAGGAGCGGTCGTTACCAAGGATGTGCCCGACGATACAATCGTTGGAGGAGTTCCTGCGAGAGAGATAGGCACGACATCGAATCTCTCGCCACAGGCATGATCAGAGAAAGTACCACACCGCCAATCCCAATACGTTTGCTTCGCGAGCTTGCTCGCAGAACAGTGCTGTCGCCGCCTTACATACGCCACTGCAGTCAAACGATCTACCAGACCCTGCTGGGCTGCTGTCGAATGTGGGAGGCTACGCACGCGGCGCAGTGGAGAGGCCGCGCACAGCGGGCGGCAGAGCTTCTGATTCGTATTCAGCAGCTCGACGGCGGGTTCGATATCGGCTATGAGTTCGATTTCGGGCGCCTGCATCGGAAGGGCCAATCGACCTCGCCGGAGTTGGTCGGGCTTGTGGCACTGTGTGAGTACGCCCGCCTGTTCGGCGGAGGCGATGTTCAGTCGGCGGCTGTCCGTGCGGCGGAGTGGATCCGGATGCACGCCCTCGACATGGGGGAAGACAAGGCGGCCATTCCGTATAGCCCCCACACGGTCAAAGAGGTCATGATCTACAACGGCACATCCTTTGCGGCAGGGGCTCTTGGCTGTTACCTGGGGCAGTTCGGTGGAGACGAGGGGCTCCGCCGAATCTACAATCGAATGATCCGTTATATGGAGAGTGTCCTGACGGTTGCATCGGACTTGCCAGGGCGTTTCTGGCACTACTGGGATCAATCTCGCGACGATTTGGATTCCCTGAAACGGACAAAGATTGACTACTATCACCAGATGCAGCAAGTGGAGATGCACGCACTTGCCGAGCAGGCGTGTCCTGCTGAAGGGCAGGCGAGAATCATTCGAGATGGTGCCGGTCACGTCGTGGCGCTGAGCGAGCGACGAACCATCATTCCTTACACAAACGATCCAAATCTCTTCAGAGGCCAGATCCACCTCTGGGGGCTCGCCTCGGTCATCCCAGGTATGCTGGAAGCCGGTGTGGTGATTCCGGAGTGTTCGACCGCCTATCGGGGCGTTGCGCGCCACACCCTGATGTGGGTACTGGAGCATGCCTGGAACGGTGAATATTTTGAAGCGGTTCTTGAAAGGGATGGGGCACACGTGCAGCCGGGCGGCTACATGGTTCGGTCCGACGCGTGGGTGTTCAACGCACTGGCGGCTGCAGTCAAATACCTTCGCGATGACCCATGGACTGATATTGCCGAACGGTGCTATCGAAAGATGGAGTCCGTTGATTTCTCTGGGCCGGAAAGCCACGCAAGTCGCAAGACAGCGCGGGTGCTCCTGCATGCATATGGGTTGCTCTCTTCAGTAGGCAAGGCCTATGACAGGCACTGAGACGATTCAGCCAGTCGATGATGCGTTGCTGATGGTGCCGCACGGCCCAGGTGTCACTGAGCCGTGTGCCGCAAGTTCGGCCTGCTCGTTTGCCGCACAGGGACTGTGCTGGGCGAGTGTGCTGGCTCTCACCTTGTTCGCAGGTGGAGCCATGCAGGCGTACGCCAACGGGACCACGGACATGTTCCTTGTGGCGCTGCTCTTCCTGGTCAGTGGATTGGTCGCCCTGGGCGTTCTCTTTCCGGGCGGAAGAGCGGAGATGCGAGCGTTCCTCCTGACCTACGTCATCTGCATCTTCGTCGCAGGCCTGGCTCAATGCTATTCCGTCATTGTGTTCAGCAACCCCCAGAGCACGGTTGATGCAGTCAAATCCTTCTTCCCGAGCATATCCTCTCAGCCTCCGTTCGTGACGTGGAAGGACATGCCCGGGCTCTTGGACAACGGCCTTCCAGTCCTGATCTGGCAGCAGATCTACAAGCTGACCTGGGCACTAGGTCTGGACTTCGGACCCTATGCCGGGGTCATGTTCAACTCGCTGGTCATGGGCCTGACGGCCAGTATCACAGTGCGGACCGCTCGCGAGCTGTTCGGGGCCGATGACTGGCGTCTTCGACGCGTGGGTACCCTGTTCGCCCTGTGCGGCCTGTTCATCCTGTTCGGGGCAGTCTTGATCCGCGACTGCTTCACGACGTTCCTGAATGCCCTCGTGCTGTGGGGAATCGTTCGTTTCCTGGTGCGCCGTACACCTGTGAGCTTGCTCGTTGCCTTATCCTTGACGAGCGTTTCGGCTTGTGCCATGGCCCTCCTGCGGTTTGAAGCGGTCGCGCTGTTCGGCCTGCAGTGGCTTCTGGTGTTCCTGTTCTGGTATTTGGGGAAAGGGCTGGATGTCACACGCTTCGTGGCCACGATCATCGTGCTTTGTACCCTGCCCGTTGTCAGTCGCTACATTGCTGGCTATGTGGACCTGGTGCAGAGGGTGCGGGCCGTTCGAATGGTACAATACGATGAGATGTCCGCACGTGCGTCCACGGACAGTTCACTCGGGATGCGACTCGTCATCAACCAGCCGCTTCCGATCCGGTCTGTCTTGGGAATCGGCATGCTGATGGTGTCGCCGATTCCCTTGTGGTCTCATCTACGAAGTGCAGCGATTGACTACCACCTGATCAAGGCATATCACGGTGTGTATCAGGTTCTTGTACTACCTCTGGTGTTTGTCGGGTTCTCGATGGTCTCCCGCCTGTATCGCAAGGATCGAAAGAGCGCGATGCCTCTGATATTCCTGGCGGCATATCTATTGCTGAGCTTGGCGGCCGTCGTGGTGACTTCCTTGGAGCAACGCCACATGGCGCAGTTCATGCCCGCCTTCATCATCCTGGCGGCGATACCCGATACCAAGGACCGAGACACGTGGAGGCGCCTGCGGCCTATTGCGGCTGGCTGGTTTGCCTTAGTGATCCTCCTGCATGTGGCATGGGCCGTCATGAAGGAAGTGGCATGAAGGTTCTGGTATTCACCTCGCAGTTTCATCAGCTCGGTGGAGCGGAGCGTTTGGGCGTGGAGCTGGCCGAAGAGCTGAACAAACGAGGAATTCACACGGATGTCCTGAGTATGTACACGAAGGACTTGCCCGGTGTGGCGGAGGCAACGCAGAATCTGCTACGCAGAGGCATCCCCGCCGTGCACTTCCTCGGTATGCGCGTACACCCGCCTCTCCCGAGCATGATTCCGGCCATTCTGAAATTGCGACGGCTGATTCGTGAACAGGGATATGATGTCATTGAGACATCGACGGTCTCGCCCACAGTCCTTATGTCCTGGGCTGGCCTGGGGCTGCGTGCCCGACATGTCGCGGGTCTTCATCAGGTTTTCAAAGGAGATCGTGAGAATCGGTGGCCCCACAAGTTCTGGCGGTTTTCCGCTCGATGCAATCGCCGTATCCGCTACTATGCCGTCTCCAACAACGCTGCGGAACAGTGGACTCAGTATTCCGGGGTTGAGCGTCGATACGTACGGACGATCTACAACGCAATTGCTGATGAGTGCTTTGCGGCAGCTTCCGACAGGAGCAAGATACGCGCGGAACTGGGGATCCCAGCGGACGCACGGCTGGCCATCTATGTGGGACGTCTTGCCGCCTATAAGGGGATTGATACTCTTCTGGATGCCTTGGGACCTATTCTGGCGGAACACAGGCTCTTTCTGCTGTACGTGGGATGTCCCGATAAGGACATTCCCGGCACGGGGGAAATGCTTCGCCGCCTGAAGGACCGGATCGCCAAAGAGCACTGGGAGGATCGCGTACAGTTTCTCGGTTTCCGCAAGGACGTGCCGCGACTCATGGCCTCCAGTGATCTTCTGGTTCATCCCACCCGAATCGAAGGGTTCGGACTGGTGCTGGCGGAAGCGATGGCGGCGGGCCTTCCCGTGGTGGCCAGCGATGTGGAAGGCATCCCGGAAGTAGTTGCGGGGACCGAGTCTCTCATGGTACGGCCAGACGACCCGACTGCACTGCGTCAAGCAGTGCTGGAAGCGTTGAACCGGACGCCAAGCGAAGCATCGCTCGCCATCGAAAAAGCGCGTCTCCGTGCCAGTGAGTTCAGAATGGAAAGACGAGCCGACGCTATGATACGGCTGTTTGAAGACGTCCTGTGTGGGTGGTTTTAGATGGCATCGTCTCAGGCTCAGGACGTGTCGGACAAAGGGCATCATCGTGTGGCCGGAGCAGTAAGCTCTCTCGCACGAGACAAGCGAATATCTCCGGCAAAAGAGGGACCTCTGAGGTCTGGCTTGGCAAGCATCTTCTTTGTCGGCGATGCTCGCGACTACCACGCCATGGACTGGTATCATACGGTCAAGGAAGTGTGTGACTCCCAAAGGGTCGCCTTCGTGACGGACCTTGTTTGCAGCGAAGGATGCCAACGACTGATTCGGGATGATGACGATATCACCGAGCTTCTAAGAATCGACCGCTTGCTGCTGCCGGGCCAGTCAAGACTTGGAAACATCTGGCGGAATCTCGTCAAACTTGCCTTTTTCCCTCTGCAGGCGAGGCGATTGCGCGCGGTCGCGAGAGACAATCCTGGCTCCGTATTTCATGCACATACGATGTACTACATGTTTCTCTGCTGGATAGCCGGGATTCACTGCATCGGGACTCCACAGGGAAGTGAGATCCTGGTGCGGCCAAACAGGTCAAGGCTGTATAGACACTTTGCGATCCGATCTCTGTTGGCTGCTCGGCACGTGACCGTTGATTCAGTCAACATGCAGAACCGAATTCGTGAACTATGCGGCAGGGAATCCACGGTCGTACAGAATGGCATTGACGTCGATGCGATCTTGCGCGTCGTGCGGGAGGTACGCACACGCGAACATGTCGTGTCCATACGGGGATTCACGCCGCTGTATCGTATCGCTGAGATTCTTGACGGACGCGAGCAGTCACGGCGGGAACCTAGACTGCACTTGATCTATCCATTCAAAGAGGACGGATACAAGACAGCAGTCACCCAACGGTTCAAGCAGGGGGACCGGGACTTGGGCCGTCTACCCAGAGCGAAGATGTACGAGATGCTGACCGCCGCGAAGCTCGCCATATCCATTCCGATGAGTGACTCGTCGCCGCGAAGCGTGTATGAGGCGATTTTCTGCGGCTGTTGTGTGGCGGTGACGTATAACCCGTGGATTGAAGCTCTCCCGGACTGTATGAGAGCGCGACTGTTCATCGTTGATTTGGCAGACGGTCGGTGGTTAGACAAGGCATTGGAGTATGCAGACGCCGTGACACAAGTCGCGTACACACCTTCGGAAGAGGCGCTGAACATGTTTGACCAGCGGAGGTCGATGCAGATCGTTGCCGCCAAGTTCTACTGACGCTCCATATTGACTGCCGCGGCAGCGGTGACGCTGGTTGGCGGAACACCGAAATATCGAGCTGCAAACAGGAAAGGTAGATGTCTGAGAGAGAGTACCAGATCTGCACAAAGTGTGTCATGGATACGACGGACTCGAGGATCGTCTTTGACGCGAAAGGAGTCTGCGATCACTGCAATACGTTCTACGAGAAGATCGTCCCCAACTGGCATACGGATGAACGCGGACAGGCGGCGTTGCAGGTGCTTGTCCGAAAGATCAAACGCGCGGGCGAGGGGAAGGATTTCGACTGCATCATCGGGATGAGCGGCGGCATTGACAGCTCCTACCTGACATACATCGCCAAGGAGCAACTCGGCCTGCGCCCCCTGGTGTTTCACGTCGACGCCGGCTGGAATTCGCAGGAAGCCGTCAACAACATCGAGAAGCTCGTCGACAAGCTCGGGCTGGACCTGTACACGGAGGTGATCGACTGGGAGGAGATGCGCGATCTGCAACTGGCCTTCTTCAAGTCCGGTGTCCCGCACGTAGACGCGCCGCAGGATCATGCATTCTTCGCCACGATGTACAAGTTTGCGGAGCAGTACGATGTCAGGTACATCCTGACAGGCGCCAACTACTCGACGGAATGCATACGCAATCCCGTCGAGTGGATGTACTATCAATCAGACTCCATTCAGTTGCGCGACATCCATCGGCGATTTGGCTCTCGTCCTCTGGTCACTTTCCCGACCACGTCCATCCTGCGTCACAAGGTGTACCTGCCGTATGTCAAAGGCATCAAGGTGGTCAAGCCTTTGAACTACCTTCCCTATGTCAAGGAGTCGGCGATCAAATTCCTTGTAGATCGGTTCGGTTGGCAGCCTTATCCTCAGAAGCACTTCGAGTCGCGGTTTACCAAGTTCTACGAGGGTTTCTGGCTGCCCAAGAAATTCGGCTATGACACGAGAAGGGTGCAGTATTCCAGTTTGATTCTCACAAATCAAATGACAAGAGAAGAGGCCATCGAGAAGCTCAAGCACCCTCCCTATGACGAGGCCACGATTGCTCAGGAGTTCGAATATGTGGCCACGAAGCTCGGGATCTCCACGGACGAACTGCAAGGCTATCTGGATGCTCCAAACAAGACGTTCAAGGATTATCGATCCCAGGAGAGCATCTATGCGGTGGGGGCCACGGCGATGAGACTGTTTGGGTTGGAGCTTGGCGGCAAACGATGATCACGATTGTTAACTACGGCCTTGGCAACGTTCAAGCGTTCGCCAACATCTACAAGCGTCTGAACATACCGGTGCGTATTGCAGCTTCGGCTGAAGAGTTGGTCGATTCCCGCAGGCTCATCCTGCCCGGAGTCGGGGCCTTTGATTGGGCGATGACCCGGTTGAATGAGTCGGGTATGAGAAACGTCCTCGAAGAGTTGGTGGTCAGCCAGGGCAGACCCGTCCTCGGGATTTGCGTGGGCATGCAGATCCTCGCGAACCGCAGCGAGGAGGGACGATTGGGTGGGCTCGGATGGATCGAGGGGGAGGTGAGGAGATTCAGCAACGGGACGTCGGCTCAGAAGATGCAGTTGCCCCACATGGGTTGGAACGATGTTCTGCCTCAGGGGGGCGACGGCCTGTTCAGCCATCTTGAGGAGGGCGCGAGATTCTACTTTCTGCACTCCTATTACTTCGTCCCGCAGAACCGGGACAATATCTCTGCGGTCACGGATTATGGTGGCTTCTATGCATCGAGCGTGGGCTCGCGAAATGTGTTTGGTGTGCAGTTCCATCCGGAGAAGAGCCACCAATGGGGTATCCAACTGTTGAAGAACTTTGCGGAGATGTAGGCATGTTGCGCCCGCGCATCATTCCGTGTTTGTTGGTCAAGAACGGTGGGCTTGTCAAGACCGTGCAGTTCACCCGTCCCAAGTACGTGGGGGATCCGATCAATGCGGTGAGGATCTTCAACGAGAAGGAAGTCGATGAGCTGATCGTGGTGGACATCGATGCTACGGCATTCCGCCGCGATCCGGACTACACTCTAATCAAGAGTCTCGCGGCGGAATGCCGAATGCCGCTGTGCTATGGAGGCGGAGTGAAGCGGGTGGATCAGGTGGAGAGAATCATCAGCTTGGGGGTGGAGAAAGTCGCCATGAGTGCGGCCGCCATCAGTGACCCCTCGCTGGTGGCACGGGCAGCGGATGTGGTCGGGGCGCAGAGCATCGTCGTCGTCATGGATGTCAAGAAGACCGGACCCGGCGAATACGAGTTGTGGACTCAAAATGCGACCCGGTCAACAGGTGTTTGTCCGGTTGCGTTCGCCCAGCGTGCAGAAGGACTCGGCGCCGGCGAAATTGTCATCAATTCGATTGATCGCGACGGCACTATGAAGGGCTACGATCTTGAGTTGGCTCGCGCAGTTCGCGAAGCAGTCAGTCTTCCGATCACTGTGCTGGGAGGGGCTGGTTCCGTGAAAGACGTCGGGGAACTGATTCGTTCCTTTGGGATCATCGGAGCCGCCGCCGGGAGCCTGTTCGTGTTCAAGGGGGTTTACCGGGCGGTGTTGATCAGCTACCCGAATCGCGCGGAGAAGGACGCCCTGGCAAACGCGATGGCCCAGTCAAGATGCGCCAGTGTCCTGGAGGCGGTGTGAGTAGTCCGCCATAGTGGGAGAGACAGCGCGTGAGATCGTTTGACTTCGGAACGGACAATTCTGCACTGATCCGGCCTACGGCTGCATCATGGCAGGTGACTCTGTGAATTTATGAGACAAGTGCTCCAGAATTTGAAGACCGGTCAGATGGAGCTGGCTGAGGTCCCGTGTCCGCAGGTAGGACGTGGCCAGGTTCTGATTCAGACACAGGCCTCGTTGATCTCGGCGGGGACGGAGCGAATGCTCGTGGAGTTCAGCAAGGCGAACCTGATCCGGAAAGCACGGCAGCAGCCGGACAAGGTCAAGCAGGTGCTGGATAAGATCAAGGCGGATGGGCTGCTGCCGACCCTGGAGGCGGTGTTCCGCAAGCTCGATCAGCCGCTGCCGCTGGGCTACTGTAACGCCGGTGTCGTGCTCAATGTGGGCGAAGGCGTAACGGACTTACAGCCCGGCGACCGAGTCGCGAGCAACGGCAACCATGCGGAGATTGTCTGTGTCCCACGCAACTTGGTCGCCCGGATTCCGGATGGCGTGACCGATGAAGACGCCGCCTTCACGGTGCTTTCCAGCATTGCTCTACAGGGCATACGGCTCATGCAACCGGTGCTTGGCGAGAAGATCATGGTCTTCGGCATGGGCTTGATTGGGCTGGTGACCGTGCAACTGCTGGGGGCCAGTGGATGCGAGGTCCTGGGCGTCGATCCGAATCCTCATAGGCTGAGGCTGGCAGAGCAGCTTGGGGTGAGGACTGTCGATCTGTCGAGCGACAGCGATCCTGTGGAGGCAGTCAGAGCCTGGACAGGGGCGCACGGTGTAGACGGCGTCCTCATTACGGCATGTGCCAGGACAGACGAGATCGTCCATCAGGCGGCTGAATGCTGTCGCACGCGGGGCCGCATCGTCCTGGTCGGCGTCGTCGGGCTGAATCTGCGGCGAAGCGACTTCTATGAGAAAGAATTGACGTTCCAGGTCTCGTGCAGTTACGGGCCCGGCCGCTACGATGAAGCCTACGAACAGGAGGGGCAGGACTATCCCTATGGTCTGGTGCGATGGACGGAGGGGCGCAACTTCGAGGCCGTGCTTGGCGCCATGGCAAACGGAAGCCTCAACGTGGAGCCGTTGATCACGCACAGATATGCTCTTGGTGATGCCTTCCAGGCGTACGAGACGATCGAGAACGATGGATCCGCCCTGGGGGTGATCCTGCAATATCCTGAGCAGGTCGACCGTGCCGTCCGCATGGCGGTCCTTCAGGCAAAGTCCGCCGGAGTGGGCAAGGCCGTAGTCGGTGTCATCGGAGCCGGGAACTTTGCGATGGGCACGATTCTGCCGTGCTTGCACAAGACTGGGGCCCGTTTGAAGTGCATTGCCGGCCGTCGCAATGGTGCCGCGCTGGTGCATGCGGCCAAGAGATTCGGATTCGAGAATGCCGTCACCGAACATCGGCAAATCCTTGACGACGACGAAATGGACGCCGTGTTCATCGTGACAGGTCACAGCAATCATGCGTCCTTGGTGGTCGAGGCGTTGCAGGCGGGGCGCCACGTGTTCGTGGAGAAGCCGCTGGCGATTCGTGCAGAAGATCTGGTGGGCATAACGGACGCCGTTCGGCGACATCCGGACCGCCAGCTCATGGTCGGCTTCAATCGCCGCTTCGCCGCTCACACAGAGAAGATCCGGACGATGTTGTCCGGCAGGGCGGGGCCTCTGTGCATGACGATGACGGTGAACGCGGGCGAGATTCCTGCCGGCCATTGGACCCAGGACCCGCAGGCGGGTGGGGGGCGGATCATTGGCGAGGGCTGCCACTTCATTGATTTGTTATGCCACCTGGCAGCCAGCCCGATTGCCACCATCTATGCGGCGCGAGTGGGCCGGGGGCCGGCCGTGCGCGACGACAAAATGTCCATCGTCCTGAGCTTTGAAGACGGCTCAATCGGGACCGTCAACTACTTCGCCAACGGATGCAAGAGATATCCCAAGGAGACCCTCGAGATCTTCAGCGATGGGCGCATCATTCGCCTTGAGAATTTCCGCGTGACTCGGACGTATGGGTTCAAGCGAGATCGAACCTTCAGAACACGTGGCCAGGACAAGGGGCACATGGCTGAGATCCGGGCGTTTCTGGATCGAGTGGCCCATGGAGGGGAGCCGCTGATTCGATACGACGAGTTGCTGATTGTCACGCAGGCGAGCATTGCGGCGCTGACGTCCGCGCAACAAGGTCGGATCGTGACCTTGGCGAGCGAGTATGCGGAGCCTCTTGCCTATTGCGAAGCGGGTAAATGAGCCGACTGTCGTATCTCCAGCGGGTCTTGAGCGCGTATCTCCTGAGAACCAACAGCCAGCTCACCTTCTGGCACGAGGTTCCCACACTCAATGAGCAGGCATTCACCGGTGAGCTGACGCAGTACTACATGACATTTGCCCAGAAGGCGGACTATCCCGGTCCCTTTGACAACGAGGGCATTCCTCTGCTGGACTATCGCGGCAAAGTCGGCAGGCAGTACAATCCGATCGCCGTCTCACAATATGCGCTGGGCAATTACAACCTGGGCGTGCAAGCCGGAGATTCGAGTCGCTACGACAGATTCCTGGCCGGCGCTCGCTGGCTGATGGATAATCTCCAGGCGACGGAGAACGGGACCTATCTCTGGCCCCACCGGTTTGACTTTGAGTACTTTCGGCCGCTCGTTGCCCCCTGGTTCTCCGGATTGGCTCAGGGACAGGGACTATCGGTCCTGCTCAGGGCCCACGCGTTCACGGGGTTTCGCGAATACCTCGACGCGGCCGACCACGTCTATCGATCTCTGGTCACTCCGATCGGTCAGGGAGGAGTCCAGTACGCGGATGGGGACGGACACATTTGGATTGAGGAGTATCTGGTCGAGCCGCCGACCCACATACTCAACGGATTCATCTGGGGACTGTGGGGGATCTGGGACTATCATCTCTTCACGCGACGTGAAGAGGCGAGGCAGCTTTTCGATGCGTATACCCAAACCATCCTGTTCAACCTGCCCAAATACGATGTTCGGATTTGGTCGCTGTACGAGCTGACCCCTCAGCGAATCAAGTCCATCGCCAGCCCCTTCTACCACAAGCTCCATCTCGTGCAACTGGAGGTGATGCATCGTCTGACCGGCGACGCGACGTTCGCGGAATACGCCGAACGATGGAGGGGCTACACCGAACGGGCGTCGTTCCGCCTGGCCGCCAAGGCCTATAAAGCGGTTTTCAAGCTCCTCTATTATTGATATTGCAGGTCCTCCAATGAAGATCTTGCTCGTCGAGCCGCCCATCAATGCATTCACGGGATTGATCAAGCGGGGCTATCCCATCGGCTTGTGCATGCTGGCGGCGGTCGCCCACCAGGAGAATGCCGCTGAAGTCAGCGTATACGATGTGGACAAGTGCACGACCCCATCCGACGGCCTGGACTTCACGAATCAGCACGAGAACATGGCACGCTACCTCCAGGGGGTGAACGATCCGTGTCACCCTGTGTGGAAGCAGTTCAGCGAGGCTCTCAGGACGTTCAAGCCCGATGTGGTCGGGATCACCACCATGACCATTCAGTATGCCTCCGCCCTGCAAACCGCCCGGCTCGTCAAGGAGTGGAACTCGGATTGCGTCGTGATCATGGGAGGGCCCCACGCCAGCGTCATGCCGCGCATCATGGTCGACTGGCCCTACACAGACATCGTCGTCAAGGGAGAGGGCGAGGAGACCTTCCTGGAGATCGTGAAGAGACTGAAGGCGAATCAGAGGGACGTGGAGACCATACCGGGCGTGCTGACGAAGAACAATCCGGGTGCGCTGGACCGCCCAGGTCCCGAGATCGAGTGTCTGGACAGTCTTCCCGTTCCGGATCGGACTGCGCTGGTGAATCTGGGCGACTACTCCCCCGAGGACCTGGGGCTGATGCTGACCTCCCGAGGGTGCCCGTACCATTGCACGTATTGCAGCAATTTCACTCGCAAAACCCGATTTCAGTCCGTGGGCAAGATCCTGGCGGAAGTCGAGCAAGTCCAGAGGAACTTCGGCACGAGGCAGTTCATGTTCAAAGATGATTCATTCACGCTGCGGCGCAGCCGAGTGGCCGATTTGTGCAACGCGATCCTACAGAAGCGATTGAACATCCTGTGGGAGTGCACGACCCGTCTCGATCTCTTGGACGCCGGCCTTGTACGACTCATGAAGCAGGCAGGCTGCAATCGGGTGGGCGTGGGGGTCGAGTCGGGTGATGAGGAGATGCTTGGAATCTACGGCAAACGATTGACAAAACAGCAGATCCGAGAAGGCGTGCAACTGCTGCGCGAGAACGGAATATTCTGGACAGGTTACTTCATGATGGCCCTGCCCATGGAGAAGGAGGATCAGATCGTCAGGACCCTGGAGTTCATGCGGGAGCTCTCTCCTTCCTACGCCGCCATCGGCGTGTACAAACCGTATCCGGGCACGAAGCTGTTTGCCATGGCCGAGGAGCTGGGTCTGGTCAAGGCGGACGTGGACAACTCCCATTTCTTCGAGACCAATCCTGTCGACTACTTCCTCGCGGATGCGCATCGCCGGTGCGCGTACATTTCAGAGGAACGACTCGCGGAACTGATTGGACATGTGCAAACGGAGTTCGAGAAATCCAACAAGAGACTGTCAAACGTATTTCGACGAGCTTTCTCCAGGAGGAGACTGTATTTCGCGGACCCCAAGAGCATGGTGGTGGATCTCAAGAGGGCGCGGAAATGGTTGTTGCGATAGTGGAAGGCCCTGAACATGCGAATCCTGATTGTCGCCCAGTACTTTCCGCCGGACATCACCGCTGCCGCATTCCGGATTTTTGACACGGCCCGGCTGCTGGAAGCTGGGGGTCATGAGGTCCGGGTGATCACCGCGCAGCCGCATCGGTCGCAGGTCGATGGCGATTCCACCGCCGAGTATGATTCCCAGATCACCTGTGTCCGGCGGACGTGGGTGGCCCACCTCAACGGTGGAGGTTTCGCCAACTACATCAAGCACTACACCTCATTTATGGTCGGCAGCGTTTGGCTCGGTCTGAAACAGCGGCTGCGTCACTGGAAGCCGGACGTGATCTGGGCCAGCTCGCCGCCGTTGTTCGTGGGGCTCAGCGGCGTAGCGCTTTCCCGGCTCTTCCGGATTCCGCTGGTTGTCGATATCCGGGACATATGGCCCGCCTCGGCGGTCGGGGCCGGACAACTGTCGGCCGGGGGAAGAGCCTACCGGCTCGGCGAGCGGATGGAGCAATACGTTTACGATCGGGCCACTCATATCACGTGTGTGGCCAGGCCGATGCAGGAGTACATTCGTGCCAGGACGCGGGCGCCCGTGACCGTCGTCTATAACGGTGCAAGGGCGTCGGACATCATGGACGGACCCGATGGGCATCACGATCCTCGGGACGGGCGCACGCTCCTCTATGCGGGCAATCTCGGCAGGGCGCAGCAGCTTGACCTGCTGATTCGTGCCTGGGCCAACGTCCACGCCAGAAACGGCCACGGCCGATGGACGATGAAGCTCCTGGGGACCGGGGCCGTGGAAAACGACTTGAAGGTACTGGCAGAGAGCCTGGGGACGGATAACAGTGTCGTCTTCGTGCCGCCCGTGTCCCGCCAGGATGCGGCGAGAGAGATGGCCCAGGCCGACGCACTGTCGGTGAGCCTCCAGCCGGACAAGGTGTTCGAGAGGACCATCCCTTCCAAAGTCTTCGATTGCATGGCTGCGGGCCGGCCCGTGCTGGCGGGAGTCGCCGGGGAGGGCAAAGAGATCCTCGAATCCACCGGCGCGAACCTGTGTTACCGGCCTGGCAATCAGGAGGATCTGGAGCAGGCGCTGGAGCGCCTGATGCGGGACTACCAGCGTCTGCAATTGCTGGCGTATCGCAACCCCCAGGTGATCCGAAACGGGTATACGAGGGAGCAGGCCGTGAAGGCACTCGTCAGAGTCTTCGATTCCGTGGTTTCCGATGGCCGTTCCGTGCTGGCAGCGGAGCGCCATGCTCAAGAGTCGGGTCCATCCCAGCATCCCCCCAAAGCTGACGCAGCCGAAGATGGCACCCACGAGGTGTCGCTTGAGCGCAGAGGCGTCGGCGCTCAGGAGCCGGCGCAGCGATGAGCATGCAGGCATCTGTCCTGCATTCTGCCATTTCCACATGCTGTGTACGCACTTCCAGGTAGCTGTTGGCTGCCATTCCACACCCGCCGACTACACCCACCGGCTTCAGTCTGTCCCACGTCATCGGAAATCACGTCATGGTCTGCGACGACAGTCCAATTCCACCTCTTCGGACCGGCCGCAACTGGACGGCACGTGCTCGCTCTTGACGGACGCTTGTGATTCGCAGGTGGAGTGGATAATGTAGACGACCGGTCTGTCATGAAAAGAACGTATCACGACTGGCATGGTGAGGATAGTCAATGAAGATCTGTACGATCGGCGCAGGCTACGTAGGATTGGTCTCGGGAGCCTGTTTTGCAGAGGCGGGCAACGAGGTGATTTGCGTCGACAAGGACGAGGGGCGCATCGCACGTCTTTGCGAGGGGATCGTCCCGATCTATGAGCCGGAGCTGGACAGGCTTGTGGAGCGGAATCTGCGGTCCGGGCGTTTGCGATTCACGACGGACATGAAGGAGGCAGTGCGTCGATCTCTGATCATCATTCTCGCCGTGGGCACACCTGCGGCAGCAGACGGCTCGTCGGACATGTCGTTCGTCGATGCTGTTGTGACGCAGATTGGCGAGCTGATCGAGGAGTACCGCATCATCGTGATGAAGAGCACCGTCCCGGTGGGGACGCACGCACGGATCGCCGCGGCACTGCGATCGCGGACCGACGTGCCTTTTGACTATGTGGCGAATCCGGAGTTTCTCAAGGAAGGCGGGGCGGTGGAGGACTTCATGCGGCCGAACAGGGTCATCATCGGCACCGCCAGTCCGCGTGCCCGGGAGGTCATGGCGGAGCTGTACTCGCCATTCATGCGGAAGTCCAACAGGATTCTGTACATGGACCCCATGTCGGCCGAGATGACCAAGTATGCCGCCAATGCGATGCTGGCGACGCGAATCTCATTCATGAACGAGATCGCGATGCTGTGCGAGCAGATGGGTGCGGACGTGGAGCTTGTTCGGCGCGGTCTGGGATCGGATCCGCGCATTGGGTCGGCATTCCTGTTTCCCGGCGTCGGGTTTGGCGGCAGTTGCTTTCCGAAGGACATCCGCTCGCTCGTCCACATCGGCCAGTCGCACGGCCTGCCGATGGACGTCGTCCGGGCGGTGTGGCACGTCAACCAGGCGGCGCGCGAGCGTTTCACAGACCGCGTGAGAGCGTACTTCAGCGGCCGGGAGAACCGCGTGACTCTGGCCGTATGGGGGCTTGCTTTCAAGGCCAGCACGGATGACGTCAGAGAATCGCCGGCCCTGTACTGTGTCCGCAGATTCCTGGACTGGGGCATGAAGGTCAAAGCCTACGATCCCGAGGCGGGACAAGCTGCCTCGGCGGCCCTCGACGGCCGGATTCAGCTTTGCACGAATGCCTACGAATCGCTGGATGGTAGTGACGCGCTGGTCGTGTTGACGGACTGGCAAGAGTTCAGAACGCCGGACTTCGAGGCGATTCGCAGTCGCCTGAGGCGACCCGTCGTATTCGACGGGCGGAATCTCTACGATCCCGCCAGGGCGGAGCAGGCCGGACTGGAGTACCACTGTGTCGGCCGAGCTTCGCGGCCAGGCCAGGCAGCGACTTGCCGCAACCCGCATGACCAAGCATGACGTCTACGGGTAGGCGCGCTCCCTGATGGATCCACGGCGGGCGTTGCGTGGATCCGGCTGCCTCAGCCGGCCTGGGATTCACGCCGCTCCATCGCGGGGGGTTATCGGTCTTCCCACTTGTTTTTTTCCCGACAGCGCCTGAGGTCTGTCCCCTTGTACCAACGTGACGTTCGCGCGGGAAGCGGCACGAGACGTGCGAACCAGATCCGCTGACAGAAAGGCTCTGCCAGTAGTGATTGCGCGTTTTCCACCGTCGGCTGGGGGGCCTGGGCCGTGGGAGCGCGAACAGACGACAAGGGGCCGCGCGAGAGCATGATCGGATGCACCGGCGGACCCGTCCAAAATTCGGCTTATATCAGTGCGAATTGACTGCCGATATAAGGCATACGAACAACGTGTTCGTTAAGTCCATTTGTCGAGATGGCAACCGAGCAGGAGTCCAATACAGGGGCGGAGACCGCTGGAGGACAGTGGGGTTCCTCACGGGAATTCCCCGGAGGCGGTTTCCGTAGTTATCGGACGGTTTTGGCCTTGCAGTGGGCCCTTGGTCCCTTATAATGGCCCGGGAGGCTGCTGCGCGAGCGGAGGAGCCGCGTATCAGCCCCAAGCCGGCTTCCGGGGGGCGCGATTCGGTGACGAATCCGGGTTCCTCAGGGGCTCGCCCGGGAGAGACGAGGCAGTATATGGAGCACGATGTGCAGGTTGGCGTGGCGCAAATCCAGGATGCGACGGAGGGCATATCCGGCAGACGGAGAAGGCCGGAGCAGGAAGGGAGGATTAGACTCCGCCCGGCAGCAGAGCGCCTGTGCGCGACGGAGGAGGATGCATGTCTGCCTGCCGAGCTGGCAGAGGTTTGCGAGCCGCCAAAGGGAACGGCGGAATTGTTGATCCGCTTGTTTGACATGGTCGGCTCCCTGGTGATTCTGCTCTTCGCGCTTCCTGTGATGCTTGGAGTTGCGCTGCTGATCAAGCTGACGTCGCGCGGTCCCGTCCTGTATCGACAGGAACGGGTCGGCAAGAATGGAAGTGTCTTCACTCTCTACAAGTTCCGCACCATGATCAACGATGCGGAGAAACATGTCGGACCGGTCTTGGCGGCGAGAGACGACGAGCGGGTCACGCCCGTCGGTCGTGTTCTCAGGAGAATGCGTCTTGACGAGCTGCCGCAGTTGTTCAATATTCTGTGCGGCGAGATGAGCCTGGTGGGGCCGCGACCGGAGAGACCCTACTTCGTGGCACGCCACAAGGTGCTTCAGGGCGTCCGGCTGTCGGTCAAGCCCGGGCTGACCGGCCTGGCGCAGGTCCGAAGCGTCTACGATCTGAAGCCCTCCCACAAAGTCCGGTACGACTACCTGTACATTCAGAGGCGATCACTGCTTTTGAACATCTACATCCTCCTCCAGACGATTCCTGTCCTCCTGGCGAGGAAGGGTTGGTAGGGCGCGCGGGCAGGCATCGCGTGCCGTCATCTCTGATCGTGTCCTCTGATGTCTCCGGGATCATTGCGCAGGCCAGCGCGCATCGTCAAGCCACTGAGTGGCCAGAATCGCGAAGTCACCGAGATCGACGCGGTCGGTGCCATTGAAGTCGGCGGGTGAGGCAGCAGGATCTTCAATGGTTCCCGTGCTGTTCGTGGCCAGCCAGGCGACTTCGGCGGGCGAAAGAGCGTAGTCGTAGATGCGGAAGTCGTCGATGAGGCCGTCATAGCGGCCGTACCAGCCCGAGCCGATCTCGAAGGACGTGACATTCGTCACGGGCGAATCGGTCCCCGTGCGGCTGTCGTACAACTCGCCGTTGCGGTATATCGCCATCCGGCCTTTCCTGCCGTCGGAACCGACGCGGATGTCTTTTGTGAACACCCAATGGTTCCACCGGCCCGTCCATTCCTTCTCGCCGTGGTGCCGACCGGCGAGGCGGTCTGCGAGGGACCAGGGGTAGCCGCAGTCCCAGCGATACCGGCCGGGATTCTCCCAGCAGCCGAGATGGATGGAAATCGCCGGATTCGATTTGCCGTACTCGTAGTTCGAGCAGCAGATCGTGTCGTTCCGGTGAGATGAGTTCTCGCCGTACTGCCAGAATGCAATCGTGATTGCCTCCCTGATTCGCGCGAAGACCGCAGGCGCGTCCGGAATCGTGACGGCGTCGCCCTGATACGCTAGGCGGATGGCTTGGCCATAGGCACCCGGCGCAAAGGTGGCTCGGCCCTGGACCTGGCCGTGGGCCGTGCCGGCGCTGTCATCCGCATTGCCGTCGAACGCGTACCAGAGCAGGGGCTCGTTCGGTTCCGTCACGTCGTAGGAACGGACACGCGTGCGCAGCCAATCGGCGGCCATCCGCTCCAGGTCCCGATAGTCCACGACACAGTCGCCGTTGAGGTCGGCAGGAGGCTGGCGATCCCTGAGACATACGGCTGGATACAGGCTGATGTCCGTGATGTCGATGACGCCGCCACAGGGTCCAGCCGGCTGGGCTGGGAGGGGACGAACGCCGATTGCCATGCCTCGAACGTGTCCCAGATCGACGTCGTTGAAGTCCTCCAGCGGGATTCGCCAGGCGCGCCAATCGGTATCGTGGCCAATGTCGTTTGCACCCGCGTAGGGCACGATCTGCTCGTGAACGCCGTCGGTGAGCCCGAAAGACACCTCTCCGACCACCGGATCAGGGAGAGTCCCACGCAGCAGGACCTGCACGAATCTGGCGCCGGCTTGCGTCCAATCCTGCGCAGGACTGAACTCGTGGAACGCGTACGACCATGCGGTCGTGTCGCAGGAATACTCGAAACTCATGGAGGGATCACACGTCTGCGAGCTTGTATCCCCAAGATGCACGCCACCCGGGCCCCAGTATCTCCAGGAATCCTGAAGGAACCGGCTGTCGGGATAGGTCTCGAAACCGTCGATCACAAGATGATCCGACACGGTGAATGACCACGTATCGCCGGTGCGGAAGAAGTCGGCGTCGGCCGCCAGGGCGGTGTCTACGCGCCAATAGTACGTCTTGGCCAACTCGACCCACGTCTGGATGTGGTTCGCGTCTGACGGTTGGACCGATAATAGCGCGTCGACCACTCCTGATCGGACCTGCGATTCCACGTCGCTCAGGTAAATTCTCTGGCTGCCCCCCGCACATGCCGGAGTCCAGCTCAATCGAACACCAGGCTCAACATTGACGGCCCCGTCGGGCGGATTCGGGTCGCGGGCCTTCAATCCACACTCGTGGCTGACGCGCGCCTGAATACTCGCCAGGTCAAAGCCGGGGGAGCCGCCGCCCAGGTCGACGGCTACGATGCGGATGCTGCGGGCCTCGAATGGGGCCGGATTATCCGACAGGTCGATTTCGATTCGGGACATATCCTGCCGGTTGGTGCGCTCCGCCTGTGCCAGCGCGATCACATATTCCTGATCGGCGCCGTCCGTGAGGAACACAAGGGCCTGCTCGCCCATCGTCCCGGACTCGAGAAGGACGATATCCGCGCCGTCGCCATTGGCGATTGGGCCCGAAAAGGCCAAGTTCACCCAATGATCCTCCGGGATCGTCACGGCGGAGACCTCAGAGGGTGGCGGGCCCACCAGCCAGGCTTGCGGCAACACGGGTCCGGGAATCTCCGAACCGGGACCTCGCCAGGCGCCGTCGGCATCGATACCGCGCCAGCAACTGCCGTCCGGCCCGTGCATGTCCAGCATCCTCACGGGGTACTCCCAGGTCGTCTCCCCCGGCAGCACCGCCGCGGCGCAGAGGATCAGGAGCACTGCGAATGCTGCCCAGCGAAGATCCGGCATGCGTTCCTCCCAGCCCGTCCTCACCGACAGGCGATCATCACGGTCCAACGTACCAACCACTGAATTATACCATTTCTGAGCCGAAGTTCAAAGCCTTGGCGGCCGATTCACTGGATTGGATGTCTTGTCAAGACAACAAGAGCCTTGATAAGGCTGACGTCGCTGCGTAGACTGAACGCCCTGTCATGCCGAGGCCCAGGCAGCAGCAGGATGCGATCGGTCGGATCCGATTCCAATGGGCGTACATGAGGTGATAGCGCATGAGCCAGTATTCAGTGAATCCCGCCGGTGAGAAATTCACACTTCCCAAGCCAGAAGACGGTGCACAGGAGTACCAGCGTCTGGAAACCCTCGTACAGGCCGCGAAGGCAGAGGGCAAGGAGATCGTCGTCGTGATGGGCGTCGGTTTCGTTGGCGCGGTCATGGCCGCCATCGTGGCCGATACCGTCGACAAGAAGACCGGCAAGCCAGGCAAATTCGTCATTGGCTGCCAGCGCCCCAGCCCGCGAAGTTACTGGAAGATCCCCATGCTCAACCGCGGCCAGTCTCCCGTCAAGGCGGAAGACCCCGAGGTGGACCCGATGATCGCTCGTTGCGTCAAGGAGAAGAAGACACTCGTAGCGACCTATAACGCCGACTGCCTGAAACTGGCCGACTGCGTGGTCGTGGACGTGCAGTGTGACTACACCAAGCACGAGCTGGGCAGTATGCGCAGCGGCGAGGCCGAGATGAGCGCCCTGGAGGCGACCATGCGGACCATCGGCGAGAAGATCCGGCCGGACTGTCTCGTCCTGATCGAGACGACGGTAGCCCCGGGCACGACGGAGTTCGTCGCGTGGCCGATCATGAAGAAGGCCTTCGCCACGCGCGGGCTGACCGCGACCCCGCTGTTGAGCCACAGTTTCGAGCGGGTCATGCCCGGCCGGGAGTACGTATCGAGCATTCGCGACTTCTGGCGCGTCTGCTCCGGCTGCACACCGGAGGCCCGCGAGCGCGTGGTCAAGTTCCTCAAAGAGGTGCTCAATACCGAGAAATTCCCGCTGACCGTGATGGACCGCCCGATCGAGTCCGAGACGACGAAGATCGTCGAGAACTCCTATCGTGCGACGATCCTGGCGTTCCTGAATGAGTGGAGCGTCTTCGCGGAGCGCAATGGCGTCGATCTCATCAAGGTGATCAAAGCGATCAAGATGCGCCCGACGCACAGCAATATGATCTTCCCGGGCCCCGGCGTCGGCGGGTACTGCCTGCCCAAGGACGGCGGTCTTGGCTTCTGGGCCTACAAGCACATCCTCGGGTTCGAGGATGGCCAGGATATCTTCAAGATCACACCGACCGCGATCGACATCAACGACACTCGCGGCCTGCACGTGGCGGAGCTGACTCGCGACGCCCTGCGCAACATGGGCCGCTATATCGCAGGCGCCGAGGTGCTCATCTGCGGCGCCAGCTACCGCCAGGATGTCGGCGACACGCGCTACAGCGGCAGCGAAATGGTCGTCCGCAAGCTCACGGAAATGGGCGCCGAGATGCGAATCCACGATCCCTACGTCGAGCACTGGTACGAGTTGGAGCAACAGGACGTGTACCCGGCTCCAGGACACTCGTGGTCGCGTTTCTTCCGCAACCAGGATGGCCTGGTGCACGCGACCGTGCAGAAGGACCTGGCCCAGGCGGTCCAGGGGGCGGAGGCGGTCATCCTGGCCGTGCCGCACGAGCCGTACCTGAAGCTCAGCCCCGACGACGTGGTCAAGTGGGCCGGCGGCCCGCTGGCAGTGATCGATTGCTTCGGCATCCTGTCCGACGACAAGATCCGTCGCTACTTCGAGCTGGGTTGCGAGGTCAAAGCTCTCGGCCGCGGCCACATCCAGAGAATCAAAACAGAAGTCAAAGGCACCGCCGCCAGTTGAGCCCCGCTCACGTGTGACATTCTCCAGACAATAGGGACCGGCGGCTTCGTTGTCCACCGGCCTGTAACCTGTCGAGGTGTTCCATCCTCGCCTGCGAGGTCTGGCCGGCAGGCTCATGGAAAAGTCACTGCGCCACAGGCAGGCGCAGTTTCTCATACACCTGGGGCGACAGCCCGTCTGTGGCGCTCGCATCTCCCGTCCGATCCCGCTGAAAATCCACGGCACTTGTTGGCGCATTCTCCTGCCGGATCAGGAGCATTTCGACACCCGGTGTGAGATTTGGTGTGAACCGACGGCGCCGGTCACGTATAATGCACAGGCGCAAGACCTTGCCTCTCTCTGCGGCCAGGGCTGTCGTTGCGTCGGCCCGGGGGCATGACGAACGACTCGGCGTTTGTCTTTGGCCTGGCGTTGCCGCTGCCGCTGTTCGACCGCAACCAGGGTGGCATCGCGGAGGCCGTCGCAAACCTCGCCACCGCCCGGCAGCGGTATGAGGCGGTCCGGGTCGAGACCCTAACAGGTCTGTCCGAGGCGGCGGCAGCCCTGGCGGCCTCGCAGGACGAGGCGACGGCGCTGAGGAACGAGGCGCTTCCGGCGGCGCAGCAGGCCTTCGAGGCCGTCCGGCAGGACTACCTCCAGGGCAAGCTCGATTGCCTGCACGTGGTGGATGTGCAAGGCGAATTATTCAAGCTTCAGGCCCGATTTATCGACTCTATCGAGGCCTATCACAAGGCGCGGGCCGATATCGAGCGGCTGACGGGTCGAGCCTTGAACCCGGCTTCGCGGACGCCCATACAGGAGGATCTCAATGAGAAGTAAGATCCTGTACGCCATCACGTTGCTGATCCTGGCTGTGTTGGTCGTGGTGTTCATCAACTCGGTCCGGCGGCCGCGCGTGCAAGCGGAGGCGGCGGACGAGCCGAACCGCCCCGAGCGGAGCGGCAAGGCCCTTGTTCGTCTGAGCGACCAGTCCATTGCCGAGTTCGGGATTGAGACGGCGCCGGCCGGGGCGGGCAGCCTCAGGGTGTTTCTCTCGCTGCCCGGCGAGGTGACCCTGAATGCGGATCGGCTCGTCCACATCGTGCCGCGAGTGCCCGGCGTGGCGGCGGAGGTGTACCGCAACCTTGGCGACCAGGTCAGAGCGGGCGATCTGCTCGCGGTGATCGAGAGCCGGGAGCTGGCGGACCTCAAGGCGGCCTACCTCGCGGCGCACGAGCGGGTCAACCTGGCCCAGACGAGCTTCACGAGGGAAGAGGGACTGTGGCAGCGAAGAGTCTCCGCCGAGCGGGAGTACCTCGACGCCCGACGTGGCCTGGCGGAAGCGCAGATCGAACTGCGGGTCAGCGAACAGAGACTCCAGGCCCTCGGATTCACGCAACAGTACATGGCCGAGCTGCCCGGGCTTCCGCGCGAATCGTTCACACGCCAGGAGATCGTGGCGCCCATAGATGGCACCATTGTCGACAAGCATATCGTGCTCGGCCAGGCGATCAGGGACGACCGGGAGTGCTTCGTCCTCGCCGACCTGAGTTCCGTCTGCGTCAATCTGAACGTGCACCAGAACGACCTGGCCCGCATTCAAACCGGGCAGGAAGTGACAATCTCGGCGGAACCTTCCTTGCAGGCCCAGGGCACGGTCGGCTTCGTGAGCAGCCCGGTTTCCGAGCCGACGGGAACGATCCTGGCCCGCGTGGTCCTGGCCAATCCGACCGGCCAGTGGCGGGCCGGGCTCTACGTCACGGGGCAGGTGTGTGTGGAGGAGACGGACGTGCCCGTGCTGGTGCCCCGGGAGTCATTGGTGCGCCTGGAGGGCGCGACCGTCGTGTTCCTCGAGACGGCGGAGGGGTACCGGCCCACACCCGTGATGACCGGGCGGTCCAATGAGACCCAGGTGGAGGTGCTGTCGGGCCTGACGCCGGGACAGGCGTACGTGACACGAGGCGCCTCCCTGCTGAAATCCGAGCTGGAGAAGCCTACCGGGGAGGAGTAGAGCGTTGGACCTGCGTCGCCGGAACGTGCAGACGATGGCGGAGAGACCGGGGCAACAACGACCTGCTGGAACGGCTGATGACAAGGTGAGAACAAAAAGGGCTGCAAGGGTGAGTCCTTGCAGCCCTCGATGTACTGCATCGCAGGGGCGAGCCTACAGTGCTCTGCGTCTGCGAAGATACCCCACAAGACCCATGCCCACAGCACTGAGCAGGATGGCTCCTGGAGCCGGAACTCGAACGAGCATGTTCGGCCCGTCGAAGTAGTCCGGAGCGCCGGACTGTGTCGGCCACGTCGGAGCGGCAGCCGTGTTTGATGCTGTCCACACGGACTTCACGAACTGTATCCCACCGCTGTTGAAATCAGGTCCGGGCCCGCCAAGGTTCATGTTGTGTTCCTTGTTGGAAGAGTCCCAGCCGTACCCGACAATGGTATACTGTCCGACCGGCAGCGCGAGCGGGTCACACAAAGGCTTGAACCAGTAGTTGCTCGCTGCATCGAACGTGCCCGGATCGGCGGCCGTGAAGGTCATCGATGCGACCACGTTCTGCGCTGCATCGAAGAGGACGGTCGTAAGGACCGTATCAACTCCGACGATGCCGTCGGCCCCACTGTCGTAGATACCGAGGGCCAGGACCTCGACGCGCGGATCGACAACGTCGAACGTCAATCCCACGCCGCCCCAGACCTGGTTTCCCACGGTCGTGTTCGCGGTGTGCATAGGAGTGGGGACCGCGATCGCCGACATTGGAAGCGCGGCCAGCAAGGCTGCGGCCAACATCGCCAACATCGGCTTGGTTAGTGTCTTCATCTCATCCTCCCGACACATACGTGTCATAGAGAAACAGTCTTGATGTCCCCGTCAGGGAACTTCTGAAGGGACATCGATTTCCCCGCCATCGGGTCCATCACGCCTCCGACGAATCGTCACCCAGGCAGATTCGCCCAACCTGGTCGGGCCACGACTTGCGGCCTTTGTCGTGCCGCTGGCCATCGCCAAACCTCGACTGTCCAGCGGCAGACCGGTATGGACGCGCAGATGCTCTGCAAAGTGCGCAATGGTTGATGGGGGCGCTGATATACGCGCCAAGCTCTCGCAGGTCAGTCTTTACTATACCCCTGCCGTTCCGGCACTGTCAAGGGGGACAGGACGGTTTTCTCATGTTTTTTTTTTATCGGGACTTGCTCTGCGGATTCCACAATCAGGGTAGGGGTGCAAGCACCGGCGCTTGCACCCCTACACATACCACGTCGCAAGCCGAGCCTACAACATTTTGCGTCTGCGAAGATAACCCACCAGACCTATGCCTCCAGCAGTGAGCAGGACGGCTCCGGGGGCCGGGACTCGGACGATCATCATGTTCGGCCCGTCGAAATAATCGGGAGCCGTAGGACCGTGTGTCCCTGTCGGCCAGGTGGGAGCCGGGTCCGCGGGCGTGGCCGTCCATACGGACTGCACAAACTGTATCCCGTCGTTGTGGAACGTAGGTCCAGGACCGCCAAGGAAGCTATTGTGCTCGAGATTGGCGGTGTTCCAGCCGTACCCGACAATGGTGTACTGCCCGACGGGCAGGGCCAGCGGCTCCTCCAACGGCTTGAACCAGTAGTTGCTCGCGGCATCGAACACGCCCGGATCGGCGGCTGTGAAGTCCATCTGAGCGATCACGTTCTGGTTCGCGTCGAACAGGACGGTCGTGAGCACCGTACTGTCGCCGACAATGCCATCGGCTCCGCTGTCATATATCCCGAGTTTCAAGACTTCAACGCCCGGATCGACGACGTCGAACGTCAATCCCCCGCCGCTCCAGTGCTGGTTTCCCACGGTCGTATTCGCGGTGTGCATGATCGAGGGAACCGCATCTGCTGACATTGGCAGAGCGGCCAGCAAGGCTGCGGCTACTGTCGCCAACATCGACTTGCTTGATCTCTTCATCTTGTCCTCCTGACACATCCGTGTCATTGATTGAGAGATACGGTTTCGATGTCCCCGTAATGTAGCCTCTGAAGGAACGTCAGTCTCCCCACCATCGGGTCCATCACGCCTCCGACGAATCCTCACCCAGGCAGATTCGCCCAGCCTGGTCGGGCCGCGACTTGCGGCCTTCATCATCCCGCCGGTCATTCCCAAACCTCGACAGCCCGGCGGCATATGGATATGGACGCACAGAGGCTCTGCAAAGTGCGCAACGGTCGATGGGGGCGCTGATATGAGTGCCAAGTCCTCGCAGGTCAGTAGCAGACTATACCTATCCCGTTCCCGCGTTGTCAAGGGGGAAGGTACGATTTTCCCATCTTTTTTATCGGGATGGTTTCGCGGATTTGACAACAGAAAAGGGGCTGCAAGCGAGCGCTCGCAGCCCCAGGGTGTTCATGCTTGCCTGGACGGTCACAGCGATCTTCGTCTGCGCAGCCAGCCTACCAGGCAGGTGCCGATCGCCCCGAGAAGGACAGCGCCCGGAGCTGGGGCTACGTAGTATCCCAGCTTCAGGTTGTCGATTCCCGTGTTGACCTGTGCGCCGCCTACACTCGTCCAGTGGATGCTGGTGATCGGTTCTGCGGCAGTATAGCCGGTGAACCACATCCCCGCCCCGCGAAGATCAACATGGGTCAACATCGGGGTCGGGCCACTGCCGTAGACCTCCACGATCACGGGCCCCAGATTGTTGAGGTACGCGTCGAAGGAGACCGCCGTGTAGGAAAATGCACTCAGATCAATCACGAAGTCCTCGGGTCCGGTACTCGTGAGCACGCTGCTGGTGGTCGTCGGAACACCGAAATTGGTGTAGCCGGGAGAGGCTACCCATACGTTCGGGTTCGAAGCCTGTGTCCCTGTGTACGTGATGCCGTTGCTGGTGAACGATGGCAACGCCGTGTCCTTCGGAGTCACCGCTTCGAAGTCCTCGACCAGCGTCACATCGGCCCAGACGTCGAAGAAGCTGTCAACCGTGTACACATCGGGGACCGCCAGGCTCACGCTGCTCAACGGTAGCAGGACCACCGCCAACGCCAGGCAAGCCGTTTTCCTATGTCCCATGTGATCCTCCTAACTGAACACTGAGAGGAAACGGTTCGGGTGCTCGGCCGGACTCCAGCCGAACATCCAGTTTCCCACACCAGACTATCGCGCGCCAGACACATACTCCCCAGGCAGAATCGTCTCCTGTTCCGATCGCGATCGCAGACCGGAACCTTTGCCGTGCTGCTGGTGGGCCGTTCCCAGAAACCACGGCTCCTCCAGCCGCCAACAGGCATAGACGTACAGAGGCACTACACGGAGCGCAATAGTAGATATGGGCGCTGATACACACTCGCCAAGTGATCGCAGGTCAACCTACACTATACCCGCACGCCCGCAAGATGTCAAGATTAGTATGCTCTTTTTTCGCCGCCGGCTCGGCCCCCGCACGCACGGTGTTGCACAGAAAGGACTTACGATCGCTTTTGTCCCCGGCCTGCGGGCACAGCTAATGAAAAAGGGCTGCAAGCACGAGCGCGTTTGCAGCCCTGAAGATACGGTTCGCAGATCCAGGCTTAGAAGGCCCTGCGTCTGCGAAGATAACCCACGAGACCCATGCCCGCAACGCCAAGCAGCAGCGCTCCGGGAACCGGGACAACCTGGATTTTTGCCCAGGTAACGTCGCCCTCGAGCCCGGCGCCGCCGGGCAGGAGAGTCATCGGCCCCTGATAGGTGGCCCAGACGCTGACCATGCCCGTGGTGCTTGTGCCGTACATAGACCACTCGAGCATGCCGTTCGGAAGTGTGGTGCCCGTGCTCAGAACGGTGATCGGGCCCATGTCAAACGTGCCTGCGCCGGCCCAGGGGCCGGAGGCGTTCAGCGTGAGCACGCCGTCGACGTACTCGGTCTCCCAAGCATAGGGAGCAGCCGCGGGTACCACGGTGTCCAGTGTGGCGCCGGCGAGGCCCCAATCGGCGCTGCCGCCGCTGAGTACGTTGCCGGCCTGGCCCGGACCGCCGCCACTGAAGAGTTCCTGCCATGTGCCGGCTGCAAAGGCGGGGGTTTCCCACGTGCCATAGTTCCATGCAGCGCTGGCCGCCCCTGTCATGAGGCACACGGCAGCAAATACTGCCAATGTCTTCATCATCATATCCTCCTGTTCAAATCTCACATCAATCAGGTGACGCAGGTCATCCTTTGTATGACCGCCTGCATCCAACGTTTAATCTCTGCCCACGTCCGACACGTTCCGCGTGTCAGAAGGATGCACCCAGGCGGAGCCGTCCAGCTTGCTGGGGCCGGAAAGCGTGTCTTCCCTGTGTCGCTGATCGCGGAAGGTACGGACACGCAGAGACTCCAGATGTGCATAATACCTGACGGGGCATCAATGTGCGTGCCAAGTGATCGCAGATCATTACTTAAGATACCTTAATCCGCACGCGACTGCAAGTTAGAACTATGTTAATTTCACGTACAGGCTGGGAATTCCCGCTTGGAGCGCGGCCGAAAGCAACATCCTATGCGGTCGTCAATACTCCCTATCCTTGAGAATACCCGGTCTTGGCAGTGGATACCTGCCGTCGGGGCCGGCGGGCAGAGGGGCCGGTGAGCCCATCGTCAGCTTGTCCACATCCGGGGCGAGCTCTTCCTTACTATGGAGCATTTCATCGAAGGTCACGACCTGCCCGGTGTGGACGGCCCGGCGGGCCATTGCGGTGACCAGGCCGGCCTCCGTGCCGCGCTTGACCTCGTTGAAGGGCTTATCGTTGCGGATGGCGTCGATCAGCTCGTCCCACTCGAGTTGGTACGGGTTCGGCTCCGGCTGCGGGAACGACCAGGTGAGGTCCTCCTTGACGAAGTTCTGGCCCTTGTAGAGCCGGCACCTGGCGGGGGTGTGCATGAACGTGGAGATCACCGCCGAGCCTTTCGTGCCGTGTGCGTAGCTGGCGAACTCCTCGTGGCAGCCCGGCATGTGGCGGTTGTTGAGGAACAGCTTGGCCCCATCGGCGAAGGTGTACTCGACGTCATAGTGGTCGAAGTTCTGGTCCACCGCGTCGCCGCGATAGGTGCGTCCGCCGGCGCCCTGGGCCTTGATCGGCCAGGCGCCCTTCATCCAGCAGCATTCATCCACGTTGTGCGCGACGACGTCCTGGAACAGCCCGCCGCTGGCCCACAGGAAGCCCAGGTAGCCACGGACCTGCCAGAGCAGCTCGCTGATGTCGCCCCGCCTGGGTCCCAAGAAGCCTGCCGGTCCCTGCTGGCGGTAGGTGCGCATCATGGTGATATCGCCGATCTGACCGGACTGGATCCGGTCGTAAAGCTGCCAGCGTGCCCTGCAATGCCGGCACATCAGCCCGACGCCCACTTTGAGGTTCTTCTTTACCGACTCCTCGCCCAACGCCAGCATCTTCCGCGTGGTGGGCCCGTCCACGACCACCGGCTTCTCCATGAACACGTTGATGCCCTTGGCGATCGCGTAGCCGAAATGCACCCAGCGAAACGCCACCGGCGTGGCGAAGATCGCGACATCGCCCGGCCGCAGGCAGTCCATCGCCTTCTGATAGGCGCCGAACCCGAGGAACCGCCGCTCGGGAGGCACGTCGATCTGGCTGGCCTGATAGCCCATCACCCACGTATCCGCCGACCCGCTCGTTCGCGGCTCGCTGGCCGCCTCGATCAGGCCGTCATAGCTGCGCTTGATCCGGTCCTCGAAGACATCCGCCATCGCGAACAGCTTGACGGGAGCGCTCTTCACGGCCATCGCATTAGCCGCCGCCCCCGATCCGCGCCCGCCGCAGCCGACCAGCGCGACGCGGATCGTGTTGTCCTCGCCCGCATACACTCGCGGCCCGACCGCCGCCAGAAACGCCGACCCCGCCGCCATCCGCCCGGTGTTCTTGAGAAACTCACGACGTGATGTGCCCCTTGCATCGCCACTGCTCATGGTTAACCCTCGTGATCTATGACTTACCATCTGTTACGATTTGAGACTCGCGTGTCATCTGTGACGCGCAGCCAGATTGTAAATCCCAGATCCAAAATCTCAAATCCCAAATCCCTCCCGCCCATCCACATCAGCCGACTCCCGCCTAATTGGCTTTGTTCCGCGCGCCGGGTCCGCCACGATGTAGCCCAGCCGCCCCCGGCTGGGATCACCCCCGAGGGCGGGGGTGCTACATGGCATTTCTTCCAATTGGCTTTGTTTCGCACAGCGAACCAGACTCGGGATGCAGCCGGATGCGCTCGTAGTGACGCCGCAAGGCGTTGCCTCCTGTAGAGACGCATTATCTTACGCCTCCACGCCTGCCGAACGTGTCAGTTGCCGCGATTGGCTTTGTTTTGCACAAGATGCCCCTCCCATCAATCCGCAGTCAGAAATCCGCAATCGCCGGGTCGGCTTTGTTTTGCATGCTTTTGGCTGCCGACGGGATTCGCGGACCTCGGGCAGCACTTGGTCATAAGACCATATACTGCAGACGCTCCGGGAGTCGACATGTTGCAGGAATTTCTGTTAGATAGCGATAATATCTGCAAATGCCTGCGGCACAGGGACTTACAGCGCCGGGTCTCTTGCCTGGCGAGCCGGCCAATGGGCGTTGTCCGCCGGCCCCTTTTCAAGATGACAAACACGGGTAGCAGCGGCAAGGGTAGACATGGCACCCGGCTTGCTGCGCCGATTCGCTTGACCCCGCCGGCTCAACCCTGTACACTGAATACTGTATGGCATGACCCCCGGGGAAAAGGAGGCCATGAGAGAAGGATAGTCACGGGAGGGAACACGGCGGAGCTATCGGCATCCTCGTGGGCACGTTTCGGGATGCGGAACAGGAGGTGAGGATCGATGCGTTGGGACACGATCAGGACAAAGCGAGTGCTTCTGCTGGCCATGGCCATATTGGCGGCGGCAGCCTGCAATAGCCGGGGCAAGATCATCTATGTGGACGATAATGCCAGGGGCTTGGGTGACGGGTCCTCCTGGGTGAACGCCTTTGACCATCTCCAGGATGCTCTGGCGCTGGCCAGGACGGTCCAAAAGCCTGTCGAGATTCGCGTTGGACAAGGCATCTACAGGCCCGACCGAACTGTCGAGCGAGTTGGCGAAAAACATGGGACCTACGTCTTCACGTTTGAGCTTGTGGAGGGTGCTGTCCTTAGAGGAGGCTACGCCGGGGTTTTGGCGCCGGATCCCAATGTGCGAGACGTTCACAAGTATCGAAGCACGCTCAGCGGCGATCTCGGCGGCGATGATGTCCCCACAGGGTTTCCGAGGGACCTCCTGGACGTACTTACCCCAACGGGCAACGTCTCGCACGTTGTCACAGGTGAGGAGCTTACCGCCGCGACGGTCCTCGATGGATTTGCGATTACCGGAGGAAGGGATACGGCAATCCCGAGACGTCCGGCAGGCCAGGGCGGGCCGGGCCTCCGTCTTACACACGCCAACGCGGTGATAACGAATTGCTGGTTTCACGGGAACGCCATCATGGCAGGCGAGGGGGGCGGCATTCTCAGCTACGGCGGCAACCCGACCATAACCAACTGCCTCTTCACCGACAACCACGCCGGCTGGGGCGGCGGGGCTCTTGCCACCTATGGTGGCGACGCCCAGGTGATCAACTGCACGTTCTATAACAACTCGGGCGGGTACGCCGGCGCGATCTCCAACCGCTGCACTGTGTCCAACTGCATTCTCTGGGGCAATCATCCGAACGAAGCTGGCGGATACCCCGTCCGTCCGGACATCGCGTATAGCAATATCGCCGGAGGTTGGCAGGGAGAAGGCAATGTGGACGTGGACCCGTGCTTTGCGAAGGTCGGCTATTGGGCAGACCCGAACAGCGTCAATGTCCCTGTCGATCCCAATAGTCCGAACGCCATCTGGATCGATGGCGACTATCATCTGAAATCTCAGGCGGGACGCTGGGACCCGAACAGCCAGAGCTGGGTTGTCGACGACGCCACCAGCCCCTGTATCGATGGCGGCGATCCGAATAGTCCCGTCGGTGACGAGCCGCAACCGAATGGCGGGCGGATCAATATGGGCGCTTATGGTGGCACGATAGAGGCCAGCCTGTCTGCGACTCCGCAGGAGCTTGTGATGCCGCGGGTGGTGTATGTCTTCTCAAATAACTCGGAGGCAGCGGAAGGCTTTGTGTCACTCCTGGAAGGACACGGCTGCTCCGTCAGCGTCGTGGCATTGAAGGACGTGACCACCTCTACGCTGGCGGATTGTGACGTAGTCATAGTGGGGAACGACACAGGGTACCTGTCGGGCTGGGGCAATGACCAGTCCGTGACAACGGTGAAGGAATCGGGCAAGCCGGTGATCGGGCTGGGCGAGGGGGGATATGCTCTATTCGGCAAGCTCCGCCTCGCCATCGGCCATCCGAATGGCGGCCATGCCAGCAACAAGAGTATCTACGTGGTCGATCCAAACGCATCGCTGTTTGCGAGGCCGAACCCGATCGCGATAGGCCCGGACCGAATTCTTTCGCTGTACAGCGAGACGGCGGATGTGAACATCTATCTGCGTCCCGTCCCCGAGACGGTGATCCCGCTCGGTCGCTCCGCCACCGGCAGCCATGACAACTACCCGCTGGTCCTGGAGGCGGGACGATTTCTGCTCTGGGGTTTCGTCGAGCCGCCGGCGAAGATGACCCAGGCGGGCAAGGACCTGTTCCTCAACGCCGTGGTCCTGCTCGCCGGCATGTAGGGCGGGCTTGGGCCCGTGCGGCTCTTCTTTGTTTGCCCTGGCATTCCCGTTTTGGGCTTGTCTGCTCCCCGAGTCCGGCTACAATAGCCCCGGACATTCTCGTGACAAAGGACATTTGGTCAGGCGCTTGGCGCGGGAGGATTGTGTCACCCGCATAGACAGAAGCCGCATCGCGTTACTGGAGAAGTCGATGAATCGAGAACTGTGCATCACGATGTTGGCACTGACGTTGTCAACCGCTCACGCCGTCGGCGCCGGGGACTTGTGGTTCGGCGTGCGAGGCGGCCCCAGCCTGCCCCAGCTCAGCGGCGGGGGCGACGAGCTCACCCGCGACTACGAGTCCATCCTGGCCCCCAACTTCGGACTGCTCGTGAACTACTTCTTCACGAAGCATTGGTCGCTTCAGGTGGAGGCGGTCTACAGTGTGCAGGGCGGCGAGCGCGACGGCTTGCAGCCCATCACCCAGACACCGGCGGGACTGCCGCCCAACCCCGTGGGACCGTACTACTACGCCGACTTCGACAACAAGAGCATCCTCGAGTACTTCGAAGTCCCGATCCTGGCGAAGTACCAGGTCGCGTTGTCCAAACACCTGCGATGCTTCGCCGAGGGCGGGCCATACGTGGGCTTCCTGCTGAATGCAGAGCAAAGGACCAGAGGCTACAGTCAGATCTACCTGGACAAGAGCCGGACCCCGCTGACCATTGGAGACCAGCCGCTGCCTCCCGTCAGTTTTCGTGCGAACACGGACGTCGAAGACAGCTTGAACCCGGTGAACGTGGGCATCGCGGCCGGTCTCGGCGTTGGCTGCATGTTGAGCGACCGCCAACAGATCTTCATCGACGTGCGAGGACAATACGGGTTCGTCCCCCTCCAGAAGGACACCGACGAAGATGGCGAGAGCTACGCGGGTGCGGTCGTCTTCTCGCTGGGCTACATGCTCCAGATCGGCGACTGAGCGTGGAAAGGCGTGCGTGGCACGCCGATTCGTCTATGTCACGACGCCGTCGATGATGCCGCCGCCGAGCACGATGTCGCCGTCGTAGAGCACCGCTGACTGGCCGGGCGTCACGGCGAATTGCGGCTCCTCGAATTCCAGCAGGATTCGGTCTCCTTCCGTCCTGATCCGTGCCTTCACTTCCGGCGAGCGGTACCGCACTCGCGCGCCGAGGTGCATCTCTCGCGGCAGCCCGCCGGGGAATACGCAGTCTGTCAGATAGCAGGCGCCGGCCATTGCGCGGCGGCGCGGGCCGACGATCACCCGGGCGCTGGCGGCGTCGATCGCCACAACGTAGCGGACGTGCTCGGTCCCGATCCCCAGGCCCTTGCGCTGACCGATCGTGAAGTGCTGGACGCCGTCGTGCCTGGCGAGGACGCGGCCCTCGGTATCGACCACCTCGCCCGGCCGGGTTGTCAGCCGGCGTCCCAGGAACGAACGAAGGTCGCCGGGCACAAAGCAGATTTCCTGGCTCTCCTTCTTCTCCGCCACGGGCAGGCGTCGCTCCTTCGCCATGGCGCGCACCTGATCCTTGGTATAGTCGCCCAGCGGAAACAGGACGTGCGCGAGCCGGGCGGCGTTGAGCCGGTAGAGAAAGTAAGACTGGTCCTTTCGACCGTCGGCGGCTTTGCCCAGGTGGAGCGCGCCCCGGTGCTCGACGATCCTGGCGTAGTGTCCGGTCGCGAGGAATTCGATATCCATTGTCCGCATCAGATCGAGGACGCGGCCGAACTTGAGGTGCTCGTTGCACCGGATGCAAGGGTTGGGCGTGCGGCCCCGGGCGTACTCGCGGAGGAAATCCGCCACGACCAGGCGCTCCAGGTCCTTCTCGAAGCCGAGCGCATGGTGGCGAATCCCGAGGACTTCCGCCACGTGGCGGGCGTCGGCGACGCTGGCGGCGCCGCAGCAGGCGGGTCGTCCGGTCGTCGGCTCCGGCAGGCTGAAGCACATCGTTACGCCGATCACCTCGTGACCCTGTTCCTTGAGCAGGGCGGCAGCGATGGAGGAATCGACTCCTCCGCTCATCGCCACGGCGACTCGTCTCCTCGCGCCCTGGTGCGTCCGGGCATAGCCTGGGCTCGTCATAGACGGCTCTTCCTTTGCCTGGCGTCCTCGCTCGATGATTTCACGATCAGCAGCAACAGTCCCACCATAGTCACAGGCATGGTAGTCTTTGCCACGGCCGTCGTCAAGCACCTTGCCTTCATCGCCCTTTGGCTCAGAAGGTCATCGCGTCGTGCAACTGTGAGACTCGGGGCGACTTGCAGCGGTCCAGGCGGGCGGCGAAGTCGCGCAGGAAGTCCTCTCGCCACCGGCTCACCGTGCGGGCGCCGATGTGTGGGCCCTCGGCGAATTGCGGTGAGGGATCGTCCGTCCACCAGTTGGGCAGGCGCAGCGAGGGGCGCTGTGCCACATCGGGCGGCGGGCGGAAGGCCGTCAACTCGCCAGTCTTGCCATCCAGCGCCGGTGCGTTGCTGCGAATCGTGTAGCTGTACGTCTTGGCATCCTTCGGGCAGAAGCGAAAGCGCATCATGCCTTCGGCGTCCACAAATCCGACCGACTCCAGGTTCTCGATCCACAGGCTTGCCTGCGGCTGCTCTGGCGCCTGGTCGCCGAACGGCAGGACCAGCTCGAAGACACCGAACTGCTCCATCCGATCCTCCTCGCCGGTCAGCCGGCGGAAGACTGCGTACGGCCGCTCCCACGCCCGGACGAATTGCCCGCCCCAGCCCGGTTGCGACGGATCTTCGGGCGTCCCGTGCAGCAGGTAGCCAACCGACGGCGAGTCCCCCATTTTGAGGGTGCCGCCGAGCAGCGTGGCGAAGAAATCACCCAGGGCGCCGCGACCGGCGACATGGGCGGCGACGAACGCCTTGTTGCCCCATTCACCATTCTGGTTGCCGCCGACGAACCAGCCGCGATAGGTGGCGTTGGCTTCAATGATCCACAGTCGTGGATGATGGGTCACGATGTACTGATAGGCATTGACGCTCCACTTCTTGTTCGGCCCGCCGATGAAGTAGACGCGGAGTTTCGCCACAATGTCGGGTGCATCGTGCAACGCCTGGGCGAGATCGTCGATCCCGCCCCACACCAGGACCCAAAGCGGCCGCGGATCGCTGCGTCGCGCGCACCGGACGATCCAGTCGGAGCCTTCCGTCGGCGAGCCGAATCCCTCGAACCCCGCGCCGTGGATGGAGCCCTGTTTCGCCATGGCGCGCAACGCATCGGGCGCGGGGTACTTGTCAGAGTAGGTTGCCAGGCTGGCATAGTCGTGCTCGTAGAGGTCGATGACTTTGAGGATGTGCTCTTTGCGCCCCGGGCCGTACGGTGATGAGATCAGCCCCTCGATGTCGAAGCAATCCGCGTAGACCAGCAGATGCACCATCGATTGAAAATCGTCGGGATCGGTGCCGCCAACGTCCGTCGAGACAATCACCCGGCGCCGCTGTTCAACCCCGGCGGCATCCACCTCCCTGGAATTACACCATCTTCCGCAGCCGCTGAGTCCCAACAGTGCGATCAACACTGCAACATGCTTGTTCATTCTTGTGCCCAGGCCGTTGCGCCTCCTATCGACCTTTGAATGGATAAATGAAATAGCCTGACATGATCTATACGCTTTGACACCTGCCATACACGCAACCTAACCAGTGAGCCATTTCATTTATCCATTCAAACGCTAATCATGTCAGTCCGGCCCACAATGGGCCACGGCTCTTATGCGCTGCACGTTCACCAGCGGCGCATCTCCGCCGACGATTATGCCCGATGCAGACGGGCTGGACAAGGGCGAGTCGTCGATTGTGGAATGCGGCGAAGAGCCATGCGGGCGTGTGGTGCACATCGTGCTGTGACGGCAGGCCTTGCGGAATCCGCTCCACGCTTGATGGATACCGCCGGCCGTGCTACACTCTGCGCCGGATCGGAGAACCAGGAACGTGCAATAGTTGTCAATTGGGGATTGAAGGATGAAGCCTTTCGCACGAGTCGTGAAGTGTGTGTTCGCTGGATTCTGTCTGCTGGTATCTGGCGACGCTGGAGTCGCGGGGGTCCCGCAAAAGGCTACCGTCGATACGTCCGTGTGGCTGCGATATGAGATGCCGGACATCCGCAAGCTCAAAGGCACCGCTCTGGACATGTCGTTCCTGCTGGAAGCGCCGGCGGGCAAGCACGGATTCCTGACCGTCCGGGAGGACAAGTTTTTCTTCGAGGACGGCACGGCGGCCCGCTTCTGGGGCGGCAACCTCTTCGCGGAGGCGAACTTCCCCACGCACAAGCAGGCGGAGGCGCTGGCCGCGCGGATCGCGATGATGGGCGCCAACCTCGTCCGCATGCACCACCTGGACGTCGTGGCTCCCTGGACCGACTTCATCGTCCGCAGGAACCTCTTCGGCGGCCAGAGCCCCGAGACCACGCGCGTGCTCGACAAGGAGATGCTCGACCGCTTCGACTATCTCGTGCACTGTCTCAAGAAGCGAGGCATCTACATCTTTCTCAGCCACCTGTCCAGCCGCAAGGTCATGCCCGCCGACGGCATCCCGCAGCCGGCGGACTCGCTCGACGACATCTACGCCGGCCTCAAGATCGAGGGCGAGTTCGACGACTTTCTCATCCGGCTCCAGCAGGCCTACCTCGACAAGCTTCTGACGCACGAGAATCGCTACACTCGCATGTCGCTGGCCGAGGATCCTGTGCTCGCGATGACCGAGGTGATCAACGAGGACTCGCTGCTGTTCCTGGGCGCCGAACCGAGGTTCAACACGAACTCAGACTACTACAAGCGGATGCTGCAAGGGCAGTTCAATGCTTGGCTGCTTCGAAAGTACAAGACGCGCGCGGCGCTGGCCGCGGCCTGGCAGCCGGCCGGCGAGAAGGGCCGGGGACTGGGCGATGAGGAAGACCCGGAGAAGGGCAACGTCGCGTTCACGTACCGCTTCACGTACGACTCCCGGGCCCGGCACGATCCCGCCTGGAGCCGGCAGCGCAATCTGGACATGTACGCGTTCCTGTACGAGACCCAGGCGGCCTATTGCGACCGCATGTACGGGTTCCTGCGGGCCCTGCGCGTCAAGTGTCCCATCGCCGGAAGCAACCACTGGATTTCCGATGTGGCCGATCTGCATCTCAATGCGGATTTCGACTATGTGGATCGGCACGAATACTACGCCCACCCCCACGGGACGTACAACTACATGATGGGTCAGTCGATCAGTCCGGCGACGCCGATGGTCAAGGCGGACTCGCTGGGCACGATCGGCGGGCTGGCGTCGCGCCGGGTCCTGGGCCGGCCGTACACCGTCTCGGAGTGGAACAACTGCCTGCCCAACCCGTACCGCGCGGAGGGCCCGGTGTTCATGGCGGCTTATGGCTGTTTGCAGGACTGGCACCCGATGCAGTACGCGTACCTGGCCTTCATCGACTACGAGCCGCAGAACGTCAACTCGTTCATGGTGCTGTACGATCCCGCCCACAGCAATCTGCTGCCCGCTTCGGCCCTGATGTTCCATCGCCGAGACGTCAGGGAGGCCCCGAGCGGGTACTACGAGCCGATCGCGGCGGGGGAGTTCATGGATCCGGCGTTCGCCCCGCAGAGGCACAATCGCGTCGCACTGCTCGGCAAGTACGGCCTGGCGTTTCCCGATATCGCGGAGGCCACCCGTCTCAATGATGCGAACCTGCTGAAACAGGCCTCCGATCCGGCCAAGCGCCTGTTTGAATCCGTCACCGGCGAGCTGTCCTGGGACCTCCAACAGGGCCTGCTGCGAATCGACTCGCCGCGAACGCAGGGCCTCGTCGGCTTCACGCAGGGACAGCCCGTGGCCTCGGTGGACGTGACCTTCAAGGTCGAGAACGAGTTCGCCGTCGTCGTGGTCAGCGCCCTCGAGGACAAGCCGATCCAACAGGCCAGGCGGCTGCTGGTCTCCACCTCCGCCAGGGCGCAATGGTCGGGCATGGAATTCGATGAGCAGCACGGCGTCATCACAAAGTCCGGCAAGCCGCCGTTCCTCATGGAGCCGGTGACCGGGACCATCGCCCTCAAACGCGACCCGATGGTGGTCTATCGCCTCTCCTCCTCCGGCCGGCGACTGGGCACGCTGCCCGCCCAGAAGACCTCCGAAGGCATGGCCTTCGACCTGCGTGCCGCGAGCCGGTGCATGCACTACGAGCTCGTGGCCAAGTGAGCCCGCGACCTCTTCGGCGAATTCGCCTGGCTCAACTTCCCCAAAGAGAACCCGCAGACCGAAGACCATAGCCCGTAGACCGGAGGTGAACCCTAATCTTGCAGGGTGCGCACCGCACACTGTCATGTCATTCCCGACTTGATCGGGAATCCAGGTTTCCTCAACCGCAGAGGTCGCGAAGGATCGCAGAGGGAAGATAAAATCCGTTCTCTTGTCATCCGCAGATCATGTCATTGCGAGCGCAGCGCGGCAATCTCCCGATTCCCGCAGATTTCAACCATGTCATTCCCGCGAAGCTTGCCCTCGACCCCTGATCTGGTCAGGGGCAGGCTCCGATCGGGGGGCGGGAATCCACTCGTTTTCCTCGCGCAGAGACGCCAAGAACGCCAAGTACTGCCTGATCCCTGACACCCGATCCCCGATCCCTGTTCGTCGTCCGCAGATTCCATCATCAATGGAAAGGCCCTGATCCCTGACACCCCGATCCCCGACCCCTGCTTTCTCAACCATCAATAGTCAATCCAGAGGCCCCGGCTGTCCCGTTAGAGCCCCCGGCATGACCGTGTCCGGCCACGGCCGGGTACGGCCGCGTTTTTCCTTGACAGGCCCGCTTTCCTGACTGATAAATCCTGCATGGAATGCAGATGGGTCCGGTCTTTGGGCGAGGGACGACTATGAGCAAAGGCAAGAAGCCTATCGAGCAGTACGACCATCGGGACAAGAAGCGGTTGAACAATCCGCCGGTGGGACTGGTGACGCCGGAGACGGACCCGGAGTCGGGCAAGAAGAAGACATACCGATACGACCCGCACATAGACCCGGCCTTGCAGTTCGATTCGCAGCGGAGCCAAGTCGAGAAGATCATCGACAACGGCTTGGCTGCCGAGACTGCCGAAGACGCCAAAGCCGCGCTGGCCGAATTGAAGAAGCGACAGGAGCCTTATCTGAATTGGGCGGGCAAGGCCGAACGGACTTCGTTTGAAGTCCCCACCGTTTCCCTGCACGTCCATGAGCGCATTGACCCCAAGACGATCATCGAGGCGGTCAGGAAGAAGAATGGCCAGCAACAGCAAGGCTGGTTCGGCTTCATCGACGAAGAACGACCGCTTCGCGAAGCCATCGAATTCTATCAACACTCCCACGGCTGGAAGAACCGGCTGATTGCGGGTGACAGCCTGCTCGTGATGAACAGCCTGCTGGAAAAAGAGGGCATGGCCGGACAGGTCCAGATGGTCTACATCGATCCGCCCTATAGCGTCAACTACAACTCCAATTTCCAGCCATTTGTGAACAAGCGAAGTGTTCAGGATGGCAAAGATGAAGACCTTACACAAGAACCGGAAATGATAAGGGCTTTCCGCGACACATGGGAACTCGGGATTCACTCATACCTCACGTACCTCCGGGATCGGTTACTCATAGCAAGAGAATTGCTCAGTGAATCCGGCTCCTGTTTCGTCCAGATTTCCGATGAGAATGCACACCGTGTGAAATCTGTTATCGATGATGTATTCGGGAACGCCAACTTCGTCTGCATGATTACGTACAAGACGAAGAAAATGACAATGGGCAACACAAGGCTCCTCGAAACGATAGGAGACCACATACTCTGGTACGGTAGAGACATACAAAGAATTAGATTCAATCCCCTCTTCATCCAAAAGCACTGGAAAGGGGACCTACATTGGAGTTATATAGAGCTGCCTGATGGAAGTCGCAGGACAATGACAGCCGAGGAAAAGGAATCACCAGACTTGATCCCTCTAGGCAGTCGGGTGTTCATCCCCCTTGACTTGAGGCCGAGCGGCTATTTCGCCACGGGGGATTTTGAGTATGAGTTTAACGGCACTTGGTATCGACCAGGCGCTGGGAAGAGTTGGCGAACCAACAAGGAGGGTATGGATAACCTCAAGAAGGCTAAGAGACTGTATGAGACAGCCAGTGCGCTTACCTATGTCCTATATTTCGATGACTATCCTATAACGCGACTCACCAACTTCTGGACTGATACAGAAGGCGCCTACCGAGCAACATACGTTGTGCAGACTTCAGAGAAGGTCATTCAACGGTGTCTTCTGATGGCGACGCAGCCTGGTGACTTGGTCCTCGATCCAACCTGCGGCGGTGGGACCACGGCTTATGTTGCCGAGCAGTGGGGCAGACGTTGGATTACGTGTGATACATCGCGTATAGCGGTCTCGCTGGCTAAGCAGCGGCTTATGGCAGCTCTGTTCGACTACTACGAACTTGCACATCCTTCTGAAGGTGTTGGGAGTGGTTTCAAGTACGATACGGCACCTCATGTCACCTTGAAATCGGTTGCCACCAGCGAACCGCCGGGCGAGGAGACGCTTCATGATCAGCCGCATGTGGACAATTCGAGGACGCGTGTGACGGGGCCGTTCACGGTTGAGGCGGTACCAGCTCCAATGGTCAAGCCGTTAGATGAGGTCGGAGAAGCGCCGGCGGGCGACTTGTCCATCGTGCGTTCCGGAGAGACCCTGCGTCAATCCGAATGGCGGGATGAACTATTCAAGACAGGTATTCGGGGTAAAGGCGGCCAGAGGATGGAATTCTCAAGAGTCGAGCCGATGGGCGGGACGCGTCTGCTTCATGCCGATGCGGAGACCAAAGGTGACAAGCCTGAGAGAGTGGTCATATCCTTTGGCCCTGAACATGCGCCGCTTGAGCAAAGACAGGTGGCCTTGGCCCTTGAGGAAGCGGAGCACTTGGTTCCCAAGCCGAAGATCGTTCTGTTTGCGGCGTTTGAATTCGACCCGGAAGCGGCCAAGGATATCGATGAGACGAACTGGCCGGGTGTGACGTTGCTGAAAGTCAAGATGACCGAAGACTTGCTCACAGACGACTTGAAGAAGAAGCGGGCCAGCAACGAGAGCTTCTGGCTGATCGGCCAGCCGGACGTGAAGCTCCACAGAATCACGCAAGGGGATGACAAGGGCAAGTACAAGGTCGAAATGCTTGGGTTCGATTACTTCAACACGCGAACGGGCAATCTCGAATCGGGCGGGACCGGCAATATCGCCATGTGGTTGCTGGATACGGATTACGACGGCAGAAGTCTGTTCCCAAGGCAGGTCTTCTTCCCGATGGCAGGCGAGAAAGATGGCTGGGCGAGACTGGCGAAGAACCTGAAAGCCGAGATTGACGAGGACCTGATCGAGGCGTACCGGGGGACGGTATCCTTGCCGTTCGATGCGGGGGAGAACAAGCGGGCAGCGGTCAAGATCATCGACGACAGGGGGATCGAGAGCTTGAAGATCGTGGACTTACGAGATTGAGGGAGCACCCTTTATGGTTGAAGAGAACCTTCCCGTACCTGTTCGCCGGCGCTCTGAAGACACGGGCTTCGAGCAGTTGAAGCTTGTCAACCAGCATGGCGCGGAATACTGGAGCGCTCGCGACCTCCAGCCGCTTCTGGGCTACAACCATTGGCGCAGCTTTGAGAAAGCGGTCGCCAAGGCCATAACCTCTTGCCAGCAATCGGGTAACGATCCGGAGCATCATTTTGCGCGCGCGCGCAAAATGATCGTTCTGGGCAAGGGCGGACAGCGGGACGTGGATGACTACTCGCTGTCTCGTTTCGCCTGCTACCTGATTGCCCAGAACGGCGATCCTCGCAAGCCGGAGATTGCCCTTGCTCAGAAGTACTTCGCGATCCAGACCCGCCGCCAGGAGCTCAGCGATGCTCGCCTGCGGGACATGGAGCGGCTGGACTTGCGCAAGCAGACGACGGAGGAGTTCAAAGCGTTGTCGGGCGCCGCACGAAACGCCGGCGTGCAAAGCGCGATGTTCGGCGTCTTCCACGACGCGGGCTACAAAGGTCTGTACGGCGGGCTGGGCAGCGAGCAGATCAAGGCTCGTAAGCGCATTGCAGGCAGCGAGAACCTCCTGGACCGCATGGGGACAACCGAGCTGGCGGCCAACCAGTTCCGTATGACCCAGACACGCGAAAAGCTGGCCAAAGAGGGCATCAAGGGCCAACAACGAGCGATTGACACTCACCGGCAAGTCGGCAAAGAGGTGCGCCAAGCGATCCAACGCATCGGTGGCACCATGCCCGAGAGCCTGGCTCCCGCCGAGCCCATCAAGCAGGTCGAAAAGAGACTGAAGGAGTCGACGCCGCACCTGGAACTCGACGGACCCGACGCCAAGGGTCTCGGCGAGGGAGAAGAGACCAAGTGAGCCGTACTACGATAGACCATTTGATCGTCAACTCGCCTTACGAGGAGCCGAAGTGCCACTGGCACTACGACAGACAGACGCGGACCTTCGACAAGAGAGAAGGCCGCCGGCCTGCAGGTTACGTGGTGGCGACACCGGACTCGCAAGACTTCGATGATCCTGGCGTGTTCGTCGAGCTGCCGCTCGTGAACAAAATCCGGCCCCGCGTGAAGGCGTGGCGAGAGGCGGGCTATCCGGGTATCACGGGCATCACCAAGAGACTGCTCGAACACTGGCGAAGCATCGAGGAGAGGCAGTATCCGCTCTTCTTCTGCCAGTTGGAAGCGATAGAAACGTTGATCTGGCTGATTGAAGGGCCTGGTTCTGAGAAGGTGGGAATCGACGTGCCGAAAGACGGCGGGGATTTCGTCCGGCTGTGCGCCAAGATGGCTACCGGGTCCGGCAAGACCGTCGTTATGGCCATGCTCATCGCGTGGCAGGTCTTGAACAAGGTGACATATCCGCAAGACACGCGATTCTCCAAGAACGTTCTCGTGATTGCACCCGGCTTGACGGTCAAAAGCCGCTTGCAGGTGCTACAGCCCTTCGGCGCAGGGAATTACTACGATGAGTTCAATCTTGTCCCGGCTGGCCTGATTGAGAAGCTCAGACAGGGCAAGATCATCATTCACAACTGGCACACGCTAAGCTGGGATACCGAAGAGCAGCTTGCCAAGAGACGCGGCGTCGATAAGAGAGGCGTCAAGAGCAACGAAGCCTACGTGCGCGAAGTCCTGGGCGATATGGCGAATGCACGGAACATCGTGGTGATAAATGATGAAGCCCACCACGCCTGGCGGATCAATGTCGAGTCCATCGGCAAATACCTGAGACAGCGAGACATGAAGGACAGCGCCGAAGAAGCGACTGTCTGGATAGGCGGTCTGGATCGAATCCATCAGGCGCGTGCGATTTTGAACTGCTTTGACTTCTCGGCAACGCCGTTTACCCCGTCCGGCAAGAAGAGTTCTGAGGAAGCATTATTCGGATGGGTAGTCAGTGACTTTGGCTTGAACGATGCTATCGAATCGGGGCTTGTGAAGACTCCGCGCGTGGTGGTCCGAGACGATGCTCTGCCGGACGCCAAGACCTACAAGTCCAAGCTCTATCACATATACCGAGACCCAACGGTGAGCGCCGACATCATCCGTAAGGCCGAGCCGGAAGAGCCACTCCCGGACCTTGTGATCAATGGGTACTACCTTCTCGGAACGGACTGGAAAGAAACCGCCGAGCAGTGGGAGAAGGTGGGCCGCACCACACCGCCTGTGATGATAACCGTTGCCAACACGACCCACACAGCAGCGCGGATCAAGTATGCCTTCGACCATAAGAAAGTCGAAATCAGTGAGTTGTGCAATCCGGAGCGAACGTTGCATATCGACTCGAAAGTGTTGGACGAAGCCGAAGCAAAAGAAGAGGCGCTGGCTATCCAGGTCGAGCCGGGTGAGGACGCAGAGGAAGAAGCGCAGCCAACAAAGAAGCTGACGAAACAGAAAATGGCGGAACTGCTCAGGCAGATCGTCGATACCGTAGGGCAGAGAGGCAAGCATGGGGAGTTCGTTCAGAACGTGATTTCTGTCGGGATGCTCTCCGAGGGATGGGACGCCAAGACAGTGACCCATATCATGGGCTTGCGTGCGTTCACAAGCCAGTTGCTTTGCGAACAGGTTGTCGGGCGGGGCTTACGGCGTACCGCTTATGAGTTGAACCCCAAGACGGGGCTGATGGAAGCCGAGTACGTCAACATCTTCGGTGTGCCGTTCACGTTCTTGCCGCATGAGTCAGAGGACGGACCGCCACCGCCGCCACCGCCACCGAAGACGGCGATTGAGCCGGTCGCGGAGAAGAGGCAATTCGAGATTCGCTGGCCGAATATCATCCGGATAGACAGCGTGTTCCGGCCGCGTCTTTCGCTTGATTTCAAGACGGTCAAGCCCTTGGAACTGAATGCTTTTGAGACCGCGCAGTTGGCGGAAATGGCCCCAATAGTAGAAGGCAAGCCCGATGTGACGAAGATCACGGCTATCGATCTGGAGCGACTCGGCCGCGAGAACAGGATGCAACGGATCGTGTTTCGCGTTGCTCTTGACAACTATGAGAAAATGCAGAAGAACTGGAAGGGCAGCAAGGAAGCACTGCTGGCACAATTGTTTCGGATTGTAGAGCAGTTCATCGAAAGCGGCAAGATTCGGGTTTCGCCTTCCCTCTTTCACCAGGACGAACTGAGGAAGCGCATCGTCATCACCCTGAACATGAACCGGGTGGTTCAACATATCGCCGATGCTATCCGGCCTGACAACGTGGAGACCCTTGAGCCGGTCTTCGACAATGACCGGCCGATTCGTTCTACGGGCGATATGCGAACGTGGTACACGGGCAGGCCGTGCGAGTTTACAGAGCGGTCTCATATCAACTTCTGCGTCTTCGATAGCACGTGGGAAGCCAGCGAAGCGTTCCAGCTTGACCGCAACGAGAACGTGGCAGCTTGGGCGAAGAATGACCACCTGGGTTTTGAGGTGCTCTACACCTATCGCGGCGTCATACGGAAGTACCGGCCCGATTTCCTGATCCGGCTGGCGAACGGCACGTTCCTGATCCTTGAGACGAAGGGACAGGACACTGAGCAGGATAGGACCAAGCGGGCCTTTCTCGATGAATGGGTCAAAGCGGTGAATGCACACGCTGGCTTCGGGGCATGGTCGTGGTCCGTTTCGCAGAATCCCTCCGATCTACCCGACCTTATCGCGTCCCCTGCTATGGAGTAAGCACAAGCGGAGCGCAAAAAGAAAGCCCGGTCCGAAGACCGGGCTTAGATATCCAAAACAAGTGACAGTGAGCCAAGCGGCGGGGGCCGCAGTGGGAAGTGATATGTGACAGGTGACAAGCGGTGCCAGGAAAGCCAGTCTTGTGGAAAAAAGAAGCCCCGATTTACGATTGATGATTGGGGCAGGAGGACGGGCAGGCCCGTCCGATTGCGGATTGAGGAACAGGGGTCGGAGATCGGGTGTCAGGGGCCAGCGTCGGTTGGCTCCTACCTTCTTCCTTTCAGTTCTCTGCGTGAGAACACCTGGATTGCCGCTCCTCGATCCGGTCGAGGACAGGCTTCGCGGGAAGGACAGGGAAGGGGGCCGAGATGGCCGTCATGACTTCCTGACTGGTTTCCTGCCTTTGGCACGCAGCTTGGTCAGTTGGAGGACCAGGCGCAAGGTCTCATTGACAGCTTCGGCCGAGGGAAAGGCGTCGGCCACGTCGGGAGCCAGGAACACGAGATTTGTCCCCTGGCGGTATCTCTCGGCGTATTTGCCCTGCACGCCCGTCTTGAGCAGCTCGCCCAAGTCATATTGCGGGCGGAGGTCATCGTTCCTGCCTTCTGCGGATTTCTTCTTCATAATGCTCTCGCTCGGTACGGGTCAACTCCCGCGCACTGATAATGCGGATTCTGTCGCCACGGTCCGTATGGGCGACTATCATCGCTCGACCGCGGTCCGACATGCCGACAGTGAGATAACGATCTTCATCCTGTGAGTGATCGGGGTCGAACACAGTGATGCCCAACGGATCGCGCAAGGCCGTGGCCGCTTCGCCGAAACTGATCCGATGTCTCGAGCGATTGGCCTTGGCTTTCTCAGGATCCCATTCGAACTCGATCATTGCCCAAATTGTGTCCCGGTTCACCCCAAAAGGCAAGGGGAATCGACGATACCCGGCGTTTTTCGCGGCCATGGGCAGGGAATGGCACGGAAGCAAGATTGCCGCGCTGCGCTCGCAATGACAGGAGTGGATTCCTGCTCCTCGATCAGGTCGAGGACAAGCTCCGCAGGAATGACAGGGAAGGGGGGCGCAAAAAGAAAGCCCGGTCCGAAAACCGGGCTTAGATATCCTCAACAAGTGACAGTGAGCCTTGAGCAGCGAAGGTGCCTGACTACTCACGGTTCCGCCTATAGGCAGGACCGGGTTCTAGTAATCCCTAGAAAGGAGGTGATCCAGCCGCAGGTTCCCCTACGGCTACCTTGTTACGACTTAGTGCCAGTCGTCGGACTC
>JAFGJR010000031.1 GCA_016928975.1 Sedimentisphaerales bacterium | reverse complement strand
TGTAAAAGCATGTCACACGAAACGATTCTCCCCCAAAACCCCTTACCGCGCCAGCCCAATTTACCTAAAGTGCGCGCTGGCCCTGCTCTCACCGTTCGATCCGGATCGAGCCGGCTTGCGAGCGGGTCGGCTGATGCTCCAGGAGATCAAGCGACGCGCACAAGCCGGGGAGAGTTTCGCCTTCGAGACGACCCTGGCAGGGCGCAATTATGCACGGCTGATCCCCCGTTGGCGGGCAGCCGGATATCACGTGGAACTGATCTTTCTCAGCCTACCCTCAGCAGATGTAGCGGTTGTCAGGGTCGCCGCACGCGTGGCTCAAGGCGGGCACAACATACCCGAGGAGATTATCCGCCGGCGGTTTGATGCAGGCCTGCGGAACTTCGAGCGCCTGTACCAGAAACTGGTGGATACATGGGCTTTGTACAACAACTCCGAGTCGACGCCAAGGCTCATCGTTTCAAAGGACAATGCATGACCAGAAGACAGCAACACGGCTCAAAGGACCCGGATATCATAGGCTCTGAAGCAGCGCTGCGCCGCGCCGCCAAGCGGGCCCTGCAAATCGGTCTTGAGACGGGCACTCCCGTGTATGTGCTGGAAGACGGCAAGATCGTGGACCTGACCAAGCGGTATCGGCGACAGCGCGGAAAGTGAAGGCCCTGCTTACCCATGTGGTCTTGTCAAGAAGCGCGGCTCATCTCAATGCGCAGGGTTTGAAGTCCGACTCTGATTGCCAATCACATTGTGATCATAGGACTCCAGGGTGTCTTCTCTGTCTTGCCTTGGTCTCGGCAGTCAGCGGGTCGTGTATCCGTTGAATTGCGCCAAGAAACGCGGGCCTACCAGCGTGGTATCACTGCTTTGTGAGCCGCTCAAGGAGTGTCGCTGCCTCAGCATAGGCAGGGTCGCCTGCGGCTTCGGTAACCACATGCTCCAGGTTCAAGATTGCCCTTTCTCTATTCCCTGTATTTGCGTATGCGACGCCAAGATAAAGATACGGCGTTAGCCATGTGGGCGTCTTCTTGATCTGCTCTTCGCATAGAGCTATCAACTCAGAATAGGCCCTGTTCTTCTCAAGCTCTGCCATGCGCTGGAAGATCCCAGCTTCCACTCCTGCCTCGACCTTGATATTGCCACCGGCCGTTGTTCGCCTTTGCCCATTGAAACTGTACATCGACGTAATACCCCGGCTTGCCTTCTTGGCCTTCACTTCCAGTTCTTTGATTCTCGCATCCTTGGTGAAGAGATCCTGCTGATACTGAGTCACCGTGGAAAGCAGTTCACTGTTCTTTGCAAGGAGTTCATTGTTCCCGCTCACGAGGGTATCGATCTTCTGATCCTTGATCCTATTGGCCTGATCCTTGGCCTTATTGACGCGCGCCTGGAGCACAGACGTGGCGATGGTGGTGATTGCCATTAGCGCGACGCCTACATACGATAGGGAACGGAATGCCGTTATCCATGATTCAGTGGTCATGTCTAACATCCTTGCCTCGCATTTGACGTCGCTGGTATCCATCCATGCACTTTCAACATCCAGGTCCCTTTCGCTGCCGGCAAAGAGGATAACCTTTCATGCATGGGAAGTCAACGGGATTGAGAATCGTCTGAGGCCAATCGGCTACTGCTGAGATGTTGGTGGCTGTGCAATGAGTTCGATTTCGTGGAGCTTGGGCCAGCATTTGCCGGTGATCAGGAGGTGGTTGGATTCGGGGAGGTAGGCGATGCCGTTGAGGACGAATTCGGAGTCGGCGGGACGCGGGTAGAGGGTGGACAAGTCGAGCCAGGCCGTCACCTGCCCGGTTTCGGGTGAGATGACGGCGATGAAGTCGCTGGACCAGATGTTGGCGAAGATGTGTGGCCCAGCCGCCCTCGGCTGGGAATTCGAATCGACCATCCCCGGGGGCGGGGGTGCCACATATTCGAGTCCGTTGAGCAGATCAATGGGGCCATGCTCGTCGTGGACAGTGACGCGGCGAGTCTCGGCGAGGGTGTTCGGATCGAGGAACCGCAGATTCGCGGTGCCGTCGCTCATGATGAGGTTCTTGCCGTCGTGGGTGAGCCCCCAGCCTTCGCCTGTGTACTTGAATTCCTTCAGCAGGCGGAAGGTGGTCTTGTCGTAGACGAAGCCGGTCTGCGATTGCCAGGTAAGTTGGAAGATCTTGTCACGAAAGACGGTGATGCCCTCGCCGAAGTACCGGCGGGGGAGCCGCTCGCGTTTGAGGAGCCTTCCGCTTTTCAGGTCCCGCTTGGTCAGGACGGACCGGCCGTAGAGACCCGTGCCTTCGTAGAGAATGCCGTTCTCGTATACGAGACCCTGCGTGAACGCCTGTGGGTCGTGCGGATAGGTCTTCACGACCCTGTAGCCGTAGTGGGCAACGGCAGATCGTTGTGGGTTGTGGGTTGCTGGCTGTTCGTTGCTCGTCGCCGGCGGTGGGCTAGCGGTTGCGGGCGGCTGGTTGCTGTCCTGCGAACCTTTCGACGGACATCCGCCGACGCAGGCCAGCCACAGGCCGGCGGCACAGGCGCACAGGACATGGTCCGCCAGCGAACGTCTTGTTCGTTCCATTTTCTGTGTCCTCTGTAGCTCGGTGGTGGAATACACAGACGTTCAGCCATCATACCGGCGGATCGTGACGGAAATCAAGGAACGCGCGGTCGGGTCCTGGAAATGAATCGGGCCGGAGGCACCCCTACCTGAGCGCCCCCGGCCGCGATCGGAGGACCAGTCTTGTCTTGTGGGTTACTCGAACGGGATCACCACGAATTGGGAGAGATCGCCGCGTTTGACCAGCAGGAGCACCTTGCCGGCCTTTCTCGCCGCGTTGATTGCCCTCCCGAATTCACGGGCGCTGTTGACGTTGCGATTGTTGACGGAGAGGATGAGATCTCCTCGTTGGATTCCCTCCTCGGCCGCCGGACCCCCGGGCTGCACGGCGGTGACGACAACGCCCTCTCCCGGTTCGTAGCCCAGTTGGTCGGCCAGGTCTTTGGTCAGGTCCTGGACCTGCAAGCCGAGATGTCGTTCAGGTTCGTCCGACGGCTTCTGCGCCTGTGTGGTGGCTCCGGGCCGCTCGCCCAACGTGACGGTGAGATCGAGTGGCTTGCCGTCCCGCAGGCCCGTGAGGCGGACCGCGCTGCCCGGCCGCATCGCGGCGACCTCGTTTCGGAACGTGTCGTAGGATTGGACGCTCTTGCCGTTCATCTCCAGGATCACATCGCGGCTCTTGAGCCCGGCCTTGTCCGCCGGCCCGCCCTCTTCCACCTGGGCGATGACCACGCCGCCGGCGTCCTTCAGGCCCATCAGCTCCGCCACGTCGGGCGTGACATCCTGGCCGTAGAGGCCCAGGTATCCGCGGCTGACTTTGCCGCTGCTCTTCAGTTGGTCTGCGATGGTGCGTGCCATGTTCACGGGGATGGCGAAACCGATCCCCATGTATCCGCCGCTCTGGCTGACAATGGCGGTATTGATGCCGATCACCTTGCCGTCGAGATTGATCAACGGGCCACCCGAGTTGCCGGGGTTGATGGCCGCGTCGGTCTGGATGAAATCCTCGTACGCCGCGATGTGCACGTTGCTGCGTCCCACGGCGCTGACGACGCCGACGGTGACCGTCTCATTGAGACCGAAGGGATTGCCGATCGCGATGACCCAGTCGCCAACGTCGATCTTATCGGAATCGCCCAGCGGCAGGACCGGGAAGTGGTCGCCTTCAATCTTGATCAGAGCGACTTCGGAGTCCGGGTCGGTGCCGATCAGCTTGGCGTCGGTGAACTTGCGGCCGTCCTTCAGTTCCACGGTCATCTTGTCCACGTCGCCGACCACGTGATTGTTCGTGAGGATGTAGCCGTCCTCGCTGATGATGAAGCCGGAGCCCTGGCCGCGCTCCACGTATTTTTGAGGACTTTGTCTCTGGGGCATTCTGCCGCCGAAGAACCTGCGCAGGAAGTCGTCGTCGAACTGACCGAATGGATCGTTGAATCCGAAGGGACTTCCTGACCCTGCCATCGGATTCACTTCCACGGCCTTCTCCACCTTGATGGACACCACGGCCGGCATCGCCGTCTTGGCCGCTGCCGAGAACGCTCTGGATAGTTCCTTTGCGGCGTCCGCGCGGTTCTGGGACAAGGCGGGACCCGCCGTCACCAGCAGACAGACAAATAGCACGCCGAGGAACATCGCACGCCCCGGGCCAGACTCCTTTACTCTGTTCCGCAAACTCATGGCATACCTCCCTTTACAGCTCTTGTTCACCTGACTGATCTCATTCAATGCATCCACCTGACAGGCAGTTCCCCTTCCATAGATGCGGGAAACTGTCGGCGCCTTTCACACATTTCGATCCTGTCACTACGCGGAGGAAAACCTGTCAGACTACTGTACGTCGCGAGGGCGGAGAAGTTCGGTCGCAGCGTCGCCGGACTGCCAAGACAATCCCACGTTTCTCCATCAAGGCTCTGCGGTTGTCGCAGTCCGGACGTCCAGAATGCGCCAGGCCGCCCACTCCAGGGGGATGTCCCCGGCGCAGGTCTTTGCGGAGATCAGGATTCTCTGCGGATTGCCCATGCTCTCCGACGTCACACGCGCCTTGGGCAGCTCGCTCGACAGCATTGTCGTTGTGGGGCCGCGGAGCCATAGAACGGGTACAACGATGATGACCGCTGCCACGATCATTCCCAGAAGCCATCCATGCGCTCGCATATCACGCCTCCCGGCTCCGCCCGTATACGGCGGTCGATGTTCGTCTGAACCATGCTTTCGCCGGCAGGACCAACGGCTTCTCAAACAGGAGTCTGAATCCGGTCTTCTCGAAGAACCTGCGGCCGGCGGCGTTGTCGCCGCGTGTGACGACGTGGATGCCCCGGACCCCGACGTGATCAGCCTGTTGCAGAAAGGCGTCTACGAGCTGAGGTCCCAGCCCGCGGCTGCGGAAACCCTGGCGGATATTGATGTGGAGGTGAGCGGGATACGCGGTCAGATCGATCGGGTGCGGAAAGCCGCCGAGGGCAACAGTCCCGGCGAACGCCGCCAGCAGACGCCACGCGTCGGCGTGCCAGAGGACCCCGCGAGCCAGCGCGCCGGTGATTGCGCTGGGCAGGATTCGCCTTCCTGTCACCCGCTTCTCGTTTCGGGTGTCCAGACAGCCAGTCAGGTAGCCGACGACCTGACCGTCGCAGTCGGCCACCCAGAGCGAGTTCGGCTCGTAATCGGTATAATAGCGAGTCACGATGTCGGCAAAGACCTCCCGATCGTGAAAGAGCCGCTCCACCGGCTCGCCCGCGTCGGCGGTGTCGCAGGCAATCTCACGGACTGCCGGCCGATCCGATGCTCGGTAGCTGCGGATGCTCGCGGCAGACGCCACTACTTCACTCCCCGAGCAAGTCGTACACGCCTGCGATCCTGTCGTAGAAGGCGCGGGTTTCTTCCCGCGACTGGAGCACCCGCGAGACGCCAGGCTGGTGGTATGTCTGATCCATTCCCATTGTTCGCCTCGCAAGAATGCCGCCCTGACATTTCCATACGCCAACGGAAGGAGCCGGCGCCGGGCCCGCTCCGGCCAGTTTCTTTTACGTATCGAATCTTCCCTCGTGCGGCGATTTCCCCCCCCCCGGTGAGGAGGCTACTCCATCGGCTCAAGCCAGAGGTTGCGGTACTCAATCGGGGCGCCCTCGCTCTGGAGGCAGATCTTGCCGGAGGTGTCCGAGCATTCCGTCGCCACGTTCTGTAGGATGCCGTTGACGAGCACTACGACCCAGTCGTCCTTGCAGAGGATATCGTACTGGTTCCATTCGCCGGGCGGTTTCTCGCTGCTCTCGTGGAGCTTGACGGTCCGGCGTCCCTTGACCCGGCCGCCGCCTTTGGCATGCTCTGCGAATTCGATGCCGCCGATCACCCAGAAGTCGCCCGCGCTGCCTGATGCCAACTGGCATTCGAGACTCCTGGGCCAGACCTTGTCTTCGCCGCTCATGTGGACGAGGACGCCGTTGTTGCCGGGTTTGGCGGGCCAGCGCCACTCGACGTGGAGGTGGTAATCCCCGTACGGCTTCTCCGTCCGCATGTAACCGGCGGGACTACCCGTGCAGCGCAGCAGGCCATTCTCGATAGACCACGTCTTGTCCACATCCTTCGACGGGTCCGGCAGAAATCGCTGCCACCCCGTGAAATCCGTGCCATTCCACAGGATTGTCTTCTCCTTCGGCACGATCGGCCCGGCGGGCTCGCTCGCGAGGGCCGGCGCGATCAGCAATACAGCGACAGAGGCAGTCACCAGGCGCTTCATGAATTCTCCTGTCCATCATCAATCATCAGTAGTCTCTCATCAACTACAAGAGCGGCGTCCTGCCCGGGATGGCCACCGGGGGCATGGGCAGGTCGCCAAACTCGTACGACGGCGGCGCCAGGTCCAGCTTCGAGGCGTTCATCGCCCAATCCCACTTCAGGGCCCGGCCGGTATATGCGCTCATCCGACCCATGATCGAGGTCAGGGTGCTCTCCGCGATCCGCCGGCCCTCGTTTAACCGCTTGTCCCGGCGAATCGCGTCAATCTGCTCTGCGTGCTGTTTCAGACACGGATCCTGCTTGTCCCAGGCGATCTCGGCGGGGTTCTGCCCCCGGATCACGACCCGCCCGGAATCCGTATACATCAGGCCTTTCGTTCCGACCAGCCGCTGGTCGGAACGGCCGTCGCCCACCTTGTCCATCTGCGTGCCCATGTACTCGATGCGCAGGCCGTTCGGATACTCGTACTCCACGGCGAAGTGGTCATATGAATCCCCAAACTCGGGCTCGGTCCGCTGCTGCCGGCCGCCCAGGCCCATGCACTGCACCGGGTGGGCGCCGATCAGCCAGTTCATCACGTCCAGGTTGTGCACGTGCATCTCCACGATGAAGTCGCCGCTGAGCCAGGTCATGAACAGCCAACGCCGGAGCTGCCATTCCATATCCGACCAGCCGGGCTGGCGCTGCCGCGGGCCCCAGTTTCGCATGGCGTCGCCGAGCCGGACACATTGGCCGCCCAGGATCGTGCCGATCGCGCCGTCGTGAATCCTCTCGGCCGCCTCCATGAGGTGCGAGATTCGGCGCATCTGCGTGCCGGCCACGATAGTCAAGCCCTTCTGCTCCGCCAGTGCCGACGACTGGATCACGGAGCGAACGCCGACCGGGTCCACCGCCACGGGCTTTTCCATGAAGACGTGCTTGCCCGCCTCGACCGCGGCCTTCAGGTGCGAGGGCCGGAAGTGCGGCGGCTGCGTCAGGATCACCAGGTTCACGTCGGTGGCCAGGACCTTCTGGTGAGCGTCCCAGCCGACGAAGCACGTGTCATCGGTGACTTTCACTTTGTCCGGAAGGTCCTTCGTGAGCTTCTGCCGGCAACTGTCCAGGCGGTCCTTGAACATGTCGCCCATCGCGACCAGTTCGACGCCCTCGGCCGCTCGGAGGCAGTTGCCGGTGTCGTAGGTCCCGCGTCCGCCGCAGCCGATCAGGCCGACGCGGATCTTGTCACTACCCGCCGCGTGCGCCCGTGAGCCCAATACCGAGGCCGCCGTCAATGCGGCCGCACCCGCCACAAACTCACGCCTCGAAAGCCGCTCGTACCTGTTGTTCATCACAGCACCTCAATCTGGAGGTCAGTCGGAGTTATTTCTCAATCGGGTGGCAGCGGCAAGGCCGAGGGCTTTGCCGATGGCGGATGGGCAAACCATCGGCAAGCTGGCGCTTGCCGCTGCCACCCAGCCTTCAAATCAAAAATCATACATCAGAAATCTCAAATCAATGGCGTCTTGCCGGGCACGGCCACCGGGTCGGTCGGCATATCGACGAACTCGTACTTCGGCGGCGTCAGGTCCAGCTTCGAGGCCTTCATCGCCCAGTCCCATTTCAGGGCCCGGCCCGTATAGGCGCTCATGCGGCCCATGATCGCGTTCATCGTGCTCTCGGCCACGTTCTTCGCCTCATTGATCGGCGTGCCATCACGAATGCTCTTGATCAGGTCGGCAAACTCCTGCACGTAGTGATCGGGGTCCGGCCCATTGTACTTGTAGGGCTTTTCGCCCGTGATGACGCCCTGATCGATATCGGCGAAGCCCTTGGTGCCCACCACTCGTTCCGCGATCCGGTCGGTGCAGCCATTGATCTGGCGGCACAGGCTCTCGACCCGCACGCCGTTGGCGTACTCGTACTCGACCGCGAAGTGATCCCAGATGTTGCCCAGGGTTCGCACGGCCCGGCCGCCCATGCCCATGCACTGTTCCGGATGTCCCTGCAGCGCCCAGTTCAGGACGTCGAGGTTATGCACGTGCTGCTCGACGATGTGGTCGCCGCTGGTCCAGGTGAACCACGGCCAGCTCCGGCACTGCCACTCCATGTCGGAGAGCTTCTCCTTGTCCCACCACTTCCAGTAGCCGAGCATGTCGCCGCCGTTCCAGTAGCCCTGGCCGGAGACGATCCGGCCGATCTGGCCGTCGTGAATTCGCTTGATGATCTCCTGGTATTTCCTGCTGTGCCGCCGTTGTGTGCCGGCGACGACGGACAGCTTCTTCTGCTTGGCCAGCTCCCCGGTCTCGATCATGGAGCGAATGGCCTTGGGGTCCACGCCGGCAGGCTTTTCCATGAACACGTGCTTGCCTGCTTCAATTGCGGCATGGAGATGCTGTGCACGCCAGTGAGGCGGGGTCGTCAGCAGCACCATCTGCACATCTGTCTGCAGCAGCTTTTTGTGGGCATCGAAGCCCACGAAGCACCGCTCCGGCGTGACCTTCACGGCGGCGGGGACATCCTTCTTGAGATTGGCCAGCGATTCCTTCAGCCGGTCCTCGAACAGGTCGGCCATTGCCACGATCTCCACGCCGGGCGAGCTCTTCACGCAACTGACGAGGTCTCGCGTCCCCTGTCCGCCGCAGCCGATGATGCCGACGCGAACGGTATCGGAACCGGCCGCATATGCCTGCCCGGCGGTCCCGAGCGCCGCCAACGACACGGCAGAGGCCTTGATGAAGTCACGACGTGAGAATCTGCTGTTGGTCATAGCCTTCCCCTTAGGATTTGCGATTTACCATTTATGATTTACGAATGTCGCCCGCAGGCCGCGATAGCACATCATACGTCTTATTGGTCCCGTGAGTCCTATCATCATGAGACACGCGCCAACGTATCTCGTCCCCCCGGCCACGTCAAGTGCAATGTGGGGCTGCCAGCGGGCTGGTTCTGCAGATGTCTCTGAGCCTGTGCTGGGTGGCAGCGCCAAGCGGAGTGAAACGGAGCTTGCCGATGGCGCAGTACGTCCGACGAGCCATCGGCAAGCTGGCGCTTGCCGCTGCCACCCGGTTTCTCAGGTCACCGTCACGGATATGAATAACTTGAAGTCCGGCAGACAGGGCTGTAGGATAGCACCGGAACGTGGGGTGGGAGACGTGCTGGATCGCGGACGAACGAGCATTGAACAGGTATCGTATCGCCACAGTAGCAGTAAAGGCATCTATGAAGGTCCTGGTAGCAGAGAAATGCGGTTTCTGTCCTGGCGTGCGGAATGCCATCAGCACGGCGGAGAGGATTCTGGCACAGTCGGACGGCAGCGAGCCGGTCTACTGTCTGGGGCCGATCATCCATAACAAGGACGTCGTGGCCCGGCTGGCCTGCGCGGGTATGCGAACGGTGGAGTCGGTGGACGACATCGATTCCGGCACAGTGTTGATCCGCTCGCACGGCGTGGCCCCGAAGGAGCTGGACCAGTTGCGGCGGAAGCACCTGCGCATCGTGGACGCCACCTGTGTGCTCGTCAAACGCGTCCAGCAGATTGCCAAGCAACTGGAACAGGAAGGCTACGAAGTCGTGATCATCGGGGAGGAGAACCACCCGGAGGTGCAGGGCGTCATGGGCTGCGTGGGCGATGTGGTCGTCGTGGCTGACGAGAACGACCTGGACAGGCTGCCCGGGGACGGCCGGCTCGGCATCGTCTGCCAGACGACGCAGAGCCCGGAGCATCTGGGCCGGATGCTCGGCGTCATCGGCCGAGGCAGCTTCAGCGAGATGAAGGTCATCAACACCCTCTGCAAGGAGGCGGTCAAACGGCAGGAGTCGGCCATTGCCCTGTGCAAGAGGGTCGATGTCATGTTCGTCCTGGGCGGCTTGCACAGCGCCAATACCCGCCGGCTGGCGGAACTGTGCAAAAATCACAACCCGGCAACCTTTCACTTGCAGAATTGGGACGAGCTTGATAGAAATGTGCTGTTTGGCAGGAGTATCGCCGGTGTGACGGCGGGGGCCTCGACCCCCAACTGGGTCATCGACGAGTTTGTCAGTCGTCTGGGAGCATTCGAACCGACACGCTGATGGCGCCTGCCGCTCTTTTGAAATCAGGATTGTCCCGGCTGCGTACGCCGGGGCGTGAAGGGCGCGGATGATCGCGCGATTAAGGTCCGTAAGGGTCGGCCGGTGTGTATGTGGGGCGCCGCTCGATCGAATGAACAGACTCCACAAGGGATCAAGCGTATGGTAGATCGAAACATCTTTGGCAAGCTGGGTTTGTCCGAGGACAAGCTCGAAGAGCAGGTGAATCAACTGTTTGGCGAGAACGAGACGCAATATCTCGAGCAGACCCTGCAAAAGAAAGTGGATTCTCGCCTGCCGGGCACCATTCTCAAGGGCACCATCGTCTCGTTGATCGGCAACGACGTGATCGTGGAAGTGGGCCTCAAGAGCGAAGGAGTGGTGGACGCCGGCGAATTTGACAGCCCTGAGGACATCGCGCCGGGCCGGGAGATCGAGGTCCTGCTCGAAGACACCGATTCCGAGAGCGGGCTGATCCTCCTGAGCAAACGCAAGGCGGATACGATCCGGGGCTGGGAGTACATCATCAACACGAAGAGGGAGGGCGATGTCGTCAGTGGCAAGGTCATCCGCCGGATCAAGGGCGGCCTGCTCGTCGATATTGGCGTGCCGGTCTTCCTGCCGGCCTCCCAGGTCGATATCCGCAAACCGGGCGACATCAGCCGCTTTATCGGCAAGGATATCCAGTGCAAAGTCCTCAAGATCGACGTGGACAACCGCAACATCGTGGTCTCGCGTCGAAAGCTTATCGAGGAGGAGCGCAAGGCCAGCAAAGAGAAGATCCTCAACGATATCGAGGTCGGCCAGCTTCGCAAGGGCATCGTCAAGAACATCGCCGACTTTGGCGTGTTCGTCGATCTGGGCGGCCTGGACGGCCTGCTGCATATTTCCGATCTGAGCTGGGGACGCATCTCGCATCCGTCCGAGGTGGTGGACCTGGACCAGGAAATCGAGTGCGTCGTGATCGGCGTGGACAAGGAAAGCGAGAAGATTTCGCTGGGTCTCAAGCAGAAGACGCCGAGCCCGTGGGAGACGGTCGAGGAGAAATATCCGCTCGGCTCCAAGGTCCGTGGCAAGGTCGTCAACGTGATGAATTACGGCGTGTTCGTCCGGCTGGAGGACGGGATCGAAGGGCTCGTCCACATCAGCGAGATGAGCTGGACGCGACGCCTGTCCCACCCGGGCGAAATGGTCAATCTCGGCGACGAGATCGACGTCGTCGTGCTCAACGTCAACAAGGAGAAACAGGAGATCTCCCTGGGCATCAAGCAGACCGAGCCCAATCCGTGGGAGCTGGCCGCCCGCAAGTATCCGCCGGGAACGATCGTGACGGCGGCGGTTCGCAGCATGACCAATTTCGGCGCCTTCGTCGAGATCGAGCCGGGCATCGACGGCATGATCCACATCTCCGACCTGAGCTGGACGCGCAAGTTCGGCCATCCCAGCGAGGCGCTCCAGAAAGGCCAGGAGGTCAAGTGCGTCGTCCTCGAAGTCAACGAGGAAAAGCAGCGAATCTCGCTCGGAATGAAGCAGATGAGCGAAGACCCCTGGATTCGCGCGATTCCCGAGAAGTACATCCCCGGCCACATCATCAAAGGCAAGATCGCCAAGCTGACCAACTTCGGCGCGTTCGTCGAGCTGGAGCCCGATCTGGAAGGCCTGCTGCACATCTCGGAGCTGGCCGATCACAAGATCGACAAGCCCCAGGATGTCGTCAAGCCGGGCGACGAGGTGGAAGTCAAGATACTGAAGGTCGATCCGGAGGCCCGCAAGATCGGGTTGAGCCTGCGTCGCGTGCAGTGGGCGGCGGAAGAGCATGCCGCCCCGTCGGGTCCGCCGAAGAAATCGGCGCGACGCGGCGGCGAGCCGCAGCCCGCTCCCGCTCCCTCCTCCAGTGGCGTTTCCGCCGGCGGCGATACCCTGCGGATCAAGGATGCCTTGGCACGCCGCGCGGAAGCCAAGCGGGAAAAGGCCACCAAGGAGTCCCAGCCAGCCGAAGGAGCCGCCGGAGAGCAGGCTCCCGCAGATCAAGCGGAGCCGCCTCAGGCAGAGCCGCAACCGGAGCAGCCTCCTCAGTAACTCGGGGGTAGTGCACGCCGTCTCGCACGGCACATCCAAGTGAAGGTGAAGGGCTTTCCTGTAGAGGAAAGCCCTTTTTTGTCCGGGCGATCACGCATTTGCGGGTGCACTGTTCTCCATAGGCGTTTGCTATCCCTGCTTGCGTGAGAAGGGTTGAGTAATGATTGTCGTCACGGTGGCCGATGGATATAATGGCATGCATACTGATGTTGTCAACGTCATCATTTGGAGGTCATAGCGATGTTGCTGTGGATTCTTAGGGCGATTTTCTGGGTCGTGCTGGTCGCCTTCATGCTGGCCAGTGTCAGCTCCATGGAGATCGCACGGCAGGCGGCGGACATGCCGGCGAACTTCATCGGGGTGCTCATCGCCGGCTTTGGGATGGGGGCGTTTGTCTTCATGGTGGACGCGTTGACCCCCCGGCGCAAGCTCGGGGCCCTGGCGGGGGTGTTCTTCGGCCTGATCGTGGGTTTGATCATCAGCGGCGTCCTGGCACCCATCGTCGACATGATCAATGATTCCTATGCGATTCAGATGGCCACTCAGACGGTCACCGCGATCAAGTGGATTGTCGGAATCTGCATTTGCTACCTGACGATCAGCATCGTGATTCGAACGAAGGACGATATCCGGTTCGTGATTCCGTACGTCGAGTTCGCCAAGCAGACCAAAGGCGCGAGGCCGCTGGTGCTCGACACGTCGGCCATCGTGGATGGGCGCATCTCCGACCTGTGCGCCAACAAGTTCTTCGATGCGCCAGTGATTGTGCCTCGCTTCGTTCTTAACGAGCTGCAGCTTATCGCCGACTCCGCCGACAAGCTCAAGCGCAACCGCGGACGACGGGGGCTGGACGTGCTCAACAAGATGCAGGCCAGTTCCACGATCGACGTGGAGATCGACGAGACGAACGCGGCGGATATCGAGGAGGCCAAAGGTGTGGATCAGAAGCTCCTGCTGTTCGCCAAGGCCTGCAACGGGCGCATCGCCACGACCGACTACAACTTGACCAAGGTCGCACAGGTGCGCGGCGTTGACGTGGTGAACGTCAACGACCTGGCCAATCTGCTCAAGGTCGTCGTGTTGCCCGGCGAGCAGATGCAGGTGAGGATCGTCAAGCCCGGCGAGGAAGCGGACCAGGGCATCGGTTACCTCGACGACGGCACGATGGTCGTCGTTGAGAATGGGCGCAACAAGATCGGCAGGGACGTGGCGATCAGTGTGACAAGCTCCCTGCAAACCTCGGCGGGCAAAATGATCTTCGGCCGGTTCGAATCATTCCTCGCGCAGGACGAGAACGGTCCTTCACGCCGCTCGTCCGCTCGACGTCCCGCCAGTACCGGGGCATGAAGCCAGGCCGGAGTTGGACCTACGACGCCCGCGCCAGGGCCGCAGGCTGTCGGAAGAAGGACCGCAGACAAGCAGCGATACCAAGGGCGTAGCCGGCGGCGAATAGCGACGGGTGGAAGTGACTCGCGTAGTCCGGCTGGCTGATCTGCACACCGGGGAGGCAGAAGGAAACCACGACCGTGACGGCGGCTGCCAGCCAGCCGAGCAGGTCCCCTCGCGTCACCACGACGGACCGGCCCCGTGCGCTGCGAACGAGGATCATCACCGCGAACAGGAACATCGCCATCGAGACGAGGACCGGATACAGGACTGGCGATGCCCAGGCCACTGGAATCAGGAACAGAATGTCCCAATCCAGGAGTGTCGCGGGCCAGTCCAGAAGCACCTTCAGCCAGATGTAGTAGAAGATGTCCCAGACCGCGAAGATGAGCAGGGAGTACGCGGCGAACTCCTGCCGGTTGCGACCGAAGAGCCATGCGCCGGTGGCGATCAGCACCAGTGTTGCCATCTCCCGTCCGATCTCCGTCAACAGCAGATGTCTGCCCTGAGCGGTCAGTGCGAAGACCTGCATCGGGAAGTGAAAGCCATCAGGGTGGAAGATCGCGCGCAGATAGACAACGACCGCCGATTCGATGTAGCCGAACGCGACGCCGAAGACAATAGCCACCAGGAGGCGCTTCAGCATCTGTCTGGTGATGTTATCGGTCGTGACCACGGTGGACCTTCAACGGTCTTGTGTGAACTCCGATACTGTCTGGAGAAGCCTGGGGATGATCTGCGTCTCGGGCACGACTGCGATCCTCTGCCCCTGGCGGTAGAAGTAGGCCTTTCCCTTGGCGGCGCAGATGGCGAAATCGGCGTCTGCGGCCTCGCCGGGCCCATTGACCACGCAGCCCATGACCGCCACACGATACGGCCGATTCACCTTGCGCAGGGCCTTCTCCACCTGCTTGGCCAGCTTGACGACATCGATCTCCGTCCGCCCGCAGGTGGGACAGACGATCAGCTCCGGCGAGGACCGCTCGCGAAGCTCCAGCGCGACGAGGATTTGTGCCGCGATTCGGGTCTCGATCACCGGATCGCCGGCGGCGCTGACGCGGATCGTGTCTCCGATCCCCTCGGCCAAAAGCGTGCCGAGCGCGACGGCAGAGGGGACGGTTGCATCCTGGGGCAGGCCGGCGTGGGTCAGGCCGAGATGGAGCGGGTACCGGAAGCTCTCGGCGATGCGCCGGTTCGCCTCGATGGTTCGCAGGGTGTTGCTGCTCTTGGCGCTGAGCACCAACTGATCGAAGCCGCGATCCTCGAACAGGCGGATGTACCGGCGCATCTCCTCGAGCATGAGCTCGGTTCGCTCCTGCGGGGGGACCGCTTCCTGGTGGAGGTCGCGGATGCTGGCTTCATTGACGCCGATGCGGATGGCAGTCTTGTGTGATTTGGCGGCGTCGATGACGCGGCGGATCTCGTCCGGGTTCTTGATATTGCCCGGATTCAGCCGGATCTTGGCGGCGCCGGCCTCGATGGCCTCGACGGCGCGCTGCGGGCTGAAATGCACGTCGGCAATCAGCGGAATACGGACCCGCTTGACGATCTCGGCGAATGCAATCGTATCCGCCCGCCGTGGGACAGCCACCCGCACGAGCGCACAACCCGCTCGCACAAGCTGGTTGATCTGCCGGACGCACCGGGCGATGTCCGTTGTAGGGACCTTGGTCATCGACTGGATCACGATGGGGGCAGAGCAACCGAGCCTCACAGTACCAACGCACACAGTTGTCGTGAGTCTTCTGGCTGCCACGAGAGGATTGTAGCTTGCCCGGCGTGGTCCGGCAAGTCAAAATGCCGCGACTCATCGGCCGGATGTCCTGCGATAGAGCTCTATCGGCCGTCGCGGGAGGTTTCCGTCACGCCTGTGGATGTCGCCGTCTCCGGCACAGACGAGGATGGAACCATCCTCCTGCCTGCTCAGGACGCCATGCCAGAGATATCGGACCGGATCAGGCTGCGAGCGTTCCATGCCCGGCCAGTAGCCAAGGTGCAGCGCCAGGGTGCGATCCTGTACTGTGACATTCACGTCCGAGCCGCCATCCATGCGGAGTGTCACGCGGCCGGTCATCGGCTCGGGCAGTTCAACAGCCACGTCCCGATCTCCTCTGGAATAGAGCCACAGGTCCGTCCGGCCGGCGTCACCTTCCGCGACGAAGCCTACGCCCTCGTCGCCCAGGTCTGTGCCACTGAGGGACTTCAGGTGTCCGGCGATGAGACCTGGCGCTGTGGCCCTGAAGCCATGTGAGGCGATCTCACAACCGCCGGACGTTATGGGACGGCCGTTGAGATTCGCTACGACTTCCACCGGCCCGTAGATCGCCTGCAGAATCCCGTCATCCTCAGGTGCAGAATTGACGCCACGATCGTGCGCGAAGACACGTACAGGTTCGCCTACGAACCGGGCACAGACGGACTTTTGGAGCCGATCCAGCCAGCAGAGCCATTGCCGGGTGCTCGATTTGTCCAGGGACGACGCGCTGAGCCGATAGCTCATGCCGTAGCCTAATCCGAGCGTCCAGGCCAGCACCTCGTCGTCCGTGACGAACTGGCCAAGGTCGTGGTGCACCATAGCGAGCTTGTCGTGTGCGATGTATTGAGCGAGCGGGAAGATCTCCCAGGTCTGGGGCGGGAACCGCTCCTTGAGCAACGTTCGCCACGCCGGAGCGTTCTTCGTGGGGACAATCGCCCAGGTCATGCCGCAAAGCTGCGATTCATAGTTCACGATGCGGTCCCATCCGTTCTCCGTGGACAGAGGCTTCTTCTGACTGTCCTCGGCGACCATCGACACCAGCCCCTCGCTGTAGGCGAACGGCGCAGTGGACACGGGGTTCGTGTCGTACTGCCAGTCCCGCGCCCCGCACTGGTCCTGGAACAGCACGTCGATGGGGTAGTCCTCCGTGAATTGCTGAACGGTCAGCCGGTTGGCGGCCTGCACCGCCGGGTGCCAGTGGCAGACGGTATAGCCGTCGTTGGTCCCATACGACTCGTAAGACAGAGAGCCGTCCAGTCGCCGCAGAAGCGGGGCCTCGCCCTCGCGCAGGAACGTCGGCCCGCGGGGATGATCGCACCACCACGTCGGATTCGTGTACGGCATGACCAGGTGCCCCAGCTCGCGACATCGCGCCAGCAGATCGCGAAACTCGGTAGGCGTGCCGAACCCAGGATTTGGAGGTAGATGGTCCGGATACTGCTTGTCGAAGCCGCCTTTGAGATAACGGGTGAAATGGACCAGCGCAGGAGCCGGGACCTGGTGGAGATGTGCGAGCATGTGGCTGCACGTGCCGTCCAGGAATACCAGCACCGATTGTTTGAATGCCGTCAGCGTAACCGGGGACATCTTCGATTCGAGAGAGCGCGTGATCCCGTTCGCCTGGCAGTAGGCGTTCAAGTCATCGACCGCCGTGTTGCCGAGAACCAGGCGCACCGGCGGCGATTGCCATCGACTCCCCCGGCCGACGTATGTCCCGAATGCCCGCTCGCAGTAGCCGCCTTGCTCGTTGCCGCCCCAGGCGAGCCTGCCCGGGATGAAGATCGCCGACGGATTGCCGGCTCCGTCCCAGGGCTTCCACTGCATCGGCTGGACTGCGTAAAGGGAGGCCGAGCCGGCCGAGGCATCGAGATGGAGGAAGTCCGCGAAGGCGGGGGGGTACGGCGTCGTGTAGCTGTAGTAGTGCGTGGGCCGCAGCTCGTAGTAGAAGGGGTAACCGCCGACCTCGAACCAGTTGCCGCCGGCCCTCACGTATCGCTCGATGGCAGCCACTGTCCCCGCCATTCCCGTCTCCTCCAGCACGGGCGTGAATTCCCCGTATGGATTGAGGACGGCCAGGAACTCCGTGCTCGCCAGCGCGTCGAGCATAGCGCGAGCGCTGCACAGCTCAACGACCTGGAGGCTGGCCTGGCTAATGGCGGTCGAAGCCGTCAGCCGGTCTCGCCAGTCGGTCACCGGCACGACCGTCCAGCCGCCTGTTCGAGGGCCGTGCTCCAGGGCGAGCAACCCGACTTTCGACCGCCCTGGTAGTGGTGTGGCCGCGAGGTGTTCGATAGCGGCTGTCACCAGGTCAAGCGCCAATTGCGCCTGGTCCGTATCGACCCGACCGCCGATTCGGAAGAGCAGACCTCGCCTACCGAATGGTGCGGCGGAGAAGTACGGCCCGTTGGGAGAATCGGCGAGCACCAGCGCTGCCTCACTTGGCGGTGACGGGCGGTTGACAATCGCGAGTTTCCCCTCCCATTTGCCGGCCCGCTCCATACCCAACCACATGCGGCCGTCTGCGGTGATGCTGATCGGCACGGGCGAATCCGCGTTGGCCCGCATCACCGCTCCGGCTCCGAAAAGGCTGATGAAGCCGCTTGGCCCGGCGACCTGCGTCTGCCAGCCGGCCGGGTGGTCGGCGGTCTGGCGCTCGAAGAAGACCGGCTTGAACGTCGCGCCCACCGATTCGTTCGCGTTGAGCGGGCAAACCAGCCCCTCCATCTGATCGGGCGCGAAACGCAGGCGAGAGGGCAGAGCGAACTCGAGCACGGTCTTGCTCGCCGGTTCCACCTGCGCCGTGAAGTCCACACCATCCGCGCGCCCAGTGACAATGACCATCACAGCAATGTCGGCACTCGTGTAGCTCAGATGCAGAGTCTCGGCGGAGGCGTCCGCGGACCAGTGAAATGCCTTGGATGGCGAGCCGGCTGCGAAGTCCGATGCATTGACGCCGCCTCCTTCTTTGTAGGTCACACGCCACAAGCCTTCGTCACCACTCTGAAGAATGCTGCCGTTATGGCCTTGCGTCGTGATCGAGCGAATGGACCCATCGACGTCGCTGAACGCGATGGCGAAGGTCTCATCGGAGAACAGAACCTCGCCCCCGCGATGTTCGATCGCGGCCGCGAAGGATAGACGCGAGACACCCGTCAACAGCAGGACGGCAATTGTCACAGACCCCACCAGGTCCCAACCCATGGTGGCTGTTCTTCCGGAGAACCGGCACAACGCAGCAGAAATTTGCCTGTCGAGCACGGCGCGAACATATCCCGCGAAGGGCTCCTTGTCAAGCCCGAATGGGTGAGGCTCCAGGGCGAATTCCGGGGGCATGCCCAGGGTCTGGAGCGGACAGGGACTCTGCCCGTGTCCTTTGTTTCATCGGCTGTAATCCCAGCCTAGCTCGCCGTGACGTTGGTCGCACACGGGCCCCTCTTGCCCTCTCCGACTTCAAAGTCGACTGTCTGGCCCTCCGAGAGCGAGGCGTAGCCCGTCGTTTTGACCTGCGAATGATGGACGAACAAATCTGCGCCGCCACCGGCCGGGCTGATGAAGCCAAATCCCTTACTGTCGTTGAACCATTTCACTGTGCCTTTTGCCATGTGCTTGTCTCCCAGGCCGCTCCGGCCTGCAAAGGGACTGTCCCTCGTGCTTGTCGATCAGGGGTAGACTCCGAGGGGGGAAAGCGTACTCCTTCATGAAACACGCACCCCATTATCGCCCCCCCTCCGCAGAAGTCAACAAAATAAATCGCCAAAATACAAAATAATTGTGCCGCGGCTGGCCGCTCTCGCCGTTCGCCGGCCCTGCGCAGGAGTTCCGAGGCATCGGATTCGAACGGATCGCCCGCCTCGTGATCCTCGATGGACCGAACGTGGAACTCGTTGCCGTCAGTCGCCGGATGGGGGGCGCGATCAGTACGTGTCTTCCGGCGTAAGGGCCATGATGGCCGCCTCCCGGTTGTCGAACGTATCGAACTCGTCCACAAGGCGCACACATTGCAGTTGCCATTTGAGATGCGGCGACAGGGAGCACAAGACAAAGCGATAATTCGACTCCTCGACCAGTCTTTGCAGATCCAGCATGAGCCCGTAGTTTGCAGCTTCCAGGCTCGTGAGATCGGCAAGATCCAGGACAACGTGGGAATCCATGTACTCCTCGCAGAGCCACTGAAGGTCGCCCTTCAGACCTTCCGCAGGCTCCTCACGAAGCCATACCTTGAAAACCGAAGGCCCGTCCGCAACCGCGATCACAATCACTTCCAGAGAATACTGTTCGATGGACATAGCCGGCGCTCCTTCTATCTCCTCGCGGCGGGCGAAATCATGCGGTCGCCCGCGTGTCCGGAGAGCACTTCCTCGCATTCTGAGATCGATTGTTCATCTCGGATGAATCCTTTCCATATGCGTGTAGCACGTATCATACCTGGAAGGGGGGAGGTGTCCATGAAATAATGGGCTTGTCTTTGCCTTTTCGGCGTCTTCTGCCGGGGATGGACCATTCGAAATATTTTGGAGGGGAAAAAGAAAAAGAGCTTGCGTGTGCGCCAGAGGGCGGTACAATGACCGTGATACGTGTTGTTCTGAACTTGGGATGATCGCCTGATGAAGCCTTGAAGCAAGACCACCTGTAGTCGACAGCATCGCCGGCCTCAAGACCCGTCTCCCGCATCATTTCTCTTCGTGTGGCATGTCTTCGAGAGACAGGGTTCGATGGAAATGAAAGGGGCACACAATGGATATCTGCGTGGGCAATCTGTCGAGTGATGTCACGGGGAGCGATCTTCGCGAGGTGTTCGAGCTGTTTGGGCATGTGGAGACGGCGGACGTGGTGAGGCGCCGTCAGAGTGGCGAATCCAGAGGATTCGGATTTGTGGGCATGCCAGCCAGGAGTGAGGGTGCTTGCGCCGTTCTCAGCGTCCATGGCAGGAGCCTGAAAGGGCGTTCGGTCACGGCCGCCGAGGTCCGCCCGCGAGACCCCGTTTCCGAGGCCTGCCGCATTCGCTGCTGCTGCCGCAGCGGGAGATGGCCGGCTGGAGATACTCACCCCAGCCCGGCAGCGTTCCGCAGCGAAAAGAGAAGCGACCGAACAGACAAGAATTGACTGCAATAGGATCACATCGATGAACGCCCTTTGTTGGGGCATACAGGAGGATTCATGAAGGCTTACAGGAGAGCCCACGGTGACATTGCGCAGACAGCGGACAACGATGTTCGAGCCTGTAGCACAAAGATTATCCCACGTCACGGTGCGAGTCCTGAGAAGGCGAAGCGGGATGGATCTATCCTGAAACCACGCGCCGCCCTTCAAGCCGTAGTACTGACCTGTGACTTGATCGCGGAGCGGGCAATGGCTATCTGGCTGGAACGCGGGTGCCCGCGCGATCGGGATGACGAGAACTGGCGTGAAGCCGAGGCTCAACTGAAAACCGAGATGGGAATTGAATAACGCGCTGGGGAGTCAGCGATAGGATGAGGTGAGCCACAGAGGCGCCGATCCTGCCTGTCGGGCAATGTGGATGATAGGCCGTTGCATTCCGTAGACCTCGGGACTGCATCCCGCAGCGGTTTGGCTCTGCATCCTTCGGGGATGGCCCAGGCTGGTGGCCTCGCTCAATTTCGGGCAGTACATCCAATCGTGTCAGGTAGGGTTATACCCCATAGAGGAGGGCCTCCCTGTGTCGTATCATATTTACAGTGGCCTTTCTGGGAGGATGGGTATGCTTGTTCTGTCACGACGCAACGAAGAGAGCATCATGATCGGTGATGACATCAAGGTCACAGTTGTCGGCATTCGAGGACGTAACGTCCGGCTGGGCATAGACGCTCCACGGCAGGTATCGGTTCATCGGCGGGAAATCTATGACCGCGTAGGCCTGAACCGGCTGACGGGTGGAATCGGGAACACTGGACGAAGCAGTACATAGAGTTGCGTGCATCCGCTTTGCAGACAACATGTACCGAGTGACGTGGGCAGTCCTGACGAAAGCTGAAGTCCGCTCTCGTAGAGGACTGTGCCCCCATTTCGATGTGAATGATGTCCAATATGACGAATACTGAATATCGCAAATCGCGCGGCACCGAGAACCCGTTCAGCGGCTCAGAGGACCAGACCAAGGCGATCTGGAATGAGCAGATTCGAAGGGAAAAGTATCACCACAGAAAGCCAAATCCCACGCCCGAGACCGCACGGAAAGGGTAAGGCTATCTTGTTACGATGGCCAGTCCCAGAACCATGGGAAGTCACTTCGCCGGGTGGCGACGCCGAAAACGGCGGAGAGTCGTTAGATGATGGTCACCTGGACGCGGCTTTCGATGATCCCCGCCGCGATGGCGTAGCGAGTGAGCCCCGCGGTGTCGTGGAGGTCCAGCTTGCTCATGAGATGTTGCCGATGCTTCTCCACCGTCTTGATGCTGATGCCAAGCTCCCTTGCGACTTGTTTGTTGGCTTTGCCCTCAGCAATCAGTTGCAGCACCTCGACTTCGCGCGAACTCAAGGCAGCTTTCTTCTTCTTCAGCGATCCGCACCTATCTGGCGACTCGAGAGAGAGACTATGCAGGCGACTGGCAATGGACGGACTGAAGAACGTGTTTCCTGTGTGGACTTCCCGGATCGCCTTGGACAGGAGATCGGCGGACGTTTGTTTGATCAGATATCCCGCCGCGCCCAACAGGACTACTTGCCGGATGTACTCGTCATCACCATGCGCGGAGAGCATGAGCACTTTGGCGGCGGGAACGGCATTGAGAATTCGCCGGGTAGCTTCGAGACCATTGAGCAGCGGCATCGCGATGTCCATGACAACCACGTCGGGACGGAGTCGCTTGGTCAGTTGGACCGCTTCGCGGCCGGTCTGGGCTTCGCCGACCACCTCCATATCGCCTTCCGCCTCCAGTAATGCCCGAAGTCCCTCGCGGACGATCATGTGGTCCTCAGCCAGTAGGACCGTGATTCGCTGCATAAAGACTGGCCCTTGCAGAATCCATGAGAAGTCTAATCTCGGGCACCGTTGGCGAACGGAATCTCCGCTCGGATCGTGGTGCCTTTGCCCGGTGAGGATTCGACGGTGAAGCGGCCGCCGACCATCTCCACTCGCTCGCGCATGCCGAGCAACCCCAGACCCTTGCTCTTTCTGGCGGGCAACACGCCTTGCACCTGAAACGACTTGCCGTTGTCTTTGATTTCCATGCGAATGTGGCCATCCAGTTTCTGGATGCTCACTTTCACCAGAGTGGCTTGCGCATGCCTGGCAACATTGGCGAGCGCTTCCTGGGCGACGCGATAGAGCACCGTCCGCTTGGCACTGTCCAATAGTGTAGTCCTGCCGCGAGTGAAGCTCGCGAAGCGAATGGGGATGCCCGTCTGGCTCGCGAAGTCCCTCATGTAAGAATGGAGGGCGGGAATCAGCCCCAGGTCATCCAACGCCGGCGGGCGCAATTGACCGGCAAACCGATGCACGACGTTCACTGACTTTTCTACGAGCCTCTGCGTGCGGGTGATCTTTTTCTTGACGTCTCTCGTGTCGGCCGTGACCTCCTTTTTCAGCGTTGCCAGATGGAGATTGACACCCGTCAAGACCTGCGCGACTTCATCATGAAGGTCGCGGCTGATCCTCCTTCGTTCTTCCTCCTGGGCAGACAGAATCTGGCGGGACAGATGCCGCAACTGCTCGTGTATGTGATGGGACTGCTCCAACAGCAGGCTGTAGTGCTGCTGGCTTTCCTTCAGGGCCTTCTCCACGGTGTGCCGTCGGACGATCTCCCGTTTCAGCTTCCGATTCGCGGCAGCCAACTCCACAGTGCGCCGGCGCAGCGTCCGGTTCAGTTGATTCAGGCGGACATTGGCCTCCATCGTGGCCCGATGAGTCTTCTCAATCGGCGTGACTGCCTTGATGAAGAAAGCCTGTGCCCGTTTGACCTTGCCGTCTCTGGTTCCGGGTGAGCGCCTCGGCGACGCCAGTGCAATCATCGCCTGCTCGTGAATCCTGGCCAGGTCCAACGTCTCCAGCCCGATGGCCAGGGCCTGGCGCCCCAGCCCATCCGCGGACTGCGGGCTCGCCCGCGGCCCTTGTTCGAGGTGTTTTTGCAGTGCGGCGTGATATTGCCGCGACAAGCCGGTCAACTTGGTTTCCATAAGCCACCCCGAATCTACGTGCCACCGTTCGGGCAAGCATCCGTTGTTGTTCCGCCATCAGGGATGTCCAACCCTCTGCTGGCGAGCCACTATCAATGCCCATTATCCAACAGTTGCTGCAATCTGTCTATAGGGTGAAACCCGACCGGCTCGTTTGATCCATCCGGCAACGTGGACGACGGGTTGGCGATCCCCAAGACCGTGGGAACAGACGGCGCAAGGACCTGGCTCGGCGTCCGTCTGGGATAGCCCGAAGACCTACCCAGCCTGTCGCACTCTCCCATCGAACAGATCCCCTTTCTCCCGGTACGTTCAGTAATCGCAGGTAGGGTAATACCCCATAGAAAATAATCGGTCCCTGGCGCAATATACTCGCTCGTAGACCTCAGAATGCAATAGGGACAACAAGGAAGGCTGGAGAACCAGATGACCATAAAGGAGACCACGGGCAAGGAGGCTCACAGATTGCTGCCGACTGGTGCATGGAGGCACCAGCCGGCGGCGAACCCGTGGTCATTGCTCCCGGTGTTCTTGCAGTGCTGGCTGATATCACCGCGACAAACCGCGCAACTCGCTGTTGTCCCGCCACCAGGGATTCTCGGCCTTTATTGGCGAGCCACGAATTCAGTGTTATTGTCCGACAGGTGCTTCCATCCGTCTATAGGGTAAAGACCCCACCATCTGATTTGTCCCACGAGGCCGTGTGGATGACAGGTTGTCAATTCCCCAAGACGGTGGGAATCGCCACGAGGACTTGGCTTGGCGTCTGTCGGGGATTGCCCGAAAACCTGTCCGGTCTGTCAAACTTGCCCGGTGACCAGATCTCTTTTCGCGCAGCACCCACAATGGTTGCGGGTAGGGCAACACCCCATAGGAGAGGGCCGACGTGTAACGTAGTATCCTATGGCAGATCCCAAGACATCGTATGGAAAGCGCAGGAGGCTGGAGAACCAGACGACCATGGAGGAGACCAGGAGGAGGAAGGGTCGTTGATCGCTGCCGGTTGGTGACGGAGACACCAGCCTGCGGTGAACCCGTAGCTCATTGAAAACAGAACCCCTTGTTGTGGGCGATCTCCATCTTCTTAAGGGAGCCGCAGGATGGGGCCGGAAAGAGAGGCCAGGAATGAGTATTCACCGTTGGTCAGAAGATGTGATCGTTGTGGATCTACCTTGGGAGTTGGAGAAGCAGAACGAGTTGCAGACCGTCATAGGAATGACGCGAGACAGGGGCGATTGTGATGTCGTGATTGATTTCTCTCACGTTGATGTTGTGGGCGGTGCATGCCTTGGCGGGCTCTCGGAGCTGCGGAGGCTCTTGAATGACTGCGGGCACAAGCTGACTCTCTGTAGTGTCGCACCAGGAACAAGGGGCGTCTTCACAATCGCCCGACTTGATGATCTGTTTGAGTTTGCAGAAGACAGATTCACCGCCTTGGCAAGTCTTCAAATGACCGGGTAAGACTGCCGCATCGCAAACGGCCAGAACTCCGATGCTCTTCAGGGAATTGCCTGCGGACTGGGGGCAACCTAAGCTCATTGGGCTTTCGCCAACTTGTCCGGCTCGGCGGATGTTTCCGGCGACCGGGTCCGTTTTCGAGCGGTGTATCCAATATTTCCGGGTAGGGTTACACCCCATAGATGAGAGGCCGGCCCATGATGTAGCATGTCTTCCATGATGAATCCAAGACACAATGAAAGCAACAACCGAAAGGGAGTGCGATGAGCGAGATGCATCCACTGGCGATCGTCAATGCTACCTCCATCACCAGCCTCGTCAGGATAACGCTGTACCATCACTCGACCAGTGTCTACCATACCAAGGCCGAGACGAACGAAGGCGTAATTGTGTTGGGTGAAAAGGTCCGGAACGGCGCTGCAGAGAACCCCGTCATCGCACCATACCGTGCTGCCGCGCGATCTGATAACCATGAGCAGCCGTGTGTGACTGACGGCCCTCGTTCTGATTCTTGAAGGAAGATTCTATGAGTAAGTACATGACTCAGTCGAAAGCAACGCAGATGTCCGCAATGCAACAGGGGCACAAAGCCTCGCATCCCGGGCCGACAGCTACCACCATGCCTACGCACAAAGACATTGCCAAGCGCGCGTATGAGATTTACGTCGAGAAGGATTGCCGGCAGGGCCAAAGCGAACGGAACTGGCTGCAAGCCGAACAGGAGTTGAAGAATCAAGAGAACTGGCTGCAAGCCGGACGGGGTACGGAAGACCAAGACTAGGTCGGGGACCTCGCGGCCTACTGAACCATACAGGCGGGGGCTGCGCGTGACGTCCACGGCAGCGGCCTCGGTCGTTGTTGAGAACATCGAAAGGAATCCATTATGGGATTCATACTACTACTTGTGTTGATCGTGCTGCTCTTGGGTGGCCTGCCCAGGTGGGGCTACAGCCGCCATTGGGGTTACTTCCCCAGCAGCCTCTTAGGGCTGCTATTCGTGGTCGTGCTGGTGCTCCTGCTCTTCGGGTACATCCCCCGCGGCTTCTGAGCCGCCAGTCCCTGGCTCGGCCGAGATTCTTGTCGGACTCGTTGGGGAGAAAACCCTCCCCGTGGCCGCGTCTGCGTTCGGGTAGTACGCCTGATAGTCCCAGGTAGGGTTACACCCTATAAACAAGGGCCAACCCATGGCGTACTACATATCCGATACCGGCTTGCACGGGGACAATACGGGGCTAACGGAGTCTTCCTCGTTGGAAACGCTCTATGGAATCTGAGCCTGGAAATCGGCATGTAAAAGGGCCCCACGTCGGGGAGTAGAATCGGCATCGAAAATGGACCCACCGCAGTGATCTCCGTAGGCTG
>JAFGJR010000030.1 GCA_016928975.1 Sedimentisphaerales bacterium | reverse complement strand
CAGCCTACGGAGATCACTGCGGTGGGTCCATTTTCGATGCCGATTCTACTCCCCGACGTGGGGCCCTTTTACATGCCGATTTCCATCGTACACTGGGGGAAACTACCCGCAGAAGATAGAAGGACTCGGCCTCATCAACATATCCATCCCTCCAATCGTTCATGAACTGATCATTGATCCAAGAAATCAAATCGAACATGACTATTTGAAACCCGAGGTTGGCAAGGTCAAGCACGCGGTTCAAGTGGCGGAGCTATTTCTGGGGGCCATGCGGGAGGAGTTGCAGCGGGTGCCAATCGTCGCGCTAGCTTGGAACGTTCAAGTTGCGCACTCTATCAAACTACGCGAAGGCGGGGCTGAGAAGGTCAGCGTTCACGGGTTTATGCTCGATCCAATGTTGTTTGTGGACGTTTTCAACGAGCCCGCGCAGGTAAAAGTTGTCCACCCCAAAGATCAGGAAATATGTTACGCACATCTGGAGGACTTTACACAAAAGGAGTGTGTGCAACTTGCGAATAAGCTTCGAGAGCACTATGCTTGCTCAAACAGGTCGAGTGGAAGTACGAGCGTCTTCTTTTACGAGGAAGTGAAGCGGCAGGCGGGATTATAGATATCTGGGGACGTCTATGAGCAAGCCTTTGTCAAGCCTTTCGCCTCATATACCCACGATATCTCCGAGTTCGCCCCCTTCTCAACATCATCATAGTCCAGCCTCGTGTGTAGCAGTTTGACGGCAACTCTGCCGGCGACGAGAAGTCCTCCAACGAGTGCAGCCATAGGTCCCCCAGTGACGGCAAGACCACTCACTGTCAGGACATATTTTCCATCGAGGACCTCTTCTATTGTCCCAAGAATGGTCTTGACACCGTGCTTCTTTATCGCCCATCCGTAGTCTTCCAGTTTCTGGGCAATTTCATCTTCGATGAAATGCTGCGATCTCCCCTCCATATCTTTATCTAACCAATGAAGGAACCTCCTGTACTTGCGTTTGGCATCCTCATCGTTCCTGAATTCAATCACTTGATCCCAGCTAAGGCTTTCCTCATCGACGATTGCGAGATTAGACAGAACAGAGGTGACCACCTCCCGTCTTCCCTCGTGATATGCACGTGTTCTGTCCGTAACACGGTCAAACACAGGTGTTATTGTGACGTGGTGTTTCTCCGCAAACGAGCAAGCAATCTCTCTGAGAAGCGAGCCAAAACCCTCATCGGTTGCAGCCCTCATCATCTGCAGCTTCTTGTCATCCGGTCCGATCATCGCGGCAATAGGTGCTCTGCTCGTCTTGATGCCGAAGTCCACCGCAAGGCCCCGCCCGTCGAACTCCGCATCGGAGCCACCCCAGACACGAATGGCGTGAGGCACTACGTCATCCCCGGTGCCCCACACTCGGTCAAAACACAGTGCTGTCGTCTTGACCTTCGCTGAAATCGCGACGGTCTCGTCGTCTCCGGGCAACAGAATCCGGTCTGATATCTCACTTGCTCGCCCCATTTCCTATGCCTCCACACACATCCCACATTCCTCTCTCAACACTCCCAATCTTCGGAGCGAAGGTTCTTCTGCATCTGACAAGGCCCGCTCGTTCCGGACTCTTGGCCTCATTGTAGAGCTACGGCGGCGAAGATACAAAAGGAAACCTGGAAGTGGCGAATCACATCAGACAGGCGCCACGGCCTTCGGCCGTGATCGGGAGCATTTCACGCGGAGACGCGGAGGCGCAGAGAGAAACCGGGCCCAAACATATCTCAAACTCTGCGGCCCTGCGTCTCTGCGTGAGAACAACAAGATTTGAGGGTCCGCATGGGCTAAAGCCCATCCTACGAATCGTCGGTGTCCCCGGTGCTCTCTGTGGCTGAAGGAACCTTGATTCCCACCTCTTTGCCGGTGGGGTGGGGGAATGGGGGATTTGGGGGTGGGTTTTTGGGGGTAAGGCGGGGAAAACTGTTGAAATTTGCGAAGGTGGCGGGTAGGATTTGGGCTGGATATGCCGGCGTGACAGGTGTCACGGCGGTGAGGTGGCTGCTTATGGTGGACCCAGTACAGACGAGCGACAGCACGGGCGAGAAGGATGATGGGGCTGTGGCGGCCTATGCCAACGGCCTGAGCGACGAGCACCGGATGCTGGTGGCTCTGAAGAGCCAGTTGTACGGCGGGTCGTGGGAGCCCATGCTCGACGACCTGCGCAACCGCTTGGCGGGCAAGCCGTACATCTTCAAGCTGGTCCACCGGATCCAGGATGATATCGAGCGGATCGAAGAGATGCGAAAGTTCGAAACTGAGCACAAGGTCGATCTGGCCGATTATGTCGATTTGACGTGAGAAGGCGTCGTTCAAATGGAAGGGGTCCTGAAGAATGGAGATCAGGCTTATATTATTCAAGGAAATCGGCTTTGGGATTTCCTTGAATAATCCGCCTAAACGATTGTGCACCCGGCACTTACCGTTCAGGAAGGGAAGATCAAGAAGACGATTTTTCCTTCCCGAAGTAAGCCTAATCTCCATTTTTCAGAACTCCACTCAACATCTAACACTGGCAGGGTAGGGCTCATGAGAACACTATCGCGACGGGAGGGTCTGCTGTTTCTGGCGGGTTGTCTTGTAGGGTTGGGGACGGCGGTCGCGGAGGCGCAAGATGCCTCCAGTTGCTTCATCGCCAAGGATCTGCTGGACCACGCGGGTCTTGCACTCGTCTGGCAGAATGCGCTTCCCGTCAAGAGCAACGAGAAGCTCGACGTGATGCAGTTGGTCGATGAACGGCTGTACGTCCTTTCGAGCCGCAACTACGCGTGGTCGCTGGACAGGAACAACGGCAAGGTGATCTTCAGCCAGTCCATCGCCCCTGAGGGTTTCCCGATCCTTGGATGGGCCGCCTACGCGGATCGCATTCTCTGCGTGATCGACAATCGGCTCGTGGAGCTGGACACCTACAGCGGTTTGGAGAGACGGGTCTCCGATCTCGGGCTGAGTATCGTCGCTCCTCCTATTCGCAACGGGGAATTCTTCTACATCAGCGCGGCGGACCGACGCCTCCATGCTTTTCGAGCCAGGGACCTCGTCCAGCTCTTCCAGGCAGCCGCCAAGAACGACTCGCTGGTCACTACGATCCTGGCGGACGACGAGCTGGTCGTCTTCGGCACCGACGCGGGCAACCTCCTCGCCATTACCGCCAACGGGCCCAGGAAGCTCTGGGAATTCAAGGCGGCCGAGGGCATCGCCGGCTCGGTCGTGCGTGACGGCAACTCGTTCATCTTCGCCAGCAAGGACATGAGCGTCTACAAGGTGGACATGATGGACTTCTCGACAGTGGACCTGGCCTGGAAGTACCGCGCGGAGGGGATCCTGGATCGCTCGCCGTTGGTCACGAAAGACATCGTGTATCAGTACGCTCCCGCACGGGGCCTGACCGCGATTCGCAAGCAGTCCGGCCAGGCGGCGTGGTCGTTGCGCGAAGGTGTCGATCTGCTGGCGGAGGCAGCCAGCAGAGCGTTCATTATCACGAAGGACAAGACGTTGACCGCCATGGACAATACCTCGGGCCGAAAGCTCTACTGGGTGAACTTCTCGCCGGTGGTCAATCATGCGGCCAACGTGACGGATGCGAAGATCTACGTCGCCGACGCCAAGGGGCACATCGCGTGTCTGGCGCCGGCTCGGTAGGAGCAGGTGTTCGGGATTCGAAAAGGAGTCGAGATGGATGTCACAATCAGGACCGCTCTGATCAGTGTTTCGGACAAGACCGGGGTCATCAGTTTCGCCAGCGCCCTGGCCCAGATGGGCGTCAAGATCATCAGCACCGGAGGCACGGCCAAGAAGCTCGCGGAGGCCGGGCTCGAGGTCGTCAGCATCGATTCCGTCACCGGCTTTCCCGAGATGATGGATGGACGAGTCAAGACCCTGCACCCGAAGATTCACGGCGCGTTGCTCGGCCTGAGGGACAAGAAGGATCACGTCGAGGCCATGCGCCAGCACGGCATCGAGCCCATCGACCTGGTGTGCGTCAATCTCTACCCGTTCGAGCAGACGATCGCCAAACCCGAATGCACGCTCGAGGAGGCCATCGAGAACATCGATATTGGCGGGCCCAGCATGATCCGCTCGGCGGCCAAGAATCACAAGTTCGTCGTCGTCGTCACCAGCTCCGACCAGTATCCTCGAGTGATCGAGCAGATGCGAAGCAGCAACGGCGCCGTCGGCGCCAGGCTGCGGGAAGAACTGGCCCGTGCGGCCTTCGGTCTGACCGCCGCATATGATGCCACGATCGCCCGGCACCTCAACGCGCGGGCCGGCGTGGAATTCCCGAACCGGATGACGCTCGGACTGAAGAAGGAGATGTCGCTCCGTTACGGCGAGAATCCGCACCAGACGGCGGCCCTGTACAAGCTGCCGCGCAGCCAGGAGGCGTCGGTCAGCAACGGACGCATCCTCCAGAGCGAAACGGAGATCAGCTTCAACAACCTGCTCGACGCGAACGCCGCGTTTGAGCTGGTCAAGGAGTTCGAGGAGCCCGCCGCCGTGGTGGTCAAGCATCTCAACCCGTGCGGCTGCGCCATCGACGACGACATCTGCGTCGCCTACCGCAAGGCCTACGAGGGGGACGTCGTCAGCGCGTTCGGCGGAATCATCGCGGTGAACCGGCCCGTCGATGTCGAGTTGGCGCGGACCATCATGGAGTCCTACAGCCGCTTCGGAAAGGCCCTCGGAGCCGAAGGGTTCTTTGCAGAGGTCATCATTGCGCCCAAGTTCCATGACGAGGCCATCGAGATCGTCCGGACCCTCAAGGTCTGGGGCGGCCGGGTCCGCCTCGTCGAGACCGGCCCGATCGACCGGACCAGGATCGACGTGAGCGAGTATGATGTTCGCTACATCGTGGGCGGCCTGCTGCTGCAAAAGCGAGACCTCGTCGGCTGGGAGCCTGATGTTCTGACCCTCCCGACCAAGGCCAAGCCGACCCAGGAGCAGCTCGACAACCTGCGGATTGCCTGGCTGGTGGCCAAGCACACCAAGAGCAACACGATCATCATCGCCAAGAACAAGAAGATTCTCGGTGTCGGGGCCGGCCAGATGAATCGCGTGGAGTCCGGCCTGATCGCCTACAAGCACGCGGGGGACGAGGCTCGCGGAGCCGTCCTGGCCTCCGACGCCTTCTTCCCGTTCGCCGACAACGTCGAGAACGCCGCCGCCGCCGGCATTGCCGCCATCGTCCAGCCGGGCGGGTCCAAGAAGGACGAGGACGTGATCGCCGCCGCCGACAAGCACGGCATCGCGATGGTCTTCACCGGCAAGCGACACTTCAAGCACTAACCCGCCTCGCGGGTGAGGCAGTCAATCGTGGTGACGCAAGACAGGACGACAGAGGTCCTTGACAGGCTCAGGTCGCTCGGCGATCCGAAGGCGGCGGCCGGGGCGGCGCGGTTTGGCATCGATGTCCCCGACATCTGGGGCGTCAGCGCGCCGGACCTTCGACGGCTCGCCCGAGAGATTGGGCGAGACCACGGTCTTGCCGAACGGCTCTGGCGGACCGGTGTTCACGACGCGCGGCTCCTCGCCACCCTTGTTGACGACCCGCAGCAAGTCACGCCGCGACAGATGGAGCGCTGGGCCGGGGATTTCAACTCGTGGGCCGTCTGCGACGCCGCTTGCGGTATCCTCTTCGACAAGACCCCATATGCCTGGGACAAGGCGGTCGAATGGGCCGGGCGAGAGCCGCACTACGTCAAGCGAGCCGGCTTCGTCCTCATGGCCGCATTGGCCCTTCATGACAAGAAGGCACCGGATGAACGATTCGAAGCGTTCCTGCCCCTCATCGTCAAACACGCGACTGACGAGCGTAACTTCGTCAAGAAGGCGGTGAACTGGGCCCTGCGCCAGATCGGCAAGCGCAACCGCCGGCTGAACTCGCTGGCGATTCAGACTGCCGAACGCATCCGGCAGATCGATTCAAGGACGGCCCGGTGGATCGCGTCCGATGCGCTGCGAGAGCTGACGAGCGACAAAGTGCAAGCCCGGCTCAGGTCGTGAGCTGCCACACGGGCATCAGTCAACCTCCGATCACCGACACCGAAGGCGGATGGAACATGCGTGCTCGTTGTCTCGCCTTGTCACGCAGGATCAGTGCCTCCTGCAGGTTCCGTTTGGCGACATCCAGCTTGAGCGTCATGCGCTCGTATTCCGCGGCTCGAGGGAGCGACTGCTTTGCCTGCTGAAGCTGCTGCTCAAGCTGCTTCTCCTGCGCCTGCGCCTGCGCCGCGTCGAGCGTGAGAGTTGTCAGCTCGCTGGTCAACTGGCCCAGACTGGCGGCGCCGCCGGCCTTGGCCAACTCCTCCCGCCGTCGCGCCAGATCGATTCTGGCTGTCGCGAGCTTGTCCTGCTCGGCGTTCAGCTCCATGGGCGTAGCGCGGCCGGACTCCACCATTCCCTGCACCTTCTTCAGCTCCACCTCGCGCCGCTGGATGATCTGCTGAAGCTCGACGGCGATCGTGTCATCGCGAAGGCTCTTCTCGGTCTCCGAGCGGATCTCGGCGATACGTCCCAGTAGCGCCTCCCGGTAGGCCTCCTTCGTGGCCTTCTCCAACTGGAGGGCCTGCAACTGTGATGTTATGGCGGTGATCCTGCTGCGGACATTCTGGGACGACAAGTCCGGAATTCCGAGCAGATCATGCTGGATCGATTCCAGTTCCACCTCCGCCTGTCGTACCTCGTGTTCGGTCATCTCGGTCTGTTCGTTCTGCCTGCGAACCTCGCTTTGACACGCTTCCCGGACGGCCCTCTGAAAGTTCGCGGTCAGGGCGGCCATCAACTCCTTGGCCCGGGGCTTGAAATCCTGGGAGCGAAGGCTGACCTCAAGCAGCAGGACGATCCTGTGCTCGTTGACAGGGTCCGCGACCTCCACCTCCTGCACGACTGTCACCGTGAGCAACTCCGTGTCCGGAGCCTGCTCCGGAGTCAAACCAAGCACCTGCTGGATGGCGCGATCCCGCACGGCCGAGCTGCGGAAGAGATAGTTGATGATTTCGGGATTGAGTGGAAACAGGTCCCGTTCTGCGACGATTTTCAACAGGCAGCTTGCGTGCCGTGTCGGCGATGCCGGCTCGTCACTCTTGGCTGCCGGCGCAGCGTCCCGGCCCCGAGTCGGCGCGGGGGTGATCATCATGCCCGTGAGAATCAACGCCAACAATCGGATTGTTCGCCTTACGTTTTCCATCTGGATTCTCCTGGTGTGTCCATTTGACTCGATCCGTGTTTCTCGATTTCCGCCAGTCGCTCCCTGGCGACCTCAGCCCAACGATTGGCCGGAAAGAGCTGAATGACCTCCTTGTAGGCCGCGACGGCCGAGTCGGTCTGGTTCAGCTCTTTGTACAGCCTGTCTGCCTGGTAGACGAGGATGAAAGCCGTCTTGTCCACCTGCCGCTCGATCTCCAGCCTCGGATCCGGGATGCTCAACAGCTCCGCCTCCAGCGACGCGAGACGCCGCTGCTGCCGGTCCTTCTTCAAGACCTCCTGCACCAACTGCAACGTGGCGTCGGTCCGCACCTGCAACTGCTTGATCTGCGCTTCCAGAGAGGCAACGGTCGCAAGCTGCGGCTGAGCTCTCTCGATGTGCGTGCAGACAATCCACAACGTCGCTGCGAAGGTCGTGACAGCCGCCGCAGCCAGGACGGTCGCCGACCTGGTGATCCACCTCCGATGAATCCGCTGCCGGATGCCACCGACGCTCACAGGGTCGAACGCAGGCGTGCCTGCAACCTTGTCGGCCTCCCGAAGCAGCGTTCCGATTCGTTCTTCGTTCACGAGTTCTCCTCGAGTAGATGGCCCAACCGTTCTTTGAGCCGTTTTCGGGCCCGGTTCAGCCGGACCTGTACGGCGTTGACCCTCACGCCGAGAAGGCCTCCGATTTCGGCCGGCTCAAGCCCTTGCAGGTACCGCAGGACGATCACTTCGCGGTACTTCCTCGGCAGCGCTTGCACCGCCCGGCGGACCCTGGCGAACGTTTCTTCGTCCATCGCCGACCGCTCGGCCCCTTGCTCCTGGTCCCTGGCCGGCTCGAAGCCGCTGGCCCGCACTGCTCGCAGGCGTCGGCGAAGCCGATAGCTGCGGCACTTGTTGACTGTGATCGTGAACAGCCACGTTCGCAGTTGGCACTGGCCGCGGAACCTCTTCAAATGCACGTACGCCGCGACGAAGACATCCTGGACGACATCGTCCACGTCCCCCGGCCAGCCGAGCAGACGATTCGCCAGGGCCGCGACCTCGGCCGAATGACGCTCCACGATCCTGTCGAACGCAGAACCGTCCCCCCGGCGAAACCGCTCCACCAGGGCCTGCTCCTCGGTGCTCTTCGCCATGGCTGCCATATTAGACCTCGCCCCCCGCACCGAAGTTACAGAAATCTGTGCGCAGATGTGAGGTTGATGGTGAGGAAGTGCACGACGATCAAGGATTCAGCCACGCGGCTTCAAGATCAAGATCAGCTCTTTGGCCGTTTGTCTGGCCTTTCGGCCCTTGTTGGTTTCGCCAGTCTTGTTGTTCCCCCCGAGCGTGCTGAACTTGCTTTCCACAGTCTTGGCGGTCACTCGGAAGAACTGGGAGGCCTTCTCGCGTATGACTGAGCCTGAAAGGCCATTCGAGCACTCATGGTCGGGAAAGGTCAGGATGGCTGTTGCGCCCTTCTCCGAGACTCGCCTGAGCAAGTCCTCCAAGGCCGCGAGTGACTGCGTCTTTACGCTATATCTCGATTGTGGTCTGAGCACGCGCGGCGGATACCTGCCGACTCCCGAAACGGCGCCGGACTCACCCTTCGAGATTGTCTCCAGGACATGGTAGAATCGGCTGTAGTGAACGCCGGAGTACGGCGGGTCTATAAAGGCAACGTCTTGTGATGTGAGCATTCCTGCTGTCTCGTTGGCATCCGCCACGAAAGCGTCCCCCTCCTTCAGGGCAAACTGGCCTGTCATGGAGTTGAGTGCGGTTCGAGTATGGGCCAGGATGTTCTTGTCCCAAGCTTCCTTGAGATGCTGCTTGGCGGTTCGAGTGGGCTGAAATGGTTGGGCGGTATGCCCTGGCGAAGCGGCGCATTGACTTGCGGCACAGACCAGAGCCGCCAGTGCAACCGTCCGTGAGGGATCGCGTTCGGGAAGGGTCTGACGAAGGGCATCGATCCAGATTGCTTGCGCCGGACTAAAGTAATGTCCACCGTATGCTTGAGTGATGGGACAGTCGTTCCGCCTCCCGCTCCATGTTCTGTACGCTCGCACGTTTGCGTGAGTCAGTTTGTCAACTTTGGGTATCTGGATTTTCGAGCGAATTGCCTTCGCTCGCTTGGACCAGGGCCCCCAGATTTGGTCTGCGTCAAGTGCTGATTCTCGCCCAATAATGGCCTTCGTCAGGACGATGGAGAACCCCTGCAGGTCTGATGCCAAGACGGGCAGAAAGCAGTTCTGGGCTACATAGGAAGCCACCGCGCCCGACCCGGCGAACAAGTCTACAAACCCTCTGGCCTGAGAACACTCCGACCGTAGGACCTTGCCAAGTCCGTTCTGCAACATCCATCGTTTTGACCCCATGTACTTCACGACAGATCCTTGTAGACGCTTGTGTACTTCGGCGTGACAACCTGGAAGTCTACGAAGTCGCGGCACCACCCAGGTCGCCGATTTGCTGTCCAAAATCGGTTGGAACCGCCCAATACCTCGTCTACCAAGCTCCTGAACTTCACTACGCGGTGATAAGCGACAAGTTGGACGCTGTCCGTATCGGGGTAGGCATCAATCCTTGGTATTGGGGCGTCTGACAGTTCCATGCTCGCAATTGTCCTGATACGTTGTTTCAGGTAGGCCTCATTCAACACCTCGAAGAGTGGAAACTGGTCGACGTGATCTGCGTAGTTAGCCTTGCTTCGATGAGCACTATCAGATCTCGGTTGTCCCTCCTCGTTCTTCGTGAAGAAGGGGTCGCCAGCGAAGCGAGTGTGGTCCTTCACGATACTCCAGTAGAACTTGTGTTCTCTGTCGCCCCGTTGTTTCCGACAGATGTGACACAGATACCTACCAGCCTTGACCTCCACCTGGATGATCCGTTTCTTGCTGTGCAACTGGAAGAAACCGAGGAGATGAGCTAATCCGCGTACCGCATAGTGGCTGGAGTAATATCCAGAAACGCATGCCCAAAGAGGGCTTGCTTTTGTCAATGAGGCGGAAATCAGGAGACTGTGAATTGAGCGATGCCACATCTCCACCGCTGCTGTGGCGAAGAACGACAATGTTGCTTGTTGAACGGTTGTTATGTTGCTGTTGGCGCGGTCCACGATCTGACTTAGCTGTGCGGCAAGAGTACCAGGTTTGGGCAGAGCCTTGGCTGCGCTCTGTCTGTGAAGCCCGCTGAACATCGACTCAATTTGTTGAGCGGTGGCGTCGGTAGCCATGTAGCATCACTTCCCCAGTTCGGACATTATCAGTTTGCGGCTCTGATCGGCGAGTTGCGCCACCTTCTCTGGTTTTGTTCTGCCCAGTCTCTCGCTGCCTGCCGCGACAGCCCATAGGGAGTCGCGGAACCGGCCTATGCCCCCACTGCCGAGATAACCACGCTCTTTGAATTTGTCCTTGGCCACAAAGACACCGTCCTCAAGCAGGTTGGCTCGATCAGCCATATCCTTGAACCAGTCTATTAGGATTGATTCAGCCTTCGTGGAAACAAGAGGTGTCTTCTCGTTTCTGAGCTTCCAGATCATGGCGGGAATGAGGGCAATGACAGACACGAGGATTCGCCCCTGATAGGCTACGTTCTGTGGGGTGAGGTCACGCCTCTCTGGGCGTTTCTTGTTCTCAAATCGGCCTGAGGCTTCGAGCCATGCTGTAAGACATTGTGCCAGAAAGTCCGTTTGCATCTCCAGGCTATTGACGCCGTTCTTCTCCATCATGTCCAGCACATCCTCGATCGCGCTGTTGAGGGTAGCCAGCGTGATGACATCCTTGACACCGAACCGTATGCCAGGGATCTGGATCATTCCGACAAGGGGCCCGGTTTCTAACATGAGTTTTCGGCCAATGTCTTGGGCGCGTTCCTTCTGATCGATAGGCTCACGCGTGCCGCGCGCAGTCGGGAAGAGGTCGGCCACCAAAGACCGGTCCACCTTCTTTTGGTAGAAGTTCACATCAATGAAGATCTGGGCTTGCTTCCGCGGTGGGTCACCCGTGGAGTCAAGGTCCAGGAAGACCTCGGCGGGGATTTCCCATTGTGCATCCTTGTTCTCTTCTTGGCGCAACCTGACGGCAAAGTAGGCCCCGTTTATCCGGTGTTGCCCATCAATGACCGAGAAATTGAGATTCCTGTCATTCTCATCGAAGATCAGATTGGCGGCGCCCGGTTCTTTGGTGTCTTCTATCGTCGCCCCGTTTACGTGAAGCAAGACATTGGAGAACGTGGGGAACTCGCTTCGTTGGAAGCCAATTACTCGGTTGATCCTGGGTGGCCATTCTCGCCCAGGCTCGTTCTTCTTGGGTTCGTAAATAGGGCGGAAGTACTTGTTCAGTTTCTCCGGCACATCAATAATCTCGCGTTGAAGAAGGTACGCTGCGATCTGCGCCACACGTTTCCAGTCGAGCGATCGCTGAATGGCCCGTACCTTGTTAGCATTTCGATGTGGTGAGTGAGGAGTACCAGGCCACCACTCCATGAGCTTCTCAACGTCCAGGGCACATAGACACTGCAGTCTCTGCTGGAGAGCCGTTGCAAGGAAGGGGTTCTTCGGGACAATGACAGAAATCTGCTGTCTTGAAGGTTGTTTCGATGTTACGCCCATAACACGTGTTCCTTACGTCGCCAGCGCCATGCTTCCAGCCACAGCAGTACTCTGCCCATATCTCAAAGCGTACTCATCGCCTTGCTCTGATCTCCCATGAGCAACGCCTATTATGACAACGTGGTTAGAGGAAGGCAACATCCACGAAGCACGAAAAAAGCCCGGCGTTGGCCGGGCTTTTCGATAAGATGAACCGTGTAAAACACCTTATTTCTTGGCGGCTTTGCGCAGGCGTTCGACCATGTCGGTCTTCTCCCAGGTGAAGTTGGGCCGCTCGCGACCGAAATGGCCGCCGGAGGAAGTCTCGGCGAAAATGGGCCGGCGAAGGTTCAGGTGCTCGATCATCCCCTTGGGCGTCAGCGGGAACAGGTCGCAGACGATCTGGCTGATGCGACTCTCGCTGATCGTGGCCGTGCCGCCGGTGTCCACGAATACGGAGATCGGCTGGGCCACGCCGATGGCGTAGGAGACCTGGACCTCGCAGCAGTCGGCCAGGCCCGCGGCCACGACGTTCTTGGCGATATAACGGGCCATGTAGCTGGCGGTGCGATCGACCTTGGTCGGATCTTTGCCGCTGAAGCATCCCCCGCCGTGACGTCCGCGCCCGCCGTAAGTGTCAACGATGATCTTGCGTCCGGTCAGGCCGCAGTCCGCCTTCGGACCCCCCAGCTCGAACCTGCCGGTCGGGTTGACGTGGTACTTTGTATTGCTGTCAATCAGCCGCTTGGGCATGATCGGCAGGACAACCTGCTCGATGATGTGCTTGCGCAAGTCGCGATACTTGACGTCCGGCGCGTGCTGCGTAGAGACGATCACGGTATGGATCCGCCTGGGCTTGCCGTTCTCATATTCGACCGTCACCTGGCTCTTGCCGTCGGGACGCAGCCAGGGGAGCTTGCGCGTCTGGCGCATCTTCTCCAGCCGGAGGGTCAGCATGTGGGCCAACTGGATGGGCATGGGCATCAATTGCGGCGTCTCCCGGCAGGCGAAGCCGAACATCAAGCCCTGATCGCCGGCGCCTTGCTCCTTATGCAGGCCCTGGCCTTCGGTGACGCCCTGTGAGATGTCCGGGCTCTGCTTGCTCACCGACACCAGCACAGCACAGTTGTCGTAGTGGAAGCCCAACTCCGGATCGTCGTAGCCGATCTCCCTGATGGTCCGCCGGACCACGTCGGGAATATCCACGACCGCCTTAGAGGTGATCTCGCCGGCCACGACGGCCATATCGCACTTCACCAGCGTCTCGCACGCGACCCGGCTGAACCGGTCCTGCGCGAGCATCGCGTCGAGGACCGCATCCGAGATACGGTCGGCCACCTTGTCCGGGTGGCCCATCGTCACGGACTCGCTGGTGAACAGATGCCTGGACATATCACAGTTGGAATTCACGGAACGCGACTTTTGTGCCATCTCCTATGGTCCTTCCAGACAGTATCCTACGTCATCATGCCGTCCGCGTCGAAAGGCCCCTTCCCGCCTTGGGTACTCTGGCATGAGCGGAACCGAGCCTCCGTGGCTTCAGGCAAACGAAAGCGTCCATATCATAGGCCCAGCGCACGCGCCGTCAACAAAAATTGGCTTTGTATAACAGGACCCGCACGCCCCGCCGCGAGGCGGGACCGGGCACCCTGGCTTCGTTTCCACGGAGCCTCGGTCTCTGATCCCCGTATAACCTCCAGTACAAACGGCACTTAGCGTCTATCCGCACTTGTCATGGGGCGTCTCGGTCCCGGTGCCCTGTGGGGTTCGACGTCGGAAGCTACAACCTTTGTGGCAGAAAAATTGGAGACCGTCAGTCCTGCCACGTCAATACCACCTTGCCCGAGTTGCCGGAGCGCATCGCGTCGAAGCCTTTCTGAAAGTCCAGGTAGTGATAGCGGTGCGTGATCAGCGGCGTGATGTCCAAGCCGCCCTGGATCAGCATCGTCATCTTGTACCAGGTCTCGTACATCTCCCGGCCGTAGATGCCCTTGATCGTCAGGCCGTTGAAGACGACGAAATCCCAGTCGATCTCCGTGCGAGGCAGGATGCCCAGCAGTGCGATCTTGCCGCCGTGCGCCATGTTGGCGATCATCTCGCGCAGAGCCTCCGGGCTGCCCGACATCTCCATGCCGATATCGAATCCCTCTTTCATGCCGAGCTGCTTCTGCACCTCCTCGAGGCGAGTGGTCTTGACATTGACGGCCAGCGTGGCGCCCATCCGCTTGGCGAGGTCCAGCCGATACGGATTCAGGTCGGTCACGACGATGTGCCGGGCGCCCACGCGCCGGGCGATGCCCACCGCCATGCAGCCGATCGGGCCGGCGCCGGTAATGAGCACGTCCTCGCCCACGAGATTGAAGCTCAACGCCGTGTGAGCGGCGTTGCCCAACGGATCGAAGCAGCTCAGAACGTCCGTCGGGATGGACGTATCGCAATACCAGATATTCGTCACGGGCACGGAGACGTACTCCGCGAAGGCGCCGTCGCGATTGACGCCGATCCCGCACGGCGCGTTGCACAGGTGCCGCCGGCCGGCCAGGCAGTTGCGGCACCGGCCGCACACGACGTGTCCCTCGGCGCTGACCAGGTCGCCCACCTGAAAATCGTGGACGTTGCTGCCCAGCTCGACGATTCGTCCGACGAACTCGTGGCCGATGGTCATCGGCACGTGAATCGTCTTCTGCGCCCAGGCGTCCCAGTTGTAGATGTGCACATCCGTGCCGCAGATCGAGGTCTTCGATACCTGGATCAGGACATCGTTGATGCCGATTTGCGGCATCGGAACGTCCGCCAGCCACAAGCCGGGCTCGGCACGGCTCTTGACAAGGGCTTTCATCTTGCGTCTCCCAGTTACACGAACGGACCCTGAACTCGAATCGCGCCACTCCCCAATGCGATTCGATCGAAACGTGATACGTCTCAGAGGGCGCCCATGATACAGCCGTCCGCCGGCTTGACGAAAGAACTTTCGTGTTTTGGTGGTGACAGGTTGTGGCGTACCGATTAGGATATCCATGGAGACCCAGCCGTGGCTGTGGCCGTAGAGCGACGATGTGAGATCAGCAGTGAAGCCTTCAAGCCCCTGCGTAGTCTCGCTTCCTCTCCCTCATCAAATCGCGGGGGCTTCCCTTCGTGACCTTCCATGAGAAGGCATGTCAAGGGCGTTCGCCTTGGCGAACCTCCTTTTCCTTTCAGGCCATCGAACGGCGGAGGCCCTTCGAATCCGCCAGCCGGGCGGGGGCCGAAAGCCCCTGACGCAGAGGGATTCGGACTTGCTGTCGGTCTTGGAATCCCGGATCGAACCGACCACCCGCGGGGATCCGGAGTCGCCCCTTCGTTGGACCTGTAAGAGTACACGAGTCCTGGCAGAGCAACTGCGACGCAGGAATCACCCGGTCGGTGACTCTGACCATGTTATTTCCGAGCAGCCGCTTACCGTCCGTCCCACCCTCTTGCGTTCGCTGAGGTACTCCCGGTTTCCAGACCAAATTCTTAATTCTTTAAGGTAGTATTCTGTAGTAGTAGCATCTTCTTTCTTTTTGCTTCTTTTTCTTTCTTGTTAACACCTGTTACCTTGTTACTTCCTGTTACTTTCTCCCTCGCAGACCCCGCAGCAAGTAAGGGTAAATCCGATGTTCCGGACCGCCCGGCACACTCAGCCGCGGCTTGGGATAGAGGGCTTCCAGGCCCATGAGCCGCAACAAGCGACGCACCCGGTTATGCCCGATTCGAAACCCTTGCCGCCGCAGACAGGCTGTCATCCGTTCGACTCCGTAATACAGCGTCGCCGTATATTGCTCGTCCAGCCGCCCCATCAGAGCCAGATCCGACGCCTTCGGGCCGCACCGCTCATAGTACAGCGGGCTACGCGGCACACCCAGCAACCGACATTGCTCTCGCACACTCCAACCACACCCCGCCAGCTCGATCAATCCGCGACGCCGCTCGAGGGGCATAGCCCCAGCTTTTTTTTCAAGTACTCCACTTCCATCCGCAGCCGCCCGATCTCCTCGTACAGCCGGGCCTCCCTTCGCCCACCCGACTTCGCCGCAACCTTGCGTCCATCCGACAACACCTCCGGCAGACGGGCCAACGCCTCGGCCTTCCATTTCGCCACCTGCGACGGGTGAATCTCGTGTGCACTGGCGATCTCGTTGACCGTCTTGTGACCCGCGATCGCCTCGAACCGCCACACGGGCCTTGAACGCACCTCCATGCTGCCGACGCTGTGCCATAATAGCCTCCTGTCGGACGCCACCATACCACAGCCACACTACCTTATCCACTGGTCCAGAAAAGCGGGAGTATTATACTAAGGCCAGACAGAAAGGAGGCATGAGATATGCCGAGAAAGCTGGTAAGGCTGAAGACACGGCCGTCGCGCGACGGCACAAGGTTTACTTTTATGCTCGACTACGTTGATGAGAAAGGTCTCCGTCACCGGATTTCCCTGGGCCATGCGGACAACCGCAAAGCTGAACTCCAAAGAGCCCAGAAGGAGCGTGAACTGCGCATGGGACTTGTTCAGCTACAGTCCATGAAGCTGACCGACTTCACCGCCGACAGTCTGACACGGACCGGCGATCAGATCCGCGAGAGCACCCGCCGGGAGTACGAAGCCGCGATGACCGATTTCGTGCGCGTAGTAGGTAACAAGGACTTTCAGACAGTCACGATTGAGGATGCTGAGTTCTATCGCCAGAAGTGCCTGGACAAAGGCAACAGTCCGGCCACTGTCGCCAAGAAGATGCGCGAGATCAAATGCGTGTTTGAGACCGCCGTCAAACGGCGGCAGTTGGACGAGAACCCCTTCGCACACGTGAAGATGCCGAGGTGTCCGAAGAACGAGATTCATATCTACACCGAAGCGGAATGTGATCGCATCATCAAACCCGCCCAGAACTCCGTTCCCACGGCCAGCCTGGACACTTCTGTCAGGTGGGACCTGCTGATTCTCACGGCCCTGTGCACGGCCCAGAGACGGGCCGAGCTTCTCAACTGCATCTGGAAGGACGTTGACTTCGAGGAGCAGACCATCACGGTCTCACCGAAGGAGGAAACGGCCGAGACCTGGCTGTGGCGGATCAAGGACACCGACCGCCGGACACTGCCGTTGACGGCCGAGTTGACCCAGATGCTGGCCGACCATCAGAGCCGGCTGCCCGAAGGTTGCCCGTATGTCTTTGTTCCGCACTCCCGGTACAGCTTCATCCAGAAGGAACTTAGGGCCAAAGGGCTGTGGACCTACTCGGACTCCCGTCTCAAGGTCGTGAACAACTTCGGCCGGGACTTTGGCCTGCTCCTCAAGCAGGCCGCTGTCAAGACCGGCGAGTTTCATGACCTGCGGAGGACCGCGGTCTGCAACTGGTTCGCCCAGGGTCTCAGCGAGTACGAGATCATGAAGCTGGCGGGCCACGCGGACTTCAAGACGACCCACAGGTTCTATCTGCGCGTCCGGGATGACCTGATGGACCGGGCAAGGCAGGCCAGCAGCCGGGCCTTGAGCCGGAATTTGGCGCGCAGTTGGCGCGCGCCCCTGTTTTCGCCCACCCAACAAAAAAGGCCGACAACCGTAAGTGATTGTCAGCCTTCATCTTATAGCAGTGGGCAGGACTGGAGTTGAACCAGCGACACACGGATTTTCAGTCCGTTGCTCTACCAGCTGAGCTACCTGCCCAGGTGATGCTTCTGAGAAGGTCAGTGTACCATGCGCGGCGGTCATTGCAAGCGGTTTTGAGCGTGCAACCGACATTTTTGTTCGGCGTTCCCCGATATGGCAGCAAGCACATGGCCAGTCTACCGGCGGTCGCAAAACACGGTGTTCCGCAACAGCTCTACACGCCCGAAATCCTGACAAGTGCCTGAGACGCACGATCAGGAGCGTTGATAGTGGAATCCTCGCGGCGCGGAGCCCCTGTCATGCTGTTTTTTACATGGCATTTACACACATGCACCCGTATTTTGGCCTATGATTATACATATGGCAGGATGATCTATGGAATTGCAGGTACACGTACTGGTTGTCGAGGACGACCAGGGGATCCGCACGGCGCTGGTGGATTTCCTGGAGTATCACGGCTTTCGCGTGACGCCGGCGTGCGACGGGCTTTCGGCCCGGCAGGCCGTCGAGCGGGAACGGTTCGACCTGATCCTGCTCGATCTGATGCTGCCAGAGATCGGCGGCGAACAACTGTGCTCCCTGTGGCGTCGCGGCGGCGTGCAAACACCGATTATCATGGTCACAGCCAAGGGGCAGGAGAAGGACAGAATCCAAGGCCTTGAGCTCGGGGCCGACGACTACATCACCAAGCCGTTTTCGCTGGAGGAGATGCTTGCCCGCATCCGCGCCGTGTTGCGACGGACGGACCCCGGCCGGGGCGTCGGCCAGGCATTCGTGTTCGGCGACCTGCTCATCGACATGGCCGCCCTCAAGGCACAGCGAGGCGACCACAAGATCGACCTGACCAGGCGTGAGGCCCTGATCGTTCAGTATTTCGCGGCCAATCCCAATCGCGTGATCGACCGCGAGGAACTCTACCGCGAGGTCTGGCGTGACATCCTGACCGACCTGGGTACGCGGACTGTGGACATGCACATTGCCAAGCTGCGGGCGAAGATCGAACTCAATGTCGCCAGCCCTCAGATCATCCAGACCGTTCGCGGCGCCGGCTACAAGTACGCTGCTTCCGTATAAGAGAGTTCTCCGGCAGGCATGTACAAGCGTCTCGTCATCTTGAGTCTTGTCGTCGTAGCGGCCGTTTGTGGGCTCGGCGGGCTCGGTTACCATGCGGTCGCCAAGTGGGCCCAGGGGCTGGAGGGAGCCCGGCTGGGGGAGTTCGCGGAGGTGGCGGAGCAGATTCGCCAGGACGTCAAGCGAAAGCTCGATGACTTCATCCAGGCCGAACAGCAACGCAAGTACACGGACTACCTGTACTACTACGTGCCGGAGGAAGTGGCACAACAAACACAGCAGCGCCAGCAGTTGCCGGTACTGCGGTCGCCTCTGGGCAGCCGGTGGTCAAACGGCCTTGCTTACGGCTATTTCCAGATCGAGGCCGACGGCAGTATTGCCATGCCATACTCCCCAAACCAGCAGTCACAGAAAGGCACGAGCGAGGCGACGCCCGTTGACGTGCAACATCAGGTGCGGAACATCGAGGACAACGTGCTGCCGTCGATTCGTCGCAGGCCAGGGGAATTGCGACTGCCGGATCGGCAGAGGACACAAGCGGAGATGACGGATCCGTCGTTGACTTCGCAGGGGGAGGGAGGGGACTACGCGACACCTGACAGCAACGCTATTCCGCAGGCGAAAGGGGCACGAAGCAAGAACTATCCTATCGAGAGCTTGCAGAAAGAGACCCAGGAGCCGCTGACCATCACGCAACAGCGACTCTTCATCAACTCGAACGAGGCCCTGACGGCGCCACCTTCGTCGCCGCCATCGGTCGCGGTCCCAGAGGAACCGGTGCCACAGCAGGCCGAGGTCCTGCCCGCTGCGCCGGTCCTGCAGGATGGGCGGGACCTCGCCGACAGAGCCGACATTCAAGCGGATGCGCAACAGGCGAGAGACCTTTCGGAGATGGTGCAGATCCGCATTGAGCCGTTCATGCCCCTCGTGGTGCCTGGTGTGGACCCCGGCGCTTCCATCTTCGGCGGCCAAGTCTTCCTGCTGCGCCACGTCCAGATCGAGGACAGGCACCTTCTCCAAGGGTTTCAGTTGGATGAGCACAGGCTCATCGCCGAGGTCGAGGAGTCGGCCCGGCGACAGATGCGGGACGGCATGGGCTTCGCGCTGCCGCAGGTCCCAACGGGGAATGGGCCGGCCGATGACGGCGAGAAGCCCGCCTACACGGCGATCCTGGATTTCGGTTTCGGCAACCTCGCCCTGAGCCTCACGGAGCTCGACCCTGCCTGGATCGTCAAACGTGCCAAGGAGTTGCACCGCATTTATTTCGGGATCCTCGTGATCGTCGTGGCCGCCGTGGCGCTGGCCCTGGTCAGCCTGTGGCACAACGTACGGGCGCAGGTGATCCTGGCGAGGAAGAAGGACGACTTCGTTTCCGCCGTCTCGCACGAGCTGCGAACGCCGCTGACCTCGATCCGCATGTACTCGGAGATGCTGGAGAAGAATTGGGTCAAATCGCAGGAGAAACGCGTCCAATACTATCAGAACATGCGGCAGGAGAGCGAACGGCTCAGCCGGCTCGTGGAGAACGTGCTCGACTTCGCGAGATTGCAGAAGGGCCGAAAACGCTACCGTTTCGAACTCGGCGATCTCAACGACTGCATCGGCAAGGTCGTCGAAATGATGCGACCGTACGCTCAACAGCATGGTTTCACGATTCGAACGGAGTTCGGGAATGTCGGACAGATCACCTTCGATCAAGACGCCATCGCGCAGATTGCCGTCAATCTGATCGACAACGCGGTGAAGTACGCCGGCCCTGCTTCGGACAAGATCGTTATCGTACGCACGCGAACGGAAGCGACGTTCGCAATCATCGAGGTCGAGGATCACGGTCCCGGTATCCCGCACCGCCAGCAGACCAAGGTCTTCGACCCGTTCTACCGCTGCGATGACACGCCCGTGGGCGCAGACCCTCGCGTGTGTCGGCCGCCACAAAGGCAGCCCCAAGGGGTCGTGCCTGCCACCGGGACAGGCCTGGGCCTGACCCTGGTTAAGCGTTTCGCGGAGGCTCACGGCGGGCGCGCGGAAGTCTGTCCGGCCGAGCCAACCGGGACCATTTTCCGGGTAAGCCTCACGACAAACCTGCCAGTAGGGCATTGAACAATCGCAGACATGCTGAGCCGACCGCGTTTTGGCCCGCGAAGTGGCGGCAAATCCTCGTCCCGACAGAAGCCGCAAAGCCGCATGCCAACCCACATGTTTCACAGGATTTCCGCATTTGTGTATAGACATCCGCTGAAGGAGGCCAGACCCTCGAGGGACGGTAGGAAACGACGAAATGCCTCGTGATCGCTTCGGGAATCCGTCTCAAGGTCCACAGATCGGCCCGGGGGCCGCGGGCGTGAGGACCCTTGTCATCCGCACGAAGAGACCCCTGATCGCGTTCGCGAAATGGCGGGTGGGGTGCGGAAAGTGGTGTACGCCGGAGGCGATTGATCGGTATGATACGCGGGAACGCTCTGTCTATTGCCATAGGAGGACACCATGAAACGAGTTTGCCCGCTTCGTTGTGGCGTGGCTCTGATGAGCCTGGTCGCCTGGTCGGTCGGTGTGGCCGGCGGGGAGGTCCAGGTGGTGGTCCACGCGGATCGGCCGGGGGCGAAGATCAGTCCCACGCTGTACGGCATCTTCTTCGAGGACATCAACTTCGGCGCCGACGGCGGCCTGTACGCCGAGCTGGTCAAGAACCGCTCGTTCGAATTTCCCGAGCCCCTGATGGGCTGGAGCGTGGTCCAGCCGGGCACCGCCGCAGGCTCCGCCAAGGTCACGGACCAGGTCCCGCTCAATCCCGCCAATCCTCACTACCTGCGGATCGTGACCACGGACGCGGAGACCGGGTTCGGCGTCGCCAACGAGGGTTTCAGCGGGATCGGCGTGCGCAAGGGCCAGGAGTACGTGTTCTCCGTGTACGGCCGTGCCACAATCAACAAGACCGTCCTGCGCGTCGAGCTCGTGTCGCCGGACGGAAAAGTCCTCGCGAAGGCCAGGATCAAGGGCTTCCAGTCCACCTGGGTCCGCAAATCGGTGTCCCTGCGTCCCAAGGCCACCGAGCCGAAGGCCAGGTTGCAGGTGCTCGTGGAAACGTTCCACGTGACGGTGGACCTCGACATGGTGTCGCTGTTCCCGAAGAAGACGTGGAGGAATCGCCCGAACGGCCTGCGGGCCGACGTGGCGCAGTGGCTGGCGGACCTGAAGCCCGGTTTCCTGCGGTTCCCCGGCGGTTGTATCGTCGAGGGTCGCTACCTGAGCACGCGGTACCAGTGGAAGAACACGATCGGCGCCATCGAGGAGCGGCCGGTGCTGATCAACCGGTGGAACGACGAGTTCAAGCACCGCCCGGCGCCGGACTACTTCCAGACGTTCGGGCTCGGATTTTACGAGTACTTCCTGCTGTGCGAGGACATCGAGGCCGAGCCGCTGCCGATCCTCAATTGCGGCATGGCCTGCCAGTTCAACTCCGCGGAGCTGGCGCCGCTCGATCAGCTCGGGCCGTACATCCAGGACGCCCTGGACCTGACCGAGTTCGCCAACGGGCCCCAGACCAGCCCCTGGGGCGCCAAGCGGGCGGCAAGGGGCCATCCCAAGCCCTTCCATATGAAGATGCTCGGTGTCGGCAATGAGCAATGGGGGCCGCAATACATCGAGCGGTACGTCCCCTTCGTCAAGGCCATCAAGGACAAGTACCCGGACATCCAACTGATCGGCGCGACCGGGTCCGACCCGACGATCTTCCCCAACGGTCCCCAGGAAGTGGAGTTCCTCTGGAAAGAGATGCGACGGCTCAACGCCGACGTCGTGGATGAGCATTTCTATCGCAAGCCGGACTGGTTCCTCGACAGCGCGAACCTCTATGACCGGTACGAGCGAACGGGACCGAAGGTGTTCGTGGGCGAATATGCCGCCCAGAGCGTCGGTGTCGCCAGCCCGGACAATCGCAACAACTGGCAGTGCGCCCTGGCGGAGGCGGCGTTCATGACCGGCCTGGAACGCAACGCCGACCTGGTGACCATGTCGTGCTACGCTCCGCTGTTCGGTCACGAGGAACGCTGGCAGTGGCGTCCCGATTTGATCTGGTTCGACAATCTCAGCTCCTACGCCACGCCAAACTACTACGTGCAGCAGTTGTTCAGTCGCAATCGCGGCGACGTGGTCCTGCCGGTCGAGGTGACCGGCCAGCAGCCGCCGTCCAGCAAACAAGGCGGCTTGTACGTCACCGCCAGCCGGGACGAGAAGGTCCGCCAGATCATCCTGAAAGTTGTCAACAGCACCGCCGAGCCGATGAAAGCAACCCTTCAGGTCCAAGCGTCGGCCCGGCTCAGGGCAACTGGCAGGGTCACGACCCTGTCCGGCTCGCTGGCCGACGAGAACTCCATCGACAATCCGAAGAAGGTCGCGCCGGTCGAAGGATCGATCACCGGCGTCGCGCCGGAATTCGCATACACGTTCCAGCCCTATTCCCTGACCGTGCTGCGACTGAGCCAGCGCAAGTGAAGAGCCATAGAGGAGAAACGCACATGACGAGCAGAAGACAGTTGCTGAAAGCGGCGGCCGCCGGCACGGCGTGGCTCGTGTCCCGCAACGCTATCCCGGTCGTGCGAGCGGCCCGGTCGGCGGAGTCCCGCATCGACGTGCTGCTCACCGAGCCGATCGGCACGATCGCTCCGGAGATCTACGGCCACTTCGTCGAGCATCTCGGTGGCGTCGTCTACGACGGGATCTGGGTCGGCGAGGATTCCCGTGTCGCCAACATCAACGGCCTTCGCAGGCAGCTCGTCGAGGCGCTGGCCAAAGTCAGGCCCGGCGTGATCCGCTGGCCCGGCGGCTGCTTCGCCGATCAGTACGACTGGCGGGACGGAATCGGTCCACACGAGCAGCGTCCCAAGCGCACCAACTTCTGGGTCGATGCACCGGAGTGGCCCAGGAACGCCCGGCGGGACGGCCCGCAATGCTACGATCCCAACCAGTTCGGCTCCGTCGAGTTCGCTCGCTTTTGCAGGCTCACCGGCGCCAAGCCGTACTTCGCCGCCAACGTGCGGAGCCTGCCGGCGCAGGAATTCTGGCGATGGATCGAATACTGCAACGCCCCGCGCGGCAGCGCCACGCTGGCCCGGCAGCGCGAAGCCGACGGCGAAGCGAACCCCTTGAACGTCGAGTTCTGGGGCGTCGGCAACGAGTCCTGGGGCTGCGGCGGCAACTTCGCGCCCGAGGACTACGCCACCGAGTTTCGCCGTTTCACTGCGTGGGTCCCCGGCTACGGCGTCCCGCTCAAGCTCGTGGGCTCCGGACCCAACGGCGGCAACCTCGACTGGACGAAGGGATTCTTCGCCAAAATGGCCGACGGGGACCAGCTCGGCCGCATGTGGGGCTGGGGCCTGCACCACTACACCTGGAACGCCAGCGCCGGCCGCACAACGAACTGGTCCGAGGGCAAACGCGATGCGCTGAAATTCGACGAGGAGCAGTACTACGAGCTGCTGCGCGAGGCCAACCTCATGGAGGGCCTGATCACGGGACACTGGCAGGTGATGCAGGAAACCGACTCTCAGCATCGTGTAAAGCTGGTGGTCGATGAGTGGGGCGCCTGGCACGCCCCCGGCACGGAGCCCTTCCCCGAGGCATTGATCGGCCAGCAGAACACGATGCGCGACGCCGTGCTGGCGGGATTGAGCCTCGACACGTTCAATCGCCATGCCGACAAGGTGGCGATGGCGAACGTGGCGCAACTGGTGAACTGCCTGCACTCGCTGTTCTTCGCCCACGAGGACAGGTTCTGCGTCACGCCCACGTACCACGTCTTCGCCATGTACGCCGCCCACCAGGGCGCACAATCGCTCCGGACGGAGTTCTCCGCGCCGATAGTGCATTACTCCAGGAACGGCCAGCCGGCGACCCTGCCCGGACTGTGCGGGTCGGCGTCTGTCAAGGACAGGCAGGTGACCCTCACGGTGACCAATCTGAGTCTGGATCAGGCGCGAGAAGCGCAGATCGCCCTCCGCGGCGCGATGGTCAAATCCGCCAACGCGGTCATCCTGGTGGCCGACGACGTGCACACGCACAACAGCTTCGAAGCGCCGAGAGCGGTGGAGCCGAAGACTGTGGCGGTCTCTGCACGAGGTTCCGCTATCGTGCACCTGTTCCCACCCGCCTCCGTGACGAAGCTGGAGATCACGCTGGGATAGCGCCGCCGGCTACTACGGCTTTGCGGGTATGCCGCCGATGGTGGCGTCGAGCTGGAGACCCATCACGATATCGCTGCTGGTGGAACTGACCTGATGCACCTCTACGGCCAGGACATTGTCGCCCTGGTGAAGAGCGTCCGTCGGGATTTCGAACGGTCCCTCAAGGACGGCGTTGCCGACGGTACGGCTGGCGTAGGTGTCGGACGTGACCGCACCGGCGGACATCCCCAGGCGATAAACCTCCTGACCGTTCAGGTAGATGATGGCACCGTCGTCGATCAGCAACGTCACGGCGAATGACGTGACTTTCCCCGGAGCGGCGTCCAGCGAGAAATGCGTCCGGAAGTAGTAGGTGATCTGGCCGATCTGGAGGGAGGTGTTCTTGGGACCCGGCAGGGTCGAGGTCTCCACGTAGAGCACTCCCGGACCGGTCGGCCAGGCGGAATCCACGTAGGCCGGCTGGCACCAGGAGGCATCGAGGGCCGTGCCGCCCTGCTCGTAGGACCAGACGCTGTCGATGGCGATGAGCGTCTTGTCCACAGGAGCCGTCACGGGATTGGCAGCGCCCGGCGTAGGCACATCGAAGAACTCGATATTGTCCGATCCATCAGGCGACCGGCCCTGCGAGATGCCCGCCCTCTGAGGCCCGTAGATGATCTTGTCGACTTCGAGCAGCTTCGGGTCGTACAGAATGATCATGCCGCCATTCATCGAGAGATCGCCCCGGTTGGTCGCCAGCACGACGAAGCCGTGATCCTGCAGGAAGGTCAGCGACGCGAACATCTTGCACATGTTCCGGGTTGCGGAACTGTCTGTCAGATGTAGTACTCCCATGTCCACAGGTGCGGACTGCGGATTGAACAGCTCGATGAAGCCGTTGGTGAACGGCGTGTCGCCAACAGCAAGCCATTCGTTTATTCTAATGGCCGCTGGATCACCCACAGGATGCGCGACGTTCGGCGCCGCAAATGTGGGTATCGTCAGGTGCCATTCACCGAAAGCGCCGACCCTGCCGATGGACAAATCAGGCAATTGCAGATCGTACTGCACGGCGTCGATGACTCTGCCCGCGTGAAACAGAAGGAGCCGCCCACCTTGCTCGTCCAAGTCAAAACCCAGGTGAATCCCGTCGCCTCCGCTGATGGTATCGGCATAGAGAACCAGATACTGCTCGGGCTCTATTCTTGTTCCCTGTGGGAAAGTGAACTCCGCGGGCGGGCTGGCACCGTCCGTCAGCCTCATGCCGAAAAGGTCCAGCGGCGCGGGCCCATCGTAGTACAGCTCAATCATGCCGGGGCGCGTACCGTCATGCTCCACGGCCGACACGTTCCACGCGAGCACCTCGTTGATGACCAGTCGGTTGTATGAGGTGTCCACCCGCCAGGGCCTCGAGGCATTCGGCGTCGTCTGCCAGACACCGGCGGAGTTCTTGCCGAGGACGTAGACCTGATAGGATTCGCCGTCCACCAGGTCGGTCAACTCGATGGGTTGATCGATGGATCGCTCCGCACTCCAGGGGCCGTTGGGATCATTGAGGCTGTACGTATAGTGCGTGATCCCGGGTCCCCAGACGGTGAGGGTCACGGAGGTCCGCCAGGTGATCTCGCCGAAATCGCTGTGGATCGACGCTCCGGCAGGGACGCACGCTCCCATGTCCAGGCCGTTGGCGCCGGCGCCGATGGCCGGCGACATGCCCTTGAGATGGAAATCGGTCGGTGCGGCGACGAACAGCGGATCGGCATCGATATTCCCCTCGCCGAATCCCAGCCACGGAGCCGCCACGATCGAGTGGTTGACCGTCATGTGCGTCGTGCCGTACTTCGGATCGTCGATGAAGAAGTCGTCGAAGAGGACCGGGGCGTTGTGGAAGATGCAGGAATCGACGTCGACGCCTTCGCCGGGTGTGCCTCCCAGCTCGGGGATTTGAAAGAAGAAGGCCGAGTCCGTCACACCCATGACCGCGTTGCTGGCGAAGGTCATGAAGGAGCTGTCCTTGATCTGGGCGACGTGGCCGCAGTTGTAGAAGACGTTGCGGACGACAACGTAATACCTGCCCCTTCCGGCGGAGATCACGTTGGACTCGCGTGCGGCGGTGTTATAGCGGTCTTTGCGGAAGTTCGTGAACGTGTTGCCTTCGACGTGCGCGTCGCCCTCCAGGTCGAGGGCATCATCGCCACCGCCCAGGAAGCGGTTGTTGAGGATTTGCAGGGGCGGTTTCGGCCGCGCCGGACCATCGACGTCCACGGCGTCGTTGTGCCCCTTCGTCGTGCCGAAGACGCAGCTCTCGACGATCAGCTCGCCGTCGTCGACGACGCTGCCCCAGATGTGCTCGCTCATGTTGTCCGTGGTGGGCGCTTCCTCGGGACCGAAGATGTCGAGGAAGGTGCAACGGCGCACGGTCAGCCAGGAGGCGCTGACGCGAACGCGGCGAAGGTCCGTGTGGTCGAACGTGACGTGTTCGAGCAGCAGGCGGGACTTCTCGACGCCGATCATGCCGTCGTTGGTTCGCCCGTACTCGACGACGGCGTACGTGATGCGATTGTCGGCGGTGGAGCTGATGAATTGCAGACCGGTCCACGTCCCCTGGCTGCCCGGCGTGCGCGTGAAGCGGATCGGCAAATCCTCGCTGCCCTCGGCCACGAGCCGGCCGTGAATGACCATCCGCGCCGCGGACTCGAAGTACACCGACGTGCCCGGCTCGACGGTCAGCGAGACACCCGCCGGGACCGTGAATTCGCCCGCGATCAGATACGGCCCGCCGCGGGCGGTCCAGACCGTGTCCTTCGTCAGCGAGCCCTGGATGGGCGTCGGCACGTCGGCATCGTGGTAGCCCAGGTCGCCGCCGTCGCTGGCCTTGCCGATGCAGGGCGAGCCGGGGCGCAGGCGATAATCATGATTCTGCACATCCACAAAGAGCGGGTCGGCCTGGAGATTGCCGGCTCCCGGCCAGGCTTCGCTGGTGACATCCGAGTGATCGATATGGATGTCGGAGTCGAGGTACGGCGGCTGGACGTCCACCGCGTCGGTGGCGTCGATGATGGAGTCCGTGACATGGTAGAGGACCGTCCCGGTCTGCACGCCGTACTTGTTGTGCGACTGGATCCCGACGTCCGCGTAGCCCGCATAGCGGGAGGCGACAATCGTCGTTCGATGGATATTGACGATCGTCGTCGAGCCCTCGGTGGTCTTGGCGGCAATCGTGGCAATCGTGGGGTCTTCGGGGGCCGCGTTGTTCTCCACGATCAGGCAGTGGTCGAGCGTGGTCCGGCCGTCATAGATGCTGACCCCCTTGTCGTAGCAGTCGCGAATGATGAAGTCCTGTACGGTGATCCGCGAGCCGAGCGTGTCAATCCCGTCATCGTACATGTCCGCCATGACGCCCCGCGAGAGGATGCACTCCTGGCCGGCCTGCTGGCCATGGATGTAGATGGCATCGGCGTCGTCGTTGGCGTGCATCTCGGTGATCCAGCCGTCCTCGAAGAGCAGGCCGGTGCCCTGGATCTCCGGCCCCATGATGGACCGGGCCAGCAGACAATGGCGAAAGACCAGGTCACAACCGGAAGTGGTGTGCATGACTTTGCCGGCGTTGTCGGTGAACGAGACATGATCGAAGACGATCTGCGAACCCTGGGCGCGGACGGCCGGTCCGGAATTCGAGTGGCCCACTCGCGGAGAGCGTCCCGCCTGCGTGATAGCCGTGTACGTGAACACGGAAGGCTCAGCGTCGACGAAGCGCAGCTCGCCCCAGTTCTCACCGGCGACCAGCGCGGTAAACGTGATCGGCGAGTCGGTTGTCCCCATCGCCTGGATCGAGCCTTCGATTTGAACGTCCGTCCCGTCGGTGCCCGATTTCGCACCGTCGAGCAGAACCATCGTCCCGGGCTCCAGCGTGAGAGTGGCGCCGGCTCTGATCGTGAAGTCGCCGCCGGTGACGTGATAGACTCCGCTCCACGTGGCGGAGCTGTCAAGGCTGCCCGAGACACTCTGGACGGGCCGGCTGCTCCAGTCGATGAGGGACGCGGCGGTCTTCGCGCCGTCGATATCGGCGGTCAGGGTGAAATCACCCCGACCGGTGAACATGACGAGGGCGCTTCCCAGGCCGTTGTACAGGTGCACATGATCCGGCGAGAACTGAACATCCGGATTGTCAACCGAGAGCGTTGCGACCGCGTCCCAGCGGTCCATCGCGATGGCCCCGGCATTGTCACGGAACTCGACGCGGACGAGGACCGGGACCTCCGGAAGGTAGCTGTCGCGCAGGATGAGGTTCACGCCCGGATGCTCGGGACCGGACGAGGCCAACGCCCCGGCTGGGCTGACGACGTGCATCAGTGCCAGCGCATGGAGGATCAGCGTGATTCTTGTGAGGTATGCCATGCCCTGCTCCGTTCAAAAATCAAAGATCAAAAGTCAAAGATCAAAAATCGTGTAGAGACGCAAAACCTTGCGTCTGTACTATCGCGAAGCGACTCCACAGCTTCTGATTTCTGCATTTTGATTTCTGATCTTCCTTTCTTGTCCATTTTAACACTTTCCACGCGCGCACTCAATAACCTTTGTGCGTGTGGCAGCCGATGACACGACAAGAATCAAAGATCACGGATCAAAATAGCGGAATCGCCTGCGGCGATCTATCTTACTTTTGATGTTTGCATTTTGACTTTTGATCTATCTTCAGGTTTCGCTCGATCAGGTCAATCCGCTGGCGGACACAGGCGGCAGACCGGAGGGGATCGCGCGGCGTGTTCTTGCAGTAGTCGATCAGCTTCTCGACTGTCGTGGTCGCGACGTGACAACGAGTATCGCTGGAGCCGTAGTAGAGGAACACCTGGCCGTTGTCACGAGCGACCCAGCCATTGGAGAACGTGACGTTGGAGACATCGCCCACCCGCTCTTCGCCCTGCGGCGCGAGCAGATAGCCGCCCGGCTCGTAGAGAAGACGGCTGGGATCGTCGAGGGCCGTCATGAAGGCGTAGAGGACGTAGCGCAGACCGGCGGCGGTGTTTCGCACGCCATGCGCCAACTGGAGCCAGCCCTCCGGCGTCTTGATCGGCGCGGGACCGAGGCCGTTCTTGACCTCATTGATCGTATGGTACTTGCGATCCTGGACGATCTTCTCCTCGCCCAGGACGGCGTGCTCGATTTCGTCTGCCAGGCCCCAGCCGATGCCGCCGCCGGAGCCGGTGTCGATGAACCCGTCCTGCGGGCGGGTATAGAAGGCGTACTTGCCGCCGATGAACTCCGGGTGCAGGACGACGTTGCGTTGCTGGGGCGAGCGGGTCTTGAGGTCGTCGAGGCGCTGCCAGGTCTTGAGGTCCTTCGTACGTGCGATGCCGCACTGGGCAACCGCCGAGGACAGGTCGCCTCGCGGGGCCTTGGGGTCCTTGCGCTCCGTGCAGAACAGGCCGTAAATCCAGCCGTCTTCGTGACGCACGAGACGCATGTCATAGACGTTGATATCGGGGTCGCTGGTCTCGGGCATGACCACCGGAGTATCCCAAAAGCGGAACTTGTCCACGCCGTTGTCGCTCTCGGCGATGGCGAAGAAGCTCTTGCGATCTATGCTTTCCACGCGAACCGCCAGCACGATCTTGCCATCGAATTCCATGGCGCCGGGGTTGAAGGTCGCGTTGATGCCCAACCGTTCCATCAGGTGCGGATTCGTCTCGTAGCTCAGGTCGTAGCGCCAGAAGACAGGCGTGTGTTCGGCCGTCAGCACCGGGTTCTTGTAGCGGTCGAACAGGCCGTTGCCGCCGCCCGTGGCACGGTTGGGCCGGTCGATCAGTGCTTCGTATTCCCTGAAAAGCTCTCGCAGTCGTTCGTTGAATTGCTCCTGTGTCATGTTTGACCTCACACAATCAGTTCTGTGTCCGATGAATGATCTCCAGGCAACAGCGGCCGTTGTGGTACGGGCCCTTCCAGGCGGAGACCTTGGGCTGGGCCGGATCGTGCGTTCCGTCGGGCCTGGCGCACCAGAACCACTCGCCGTGGACGCGGTCCACGATCCGATTCTCGATGAACTGCCAGCACCGCGCCGCCGCATCGCGAAACGCGCTGTCCCGCGTGATCTGCCAGGCGTTGTAGAAGCCGACGACCGCCTCGGCCTGCGGCCACCACTCCTTGTTATGGTTGGTGATCCGTCCCCTGCTGGCCTCGTAGAACAAGCCGCCATCGGCGTCGAGGCCCTCCGCCAGCACGGCACGAGCCATCCTCACGGCCACGTCACGCACCTGTGACAGAAGCCGTTTGTCGCCCAGCGTCTCGGCCGCCTCACACAGCAGCCAACTGGCCTCAATATCGTGGCCAAAGGTGTAGCTGTTCGATTTCGGAGCCCAGGTGTCGTCGAAGAAGTGTTGTAGGTGCGTCTGTTCGTGGTTGAGGATGTATCGCCGGAACAGGTCGATCAGCTCGCGGAGCCGGTCCGCCAGGACCGCCTCGGGCCACACGCGGAGCAGGTTCGTATAGGCCTCCAGGATATGGAGGTGATTGTTCATCGACTTCTTCTCGTTCATGTCCTTGTCGCTGAGCCGCATGTCCTCGCAGGGTTGCCAATCGCGCGACATGACCTCGAGGTAGCCGCCGTGCTGCTTGTCGCGTGCGTGCTCCTCGATCCGACGGAAAATGTCCACGGCGTGCTCGAGCGATTTGGTGCGCTGGAACGTGCGGTAGTATTCCGCCAGGGCGTAGATGCAGAACGCCTCGCCGTAGACTCTCTTCTTATCGTCGAGCACGAACCCGCGAGCGTCGAGCTCCCAGAAACAGCCGCCGTCTTGCGAATCGCGGAACCGCCGCGTCAGGTACTCATACGCCCGGCGGGCCAACTCGCGATCCTGCTCTTCGTGCGTATGGCGGTAGAAGGCACAGAATGACCAGAGGATCCGCGCATTGAGGATCAGACCCTTGGGCGCATCGGGCTGGATTTGCAGGTCGTTGGACATCCGCCCGATGAAACCGCCCCGCTGCTCATCGACGGTGCGTCCCCGCCAGAACGGCAGGATGTCTTCGAGCAGCTCCCGCTGAGCGGCAGCGGCGAGTTGCTTATCGCTTAGCGAGGCCATAATCGATCTCGATTCTTGACAATTGCGACTCGCCCTCGAATTGGATCTTCACGTAATCGAAGCCCGCCCCACCGGGATCAAGGGAACAGCGCAGGGCCTTCCAGAAGCCGTAGGCGTCCTCGCCGTAGGTCACCGTCCGGGCGACCGCCGACTCCACGGGCTCGAACGTCCGGCCGTCTTTCGAGAAACTGACGTGGATACCCGGCTGATCGGACGGACTGAACAGGAGAATCCTCACCGACTTGATACCGCCGGGTGCGCGGTACATGACAGCGCTGCCCTTATCCCCCGACAGGCGGTGACAATCCTCCTTGAACTTGCGGGCCTGGTTCTCGACGAACTGGAGCTTGCCTTCCTTCACGAACATCCTCGAGTCGTTCCAGAATTCGTCCACGAGGGTGCGCTGCGTCACGCGGACGGGTCCGACGACGTTCGAGGGCTTCGAGGGGCCGGCGGCGTTGCGAGCGATCACACGATAGAAATACGTCTTGCCCGGCTGGGCCGACTCATCGACAAACAGCGGCCGATACTGGACCTGGGCCTCCGAGACACCTGTGCCGACGGTTGCCCAGGGTCCTTTGGCTTTGACGGATCGCTGCACATCGTAGCAGGCGGCGCCGACGGAGCCCTGCCAACTCATCTGGCCACCACTGCTGACGGGAAGCAGACGCGGGGCTTTGGGCTCGGCAATCGCCGGTGGGGTCAGACCTCGGATCGCAAAAGCCCGCTCCCGCACGAGCCGCATCAGCCGGCGCTCGTCATACTTCTCGCCGATCTCGAAGCCGGGCCAGTGGTAAGCCTTGAAGTAATCGCCGCCGGCCGGCTCGTGGTGCCAATAGAATCCGCCGTCGCGACTGCGATAGCGAAGGCTCCAGAGCAGCGCCCCGGCGAGCCCCTGATCCCGGACGGTGTCCATGACAGCACACAACGCAGCGGTGCTGAGGAACCCGAATTCGCCGAGGTGATAGGGTTTCTTGCCCCGCGCCATTTGGGTGCTGGCCGTGATATGCGCGATCATCTGGCGAGGGTCCTTCTCGTAGTGATGCGTTTGCACGAAGTCGATGCTCGGGTCCTCCAGCGAGGACGGCAGAAGCACCTCGCGGTGCGTGCCGTCGAGGACCAGATGCTGCGAATCCAGGCTCTTGATGTAGGCAGCGACCTGCTTGGTCCATTCGGGCGTGCTGTGCAGCTCGTTGCCCGTCTCCCAGGCCAGGATCGCTTTGTCGTCGCGGTAGGGGATACCGGTCACGGCGTTCACGCGGCCGATCACGTGCGCGACGATCACCTTGTAGTCGTCGATCACCTGCGGATCGGTCCAGAATTCTTCGGGCTTCTTGCCGCGGAATCCGGCCAGCTCGGTCGTGCCGCCCCACCAGCTCCACTGGTCGATGAAGGGCAGGATCAGCCGCACATGGTGACGATGAGCGGAGGCCAGGACCTGGTCGAGCGCGACAAATGCCTGCTCGTCGAATTGCCCCGGACCGAGGATATGTCGCGGCAGTTCCGGCGGATCGTCGGGCTTCCTCACCGACAGCGCATACATGCGGACGACCTGCCCGCCGATCTGCTCGATGCTCCCCAGGGCGTCGTCGATCTCGAAGGCGTCGGGCAGGCGGAACGGCATGCCCTGCTCGAAACGCATGTCGTCCTCGACGTAGTGCAGGTTCGGGATGTTGAACGACAGAAAACGGAACTCGCGGTCGCCGTCTTTCAGCACGTCACCATCCCGCCGGACGAAGTGCTCAAACCCCTGGCGGGTGGTCTGCGGTTTCGCCGGCGCCGCGACGCAGGCCACACACGACACTACGGCAACAATCCCAGCGAGCCGCGCCGATACTCGATCGTGAGACATGATCCACTCCCTTCTTGAAGTCCGAAGGTGTGCACGGCACACCTCATGTAGTCAATCGCCGGCGGCCTCCAGCCCTCCCCGTGCAGCCTCGGGGCCGGCCGGCTCCTTTTCCAGCAGGTCGTACCAGTTCCTCTTGAGAATGTACGAAGTCACCGCGATCAGGCCGGCCACCACCGCCGCCCCCCGCCATCTCAGCAGCACGATGTACATCGGCAACAGGACCAGGCACGTCTGCCAGATGGTGCCGACGGCGACGTTGAGCATGTCCCGGCCGAAGTTGCGGTTCTCCTGAAAATCAGGATACAGGGCGATGACTTTCCTGCGAATCGGCCCCCAGAAGCCCCACGGCCGGACGCTGCGATAGAACGCAATCAGCGTCTTCTCGTCCGTCGGCCGGCTGGCGCAGGTGCCGACGATGCAGCCGGCTAACGACAGCACGAATAGCGCCGGGAACAGATACAGTGGGACCGTATTCTGCATAAGCTCCGCCAGCCGATACACGGTCGGGAAGGCATTCAGGCCGAGCAGGTCCGCGAAGACCTGCGCCTTCGGGAAGATCAGGGCGGGCACCAGACCGGCGAGCATACCCCAGAAATACCCGTGGCCGTTGAATCGCCACCAGTACCATTTGAGCAGGTTGGACGCAACGTAGCCGCCGTAGAGACCCGAGACGATCCACTGCAAAAGGCTGTTGACGTCCTGGGCGAAGATCCCGAGCACGATCGAGACCGCCACAATGACGAGGCCCACGCTATAGTTGATGATCGCGATGCGCCGGTTGGTGGCGTCGGGCTGGACATATTTGAGGTACAGGTCATTGACGATGTACGCCTGCGCGGCATTCAGCGTGCCGGCGAACGTGCCGAGGAACGCCGCCAACAGGCCGGCCAGCAGGCACCCGAGCACCCCCACCGGCGCGAATTCACTGATCGCCGAGGGCAGGATCTGCTCGAAGTCCACCTTGCCCGCGACGATCAGGTTCAGCCGCTCGTAGTACAGCAATCCCAGCACGGCGAAGCCGACGACCATCAAGTATCGCACGGGCATGAGCACGACGGAGACGAAGCCGCTCATCATCGCCGCCTCGCGCGGGCTGCGGGTCGCGAGGATCTTCTGCATATCGTAGTTCGGCGCCGGTCCGGCGGCGCTGGCGCCGATGCCCTTGAACAGCATGAGCATCATGAAAATGGTGAACAGGGAGAACTGGTCGCTGGCGATCTTGTCGTTGACGCCGTCGATGATGCCCTTCCAGTCGAGGCCGAGATTCCAGCCGAAGAAGGGGCTGTGCCAGCCAGCCGGCACGGCCAAAGGATGTGACGACAGCTCGTGCATGGCGATGCCACCGATGACGACGGCGGAGACCGTCATAATCACATATTGCACCAAGTCCGCCAGAACGATGCTCCTCATGCCGCCCAGGATCGTGTAAAAAACCGCGACGACCGTGAACGCCAATCCGTACACGTGCGGCACATAGGCCTCCGGGACCTGGAACGGGATGTAGGGCGAGACGGTCTCCCACGGGATGAAGATCTGGATAAACTTGCCCAGGCCGATGAACCCGTAGGCCATGAAGCCCAGGCAGCCGACGACGGCGAAGATCACTACGATGGCGTGGGACAGTTGGGCGCCGGCCCCCCGGCCGAAACGAGTGCCGATCCATTGCGCGCCGGTGGTGACGTTCGAGCGGCGCAGCCACGCCGACAGGAAGATCATCAGGAAGATCTGGTTGAACGTCGGCCACAGCCACGGCAGCCATACGCTCTTGAGACCGTAGACGAACATGATCGTCACCAGCCACATCGTGCCGGAGATGTCGAACATGCCCGAGGCGTTCGACAGGCCCAGCAGGTACCAGGGCAATTCCTTGCCGCCGAGCAGGTAGGAGTTGAGGCTCTTCGACGCCCGCCGGCTCAGGAACACGCCGATCAAGCTGACGCTCAGCAGATACCCGAGGACGATGACGACATCAATGCCGTGTAATTTCATGGGCAGACCCTTCATCACAAAATCGAAGATCAAAAATCAAGGATCAAAAATCAAAGAGCATCGCGAAGCGATTCCGCAGGTTTTGATTTTTGCATTTTGGTCTTTGATCTTCATCACGGTTCGCCTCATGGTAATACCCGTTTTGCCGGGCGCCGTCAATCGCCACCCGCCCAAATGAGAAGGGCCCGGCTCTGCTGGAGCCGGGCCCCAATGGGAACACGGTGACGATGAAGACGTTCGGCTCTGGTGCACGCCCTACGGCTGCGATGGTGCGGGCCGGCCGTAACCGATGTCGTCGATGTAGATCAAGCCCGACGCGCCGGAGGCGGCCTTGGCCTCGTCGCCCAGACCGATGGTCATTCGTCTGATGCTGTTGGTCTTCACGCCGCCGGAGCTGAATTCGCTCAGCGGAAAGCTCCATGGCGTCCAGGCTCCTACGCCGACGGCATAGGGGTCGGCATTGACCACTGTCGCCTCGTGGCCGCTGCTGTCCTCGAGTGTCACGTAGAGCGTCTCCGGCGCGTTGCCGGCAGGTTGCTCGACACCCAGAGAGGCCGACTGCCACTCGCCGGTCACCTTGCCGGTGGTGGCGACGCCGGAGAACTCCGCCTGGGTCACCAATCCGGCGGCGTGGCTGGTTACCGCCAGACCGATGTACACATCCGGACTCATGACGATCGTCTGCGGATTCCAGACCATCGGCGTCCAGGTGGTGACCGTCTCGCCCATCGCATAGTAGCCGTTGAACTGGTCGCCCTTGCGCTCGATCTTGACCCAGGCCGGCGGGCGCACCGCCTTCTGATCGTCCGTCGCCACCGGCGTGTCGCTGGTGGCACTACCGGTGACCGTCAGTCGAGCCCGGAAGCGAGCGCCGTTTTCCTGGGCCCAGACCACATAGGCCCACGTGGCGGCGGGATCGAGTGTCCCGCGGATCATCACGCCTGCGTTGGCCCAGGCATTGGTGTTGTCCAGCCGATCGATCCGGGCGATGATCGAGCCGTCACCGCTGAGGCGCTTGTAGACGAAGCGCCCCTCGTCCGCGGTGCCGAAGATGTCGGCGCCGGTGCCATTCATCAGGAAGTGGTCCGGCGCGATCTGCAGGAAACCGACGGGATTGCCGTGGAAGTACAGCGTCAACGTGTCCGCCTCATGGGCCGTCCAGTTCTGAGGGATCTCCCAGGTCCGCGCGGCCTCCGATGTGTTGACGCTGCTGTTGTCGTAGTAGAACGGCATCGACTGCATGCCGTCGTGGACGACGGTGGTTTCGACAATCGTCTTGCCGTAGTGGGCGCCGCCCTGCGTCCAGATGTCATGTCCGACGGCAGAGCCGGTGCCGTTGCCCGGATTGCCCGCGGGGAAGAACTCGTCCTCCGAGTAGCCGTATCCATCGATCCAGGTCTGGAAGATCCGGTCCGGCGACTCGTTCGCGTAGCTCTCGAAATCATCGATGACGAAGTACTCGATCGTGGAGAAGCTCCAGAGGTCGCTTGTCCACTCCGGAGGGTTGGCGATTTCATTGATCTCGATCACGTTCCAGTAGTATGTCGCGCCCAGCTCCAGGGACGCGGGGGCATAGCTGGCCTCCGCCGGCGTGGCGACGGAAGCAGTGCCCTCCATGACGGCGTGTGGATCCGTGCTCAGATAGACCTGGTGCGAGGCAGCCTCTCGCCCGGGCCGCCAGCTCAGCGTGACGTTCGGACTCACGCCCGTCGCTCCGGAGGCCGGGACCGGCTCTCTCGCGTGCGCGGGCAGGTGGAGGAACCGCACCTCACTCAGGCCGAGCTGCGGGGTGGACCCGCCCCAGGTGCTCATAGCGGTCAGCCGAACGTACTGGGCCGCCACACCGGCAAAATCCACCGTGGTATTGTGGGCGTACCCATCGTCCGACGGCGCCTGGACAAACTCCACTTCCCCAAGGCTCGTCCAGTCCGTGCCGTTCGTGGAGTACTCCACAAGGACCTGCCTGAACCCAAGACCGATGAGCCATTCAAAGGATATATTGTAATTCCAGACCCACATTTCATGGAGCTTGTAGACTCGGTCGAATTCGTACTGAATCCACGTGGGCTGCGGCGCCCCGCTACGGCTGAGCCACATGCCCGCATCGGCCGTCGAGTGCAGGTCGTCGTCGTCCAGACCGGAGCCGTTGATCGTGTTCTCGGGCCCGAACGACGGGGCGGCGCTAGAGGCCGAGGCAACGATATTCTTCACTGGATAGACGAACGGCTCGGCGGTGAAGCTCCAGACCGGGCCCTTGTCGATCGTCGTATCCGGCGGTGCGTTGACTTCATCGACGCGCCAGTAGTACGTCCGGCCGAACTCCAGTGTGTCCGTGGGAGCGTAGGTATTCGCATCCTGGCCCCGACTCGCCAGCACACCCAACGGACTGGTCCGGGTGGCGCCGGCGACATCGGCGGAGTCCAATCCGAAGTAGACGTCATGTGTCGCCGCATACTCGCCCGACGTCCAGGTCAGCGCGACGTCGGGGCGGACATCCGTCGCCTTGTCGGCGGGACTCGGCATCGTGGCCCCTCGCTCTGCCGTAATGCCAAGCATATATCGGATCGCATTGGCGAAGATCGACTTGCCGTTCTCCGTCAGGTTGAAAGCCCCCTGGGGCGTGGCTCCGGATTCCTGTGTGCCGGAGCAGAAAAGCATCCGCTTGCCTTCGGGAGTCTGAGGCGAGCCGGCGTAGAACGGTCTTCCCGGCTCCCATTCCGCGATGCAGGTGTTGGTTCCGGTGGCCGTCCTGGCGAGCAGCTTGCCGTTGCCGACGTCCGTCGTGCCGGTGAACGACGTCTGGCCAGAGCCGGTCGTCCCATCGACCACATCGACCTGGTTGCTCGCGTTGAGCGGGACACCTTTGAAGATGGGATGGGTGAGGTCCACGACCTGAATCATGGGTGTCACGAGGTTGTTTATGGTGGTCGAATTGACCCAATACCATCGATAGCCGCTGCTGGTTCCCCGTGCGAGGTACGCCGATTGGAGAATCAAGGGTGTCTTGAGGGCGCTCCAATTGGCGATCTCTGCGGCATCGTCGTCATAGCTGCCACTGCTGGTGCGCCGACTGACCACGATCAGGTCCGCGGCGTTGAGTTCCGCGATCCTGCCGGCATCGAGAGTGGTCCAATTGCCTCGGCGAACGTCTACCTCGTGCCCCAGACCCTTGAGAAAGTCCTCCAGCCCCAGATCATCCTGGACGCCGTCGGCATCTGTGTCGCCGGTCTCGGTCACCAGGATGATGTCGGCGGCGCGAGTTGCAGAACTCATGCACAGGCCCAGCGCAAGCAGCAAGACAACAAGCCTTCCACACATGGGAATCCTCCTTCGTGAATTCAGGGACATGCTCTCATCGGAAAACAGTGCCTGTGGAGTGAAACCACAGGCCACACCTCACCTCACAACCCTCGTGCCCATCGGCGTCCACTCTATCGCGTCGGGACCTCGTGCTCGGCTCCAACAGGTATATTATGCCCTCCATCGCTGAAGAAAGCAAGCCCGGATTGGTCGAACCCTGAATACACTTGGGCGCTTTTCCCACATCAAACGCAGATTTTCCTGCGGATCCGCAGGGAAACCCACCGCCACCGCCGGAGGTAGCAGTCATGGATTCCAAGGAGAACGACCGTGAAACGACCTGGAACACCGGGATTGTCGGCGATCACCCGAGGGGCGACGTCATGACCGGGTTTGGCAAGTGACCCGGTGAATACTGGGTTCCCTACAGATTCTCACGGTCTGATCGTGATGCCAAGAGGCAGACTGCCCGGCAGCGAGAGTTGCCCACCGCTGAAAGGCGAGATCACGGCGGTGGGGAATTGGACGCCGCCCGCGACGGACCCGAGGGAGGCGGCGATCAGACTGATGCCGTTCGTGGCGGGTAGGGTGGCCTGACCGAAGCCGGCGTTCTGAACGGCCAGCAGGCCAGAGCCCTGCGTCATTGCCTGTTGAAGATCGACCGCAAGGAACTTGCTGTCGGTGGCCGCTGCCGGCGCTCCCACCAGATTGATTGCGGAGTCCAGCCCGAACGCGAAATTCTGGCTCTGGATGATATCCGCAAAGCCAGGCGCACACACAAACACCACGAGTGCAACAGAATGGAGGAGTCTCCGAAGCATCTCTAATCTCCTGACACATGAGTGAATACGCCCTGCCCTTTCACTGACGGCGACGGTCGCCGGTAACAGTGAGACAGGGTGCCCTTGATCTCACCAACAGTCCCGCACACGATGCTGGTGACAACTCATACCAGTTCCGGGCACTTTTGTCAAGAGAAAAGGGGCGTCAATTCCGGATGACGGCGGAGGCGGGGACCGCATCGTCCAACCTGACTGCCGACGGGGCCTGACGCAAGTCATTGCCTTGGACCAGGATGGCGCGGCTGTTCCGGCCTTGCACGTGTAAGAACACCTGCGTGCCGGCGGTTGTGCGACAGCCGTGGATGAAGGCTTCGACGACGTTCGTGAGATCCACGACAGCATCCTCCGGGTGCGGGGTGAGCGTCGTGAGACCTTCGACCTCCAAACCTGCGACGTCCTCACAGATCAGGGCCGGTCCCTTCTTCGTGTTGATCTGTACGTCCTTGAACGCAATGTTCTTCGCGTCCTTGCACGAGAACCCTTTCTCCGCCTCGATGTTGATGTGGCTGAACGTCACGTTCTCCACGGGCATCTCCCGCAAGCCAAGGACGAAGCCTGCGATGGGCGCGCCCTTGACCGTGATATTGCTGAGGTGCATGTTGCGCAACGCCGGCGTCCGCTCGGACACCGGCTCCTCCGGGGACTTCTCATAGAACATGTTCAGATCGAACGGGGTCCGCGTGACATTGCTCATCACGATATTGCTGACGCGGATGTCCTCGACCGCCCCGCCGCGACCGCGCGTGGTCTTGATGCGAATGCCGCGCTCCGTGCCGTCGAAGATACAGTTGCTGATGGCGACCTTGCGGACGCCGCCGGACATTTCGCTGCCGATGACGACGCCGCCGTGGCCGTCGAGCATCGTGCAGTTGGTCACGGTGATATTCTCGCAGGGCCGCCCGACGCGCCGGCCGTCGGCATCGCGGCCGGACTTGATCGTGATGCAGTCGTCGCCGACGCTGATGTGGCAATCGGAGATGTGCACGTTGCGGCAGGAATCCGGATTGATCCCATCAGTATTCGGCGAGTCGTCCGGGTTCTTGATCGAGATACCCGTGATCGTCACGTTGTCGCAGTACACCGGGTTGATCGTCCAGAACGGCGGATTCCGGAGGGAGACGCCTTCGATCCGCACGTTGCGGCACTCGAACGGCTGAATCATCGGCGGACGCAGGAAGTTGCCCATCGACTCCCAGCGGGCCTTCGTGGGCGGATCAGGATTCTCCTCAGCGAACAGCTTCGCCCATTTGGAGGGTTCGGCCTTGGTCTTCTCCGCCGCCTGCGCCCTGGCTTTGCGCATGGTGTCCCACCACGCCTTGCCCTGCCCGTCGATCAATCCCCGCCCGACAATGGCGATATTCTCCGCACGATAGGCGTAGATGCACGGCGAGAAGTTCACACACTCGGTCCCCTCCCATCGCGACTTGACCATCGGCAGGTAATCATCGAAGTCCTCGCTGAACCGGATCACCGCCCCGGCGTCCAGGTGCAGCGTGATATTGCTCTTGAGATGAATCGCCCCCGTCAGATACTGCCCCGCCGGAAAGTACACGGTCCCGCCCCCGCCAGAAGCGGCCGCATCGATGGCCTTACGAATCGCCGCCGTGTCTTTCGCCTGCCCGCTCCCCGCCGCCCCATAGTCCCGCACATCGTAGAATCCCGTCTTCTTCTCCGCCCCGATGCAGCCGACGCTCCCCGCCAGCACAATCGCCGCCACCGACACCCATGAAACGCGTGAATGCACAGTCTTCATACCTGGACTCCTTCCAACAGAACCCACCACCTCACCCAACCCGCCACACGATCCGGCACAGCACAGCCGCAAATCAGATTTCGTGCAGGCCTGTTGCCCCCACGGGCTCTGCCGTGTCGAAGGGAGCGGGCCCAGTGATACAACTCACTCTGCCAATCGGTCTTGATATCCGCGTATCATCGCAGGCAATCCTGTCGCGGTGCTCTCCCTTTACGGCGCGCAGGCCAACGCGGTACGCATTCCTCAACTCCGGCACCGCCTCCAAACCCTGCTTGAACTGCATACGCTCATCCCCCAGCGCCACTGACTATCTTGGAGACTACCTCGCCCACGCGACCACTGAAGGCCGTTAGACCGCCCCAGCCGGCTTCGATGACGTTCTCTGAACCCGGGTCGAGGTTTGAGATATCATGTGTGCGCCCCGACTTGCGGTCGAAGAAGTAGACCTTGGCGCGTTTGTTCGAAACGCTGGCCGCCACCTTCCTTGTCACATCACTTCGTCTGGCATCGAAGATGTCCAGGATGGCCTCAGGTTGTGCTCTGTGCTCGCGAATGACGTTGAGCGCCCACACCACGTCCAGAACATGTGGCGAGTGAGTGGACACGCAGACCCGATACCCGCGAGACACGATTTCCAGCAAGAGGAGCAACACGACAGAGATGGCTTGTGGGTGCAGACCCATCTCCGGTTCCTCGATGACAACCCATTCCACCTTGTCTCGTCGCGAAACCCTGGCAGGAGGCATGAGCCAATACATTCCAAGAAGCAGTGGCACAAACTCCCGCTGGCCAGCGGACCAGACCATGTAGGGGATGTCTTTGGCAGATTCCCCTTGTCGAAGGACGAGACGCTTCTGAGCGCCGTAGGTATCCAAACAGAGAGAGAAACCGGCGAAAACGTGCTCTGTCAGCAACTGACGATACTCCGCCTTGAGACGATTGCGCTTGGGGAACACACTCTCCCCGCGCCCAAACTCCTGCTCCATCATGAGACGAAACTGCTCACTGAAATCTCGCACGGCAAAGGGGTCTCCTGCGCCGTAGGCACTGAAAGGGCGTGGCCAACCATTGGCCAGGGTGAGGACCCGCTGTGCGGGTATATAGAAGAGATATGAGGCCGTGACGCGATGGCGCGGGGTGACATACTCGGCAAACTTGACCTCCTTGCCATTGACCCTGACACAGGAACGAGTCTCGCTTTGCGGCCAAAGGCGTTCTGCGCTTTCCTTCCCGACTGGGTTCTCGTCTTGAGTCCGCGTTCCGCCTTGCTTCCACAGACTTTCCATGCCTTCCCCGAGATAGACGCTGAGGAAACCAGGCACGTCGCGCTTCCAGTCCAGCCCGTGCTTACGCATTTCATCGTGCACGTGGCCGGTGTCTACCACAAGCCGGAACAACTGCAGGAAAATGCTCTTACCCGTGGCTTGGGGACCGACCAACACGGTCAAATCCCCAAACTCGATATCAGCTTCCTTGATCTGGCCAACACTCGCAAGTTGCAGTCTTTGCAGGTTCATCCCTTGCCCTCGGTAGTTGGGGACAGCCATCCACTTCTTCCCTTGATGCTGACGGGGCTTGCTGTTGGGGACGTTGTCTCCGCAAGGGATCGTCTTTCAGCGTCCGGTGCACACGCTCCTTGATCTGTTCGGCGCTGAGACCCGCATAGAGACGGGAGAGCTCTTCGCGTCGCTTTCGCACGAAAGCCACTGCATCAAACGTCTTCTTCATGGCGTCATCCTCTGCGTCGGCCTATCGGAATCACAGCCACGTCTTCCTCCGCGTCTCATAGAACGCCGCAGCCTGCGACTCCATACGCGTATTGTAAGGACGGGCCGGCAGAGAGGCAAACGGGAAATGCACCCCCCAATGGGAACCACTCGCATACGTGAACGCCTGCCTCCCGGAGCGTAGATGGGCTGGATTTGGAGTGAAGGACATGACCTGCACGGACGATGAAAAGGGCGCATACAGATGGGATAAACGGAGATGCGTATGACGCGACGGGAAGGGTTCACCCTTGTCGAATTGCTTGTGGTCGTGATGATCCTCGGGGCGTTGGCGATGGTCAGCGTGCCGAGAATGACCGCCGCGGCCAACCGGGCCAAGATCAACGCCTGCAAGACCAACGTGAAGTCGTTGAACTCCCAGATCGAGATGTGGTATGCCGACAAGGGGACCTGGCCGGACACGTTATCCGACGTGGCCGACAATGCAGAGTACTTCCCTGACGGTGCACCGGAGTGCCCGTTCGGGCTGGCATACAGTTACAACACGACCACGCACCGAGTGACAAGCCACAACCACGACGGGGTGACGCCGGCGCCCGAACCGGTACCCGTGCCGGAGCCCGAGCCTGTACCTGTGCCGCTGCCGCGCCGCCCGGCGCCTGTCAGTCCGTCTCTATGAGGTCAGGGGTGAGCCAATCCGGGACCAGGTATCAGGGGACGAAGACATCCTCTGGCGGGAAATCCTGCAAGTCCTGAATGACCTGCTCCAGGTAGGTCGGGCTCGACGGGACCCAGATGCCGAAGTCGTCAGGCTCTCCCGTGCGCCAGGGCGCCATCGCCCGGATCATTCGCTCGGCGGCATCACGGAGCTGCCTTGACGCGGCGTTGTAGTGTACGTCGCCCAGCGTGCGGAAGACCTCGGTCATCGCCGTATTCAGGGCGGCCAAATCGGCCTTCCAATCTGCCATGCTTCGATTCAGTTGCGAAACCTCATCCACAACGACGCGCCCGTCGGCGACGGCATCCGCGTACGCGGCGACGTAGGACTGGCCGCTCAATACGGCCTCATCGAGACAAGGCAAGATCGCCTCGCAGTTGCAGCCTGCGAGGATCGTCGGGTCGAAGATATCGGCCAGCGATTGCCAGTGCGCCAGCGTCTCGTCCAGATCCTCGATAAAGGCGCCGATCACGCCGGCGAGCGTGTCACTGTAGCCGGCGAGGTCCTGCGCAAGACCCGACGTCTGCACGACAGACTCCCAGGCGCTCTTTCGATTCGCCCTCAGGTTGTAGAGGTCCCGGATGTCCGGGGCCTGTGCATGGCCCTCCAGGGCCCGGTAGACGCTGAGATGATCGTGGAACCTGCGAAGCAGGGGTCTCGGGATGTCCGGGCAATCGTACGAAAGGTACACATCCGCCAGATCACAGGTCCCTGAGTAGCCAGCCACCCTGACCGGGAGCCAGCAGATAGGCCCTTCACAGCGCCCCAGCATGTCCGCGATGGCCTTCCCTGTGAAGCTCTGGTGCAGGTCGCCCTCGAACCGCCCGGCCGGCGCGTCGTCCACCTTCACGATGGTGTTGCCGGAGACCACCGTGCCATAGGTGCTGACGACGACCTTCGTGATCCCCTGGATCCCCGCCTTGGGCTTCAAGATCGGGAACCGATACGTCGCCTCGCACACGCCTTTTCGCTCGCCGACGATCAAGCCGCTCGGATAGAAGAGCGAGTCCAACGCGCCGTGGAATGTGGCCAACCGGTCGGCGGCCTCGTCACATGTGGAGAACTCGTTCGGCGCCGAGCCAGAGGCCTGCATCGTCACGCTGTAGTCGAGCTTCTTGAACTTGGCAATCACCACGTAGTCGTTGTTCATCTCGACCGACATCCGGTGGCTGAGGTCGAAGAAGTTCCCGCCCCAGCTTGCGAACTCATGGCCGCTCTCGCACTTGGCCTCCAGTTCCACCGTCTCCCCCTCGGGATACAGAAAGACGCCCTGGCCCGGAGTAGTCACGCGGCCGCCCTTGGTCGCGTACGTCACCAACAGACGCTTGTCGCCAATGTCGATCAGGTCGATATCGTCGATGGCAAAGTCGTTGCCGACATCCGCGCGGTCCCTGTCCACAAGACGAATCGTCGCCTGGGAACTGGCGCCGGAGTTCCACCGGTGGAAGATGAAAGTCCATTCGCCTGCCACTTCCGGCGCAAAGCCAAGACCCACATAACCGTCGTTGATGAAGCACTTGATTTCCGCCAGTCGAGTGTCAGTATCGCACCAGCTCGACAGCCAATAGCAGAACACGTACTGCGTGTTCGGAGTGACCGAAACCGTCTGTTCCCAGACCGTAATGTCGGTGTTCTCGGCCCCGTTGGCGATGAGCATGCTGCCGAAGCCATAGGTGTGGTCGCGGTAGGAGACGGCTCGCGGATTGTAGAAACGGGGATCGACTCCCACGACAATCGTCCGCGACTTCGTCAGATCGGTGGTGTAGGTGTACTGGGTCGTGAAGCCCGTGTTGCCCGACTCGAAATCCCCGTTGACGATCAGACCCGCGCGGGCCGTGTCTACCGGGACCGCCAATGTCAGGGCTACCAGACAGAACGTCGAGACTCGCATGATTCCACCTCCTCAGATAGAACCGCCGGCCCCCAAGAAGCGAACCGACAACCGTGATGATAGATGACCCGTCCCTGGCCCGATACGCTCCCATTTTCGCCCGACGAGTATAGCATGCCGCACCGTCCTTGTCAATCCCAAAAAAGCCCGCGTGATGGCCGCTCAACCAACAAGATCAGGGGATAGAGACATCCTCCACCGGGAAGTCCAGGAGAGTCTGAATGACCTGCTCCAGGTACGTCGGGTCCGACGGCGCCCAGACGCCCAAGTCGTCGGGCTCGCCCGTGCACCAGGGCGCCATCAGCCGGATCATCCGCTCGGCGGCGGCACGGAGGCACAGGTCCGTTGTGCCGCGATACACCTCGCCCAGCGCGCGAAAGACCTCCGTCATTGCCGCATTCAGGGCAATCAGGTTGCCCTTCCAGTCTGCCATGCTCTGGTTCAACAGCGAAGCTTCTTCGGCGTCGACGCGGCCATCGGCGATGGCATCGGCGTACGCGGCCATGTACAGCTCGCCACTGGACACGGCGTCATCGAGGCAGGCCACGATTGCCTCGCCGTGGCAGCCATCGAGGGCCGCCGGTTCCGGGCAATCCACGAGCGACTGCCAGTGCGCCAGGAAGCCGTCCAGACCTTCGACACAGACGCCGATTGAGTCTTCGAGCGTGTCGCTGTAGCCGGCGAGGTCCTGCGCCAACGCCAACGTCTGCACGACCGTCTCCCAGGTCTGCCGTCGACTGGTCTTCAGATGAAAGAGGTCACGAACATCCTGAAAGGCTGCATACTGATCGAGCGCCTGGTGAATGCTGAGGTGATCGTGGAACCTGCGAAGCAGACTCCTGGCGATGCTGGGGCAGTCGTAAGAGAGGTAGACGTCCGCAAGGTCGCAGGCGCCTATGAAGGCGGTCACCTTGACAGGGACCCAGCATACCGTCCCTTCGCAGTGCGCCAGGAGATCCCCGATGGCGTCGCCCGTGAAGGTCTGGTGCACGTCGCCCTTGAACCAGGGGTAGCGGCTGCCATCTGCGACTTTCACCGCCGGGCCGGCGGAGAGCGTGCTGCCGTACACGTTGACGGCAATCCTCGCGATCCCCTGGATTCCTGCCTTGGGTCTCAAGACCGGGAACCGGTACGTTGCGTCACAGACCCCCTTCGACTCGCCCAGAATCACGCCACTCGGGTAGTGCGAATCCAGGGCGCTGCGGAAGACGGCCAGCCGGTCAGCCGAGTCCGCACACGTGGAGAATTCGTTCGCAGCGGCACCCGAGGCCCGAACCGTCACATCGTAGTCGAGCCTCTTGAACCTGGCAATCGCCACGCGGTCCGCCTCCATGTCGATCCACATGACCGGGTCGAGGTCGAAGAAATTCCCGCCCCAGCCCGCGAATTCATAGCCGCTGTCGCACTTCGCTTCGAGGCAAACCTGTTCTCCCTTCGGATAAACAAAGACTCCTTTGCCCGGCATGTCGATTGTGCCACCGACGGTGGAAGCCGTCACCAGGACGCGGTTGTCTCCGACCTCGACCATGTCGATGCCGTCGAGCGCGAAATCGTTGTCGGCCTCCGTGCCCGTCCGGTCCGCCAGGCGGATGCTTGCCTGGGACACAGAGCCGGAGTTCCACCGCAGGAGCACACAGCCCCATTGACCGACGGTCGTTCCGCTGAAGCCTGCGGCCCCGACGCGCAGCTCATTGATGAGGCACCGGATCTGGGCCTGCCGGGTGTCGGCAGCGGCGGTCCAGGCCGAGAGCCAATAGAGGAACGCATACTGGGTATTGGGCTTGACCGCCACCGTCTGTCCCCACACGGTGGCGTTGCCATCGGTGGACCCGTTGACGATCAGCATTCGACCGTCACCCCGGGTGCGATCGCCATAGGACGCGGCCGAAGGATGGTGGTCGCTGGGATCAAAGCCCACCACAACCGTGCCGCTGGAAGTCAGATCGGTCGTGTAGATGTAGTCCGTCGCAAAGCCGGAGTGGCCCAGCTCGAAATCGCCATTGAAGATCAGGCCCGCGCAGACCGTCCCTGCCGGGATCATCATCACCAGCGCAGCCAGACACAATGCCGAGACTCGCATGATTCCACGTCCTCGAAGGGCCCCGCCGGTCCTACGAAAGATGAACCGACGGCCGGAATAGTAGACGGCCTGTCCCTGGCCTCGTGCGCTCCCGTGTTCGACGTGATATTATAGCATCTTCTGCCCGCTTTTGCCAACCGAGATGTTGCGGGCAAGCGGAGTTTTGCCTTGCGCCGGCGCTGGCGGCCGACATATAATTCACGCCGGAGCGTGCTTTTTCTTGCGCCCATTGGGGGCGTGTGGGGTGGTCTTTGTTGCAGAGATGAGCCTCCGTTGAAAGGAAATGCCTGGGTGGACGACAGAGCTGACAACATGCTGGTCGAGCAGGCCGTAAGGGGTGACGGCGACAGCTTCACGGAGCTGTGCCGGCGGTACTACGGGGCGATGGTAGCCATTGGTCATGCGATCATCGGTGACCGGCATCTGGCGGAGGACGCCGCTCAGCAGGCATTCGCCAAGGCGGCGGCGAATCTGCCGAGACTTCACAAACCGGACCAGTTCGGCCGGTGGGTGGCGGCCATCTGCCGCAATGAAGCCAGGGACCTGGCTCACGTGCACCGGGGGGCTCCAACCGAGGAGCCGCCGGAGATGGTGGGGGAGGGCGGGACGGAACCGGATGAGACCGGCGAGGCCGTGAAGAAGGCCTTGGGCCGGCTGTCGGCGGAGGCCAAGGAAGTGATTTATCTGCGATTCTATGACGGCCTGTCGTACGAGCAGATCTCCGCAGTGCTGGGGATCTCTGAGCAGGCGATCAATGGTCGGCTGCGACGGGCCAAGAAGAAGCTGGCTCAGTACCTGCGGCGGGACGGCTTTGACGAGGTGTGTCTATGACCGAGCGAAAAGACGAGAGATGGCTCGATGAGCAGCTTCAGCGGACGATCAATGGCAGCACGCCCCGGTTCAATGTGGAATCGTGGAAGCGGAAGCACCGGCAGGAGTATCAGGTGCTGTTGTCCCGAGCCGGCAGGGAGTCGCGGCGGCTATGGCAGAGCAAGTCCCGCCCCGCGATGATCGGCGGGCTCGCCGTGGCGGCGGCGATTGCGGTGGCCGTGGGCCTGTTCGTGCTCGGCCGCAATGGACGTGGGCCGGGCCCCCTGCCCGAGCCGACAGTCAAGTCGCAGGCACAACAGATGATGAGCATGATGTCGCTGAGAATGGCGTATCGGCGAGGGGGCCTCGACGCGTTGGATCGACAGTTGCAAGACACCTTGAATGAATTTGGACCGCGGTCATCAAGTGTGCCAATACAGGAACTGTACAACATGTGATTGGATCAGAGAACCGAAAGGATAACACTATGAAATGGGTGAATCACGGGCTATTGACGGCAGTCGTCGCCGCCGCTTTGGCGACCTTGTGGGCTGCACCGCCGGCGCGGGGAGTAATCCCGCCGGACCCTGACAATGCGGCGCTGCTCTATTATCAGGCGTTCCTCAGCCTTCCGGACCTGAGCAAAGAGGCGAGGGACCACCTCGCCGAGGTGGCCAGAGGCACAATCGCGCCGAACGAGAGGACGCGCGAGTATATCGAACAGTGTCGCGCGGCCATCGACCTTGCGGATGCCGCCAGGCCGCTGCGGGTCAGCAATTGGGGGATGCGCTATTCCCAGGGATTCGAGGCCGTAATGCCTTATCTGGCCCAGATACGGTTTCTGAGCTACGTATTGCTCGCGGATGCACGAGTCCGGGCTCTCGACGGCGACTACAAAGGAGCCCTGGAACGCTGCTTGCAGATGGGGACGTTCGCACGCCACATCGGGGATGACCCGCTCGTCGCGTATCTGGTCGGTGTGGCCGTGCAGCGATTGGGCTACCAGTGCATGAATGACATCATCGCAACGAACGTCAAGGATGTGGAGTTGCTGCGGTGGCTCAGAAGTGAACTGGCCACCGCCGGCGGCAAGGAACTCACCCCTGCCACGGCTCTCAAGGTGGAGATGGAGATCACGCTGAACCTGCTTCAAATGGACAAGGTCGACAAGCTCGCCAAGATCATGTTGGAGACGGAGCAGAAAGACAAAGACATGGTCAAGTTCCTTGGGTCAGCCGATGAGGCCATGATGGAGCGGGCGAGACAACTTTACTCGAAGCGCCTCACGTCGGCGCTTGTCATTTTCAACGGGACCAAGCCGTACGAACAAGCTCATCGTGAGCTGACGGCCCCGATCAGCGGACTGGACGCGAGCGACCCAGCCTCGGCTATTGTTCGGTTCATCGTGCCGGCACTGGCCTCCATCTTCTCCGCCAAGACAAACATCGAAGCCTGCGCCAACGCGACGAAGGCCGGCCTGGATATCTGCCTCCAACGTGCAGAAACGGGCCAGCTTCCCCAGGTCCTGCCCGCCGGTCTGCCGAAGGACCCCTTCAGCGGCCAGGACTTCCAGTACGAGCGGACGAGCACCGGCTTCACCCTCCGCTGCCGCGGCAAAGACCTGTCCAAGGACAAGACGTACGACTTCACCTTCGCCGTGAAATGATCGCCACCGCCTGCGCGTACCCAAGCCGGGCCCCATCAAAGCCCGGCTTCTTCATGCGCGGCGAGCCCGGCGTCACGGCTGGAAACCGTCTCCCGTGGCGGAGGGGGGCGATTGACGAGGCCGGGGATTTGAGGTATTTTAGCCCCAGGTCTTTGCATCTCGTGAAGAAATGAACGGAGACACTGGGAAGACCTGTCCGATAAGAGATTGGAAAGGCAGACGGCGATGAAGTGTCCGGCGTGCGGCAGAACGTTGCAGACGGTCCAGGTGGAAGATGTCTCGGTCGAGGTGTGCAAAGGCGGCTGCGGGGGCCTCTGGTTCGACAACAATGAGTTGAAGAAATTCGACGAGCCACATGAAGCGGCCGGGGACGCCCTGCTCGACGTGCCAAGGGACGAGAAGGTCAAGGTGGATCACATTCGAAAGCGGAGCTGTCCGAAGTGCGACCATGTCGTGATGCTGCGCCGCTTCTTCAACGTCAAGCGACAGGTGGAGATCGATGAGTGTCCTCGCTGTGCCGGCGTGTGGCTCGATTACGGCGAGCTGGGCACGATCCGCAAGACGTGCACGTCACCGCAGGACCTGGAGAGAGCGACGGAGGAATACTTCAGGGAGGTCCTGGGGCCCCACTTTGCCGAAGAACGGGTACACAGCGATCTTGACGCGAGCCACCGGATCACACGGGTCTTTCGCTTCCTGACGCCGCGCCATCGCTTCTGGCACTGACGAATGGGGTTGGGTGAGAAAATCTGTTGACACGCCTCGAAGCGACCGGTGAAATTCCTCGGCTCTTGGGGACCCCCGGGCACAACTGCAAACGAGGCAATGCGTGCGCCGAGCACTGGCCGCCTGTCCCATACAACCGCGTTGAGCGGCAGCACGTACATAGGGGGCACAAAAATCAGAAACGTCCGATGCGTGGCGACTCTGGGCCTGCAGAGCAGAGTTCCGCAGGCAAGGAGAGGATCTACGAGTTCCCGTTCACAGTGAAGTGAGGAGCTTCCGAGCGAAACGAAAGAGCCGGGCATAGTCGAAGGCCCAGCTCTTCTGTTGGCAAAAACTGCTTCTGGCCTTGTGGCATCCCAGGCCGACGTTGTGTCTACAGATTCATCGGTGAGACGTAGTCTCCCTTGGCGGCCTTGAGAGTCTCCAGGCGTTCGCGCTGGGCGGTCATCTCGTCCTTCATCGCCTTCGGCGGGTCCTGGACCGTCGCGTAAATCTTCTCCATGCGGTCGAGCTTGGCCAGCAACTCCGGGATTCGGATTCTGAATTGCTCCTGGTAGTCCTGCTCGGAGTAGTCCTTGTTGCGGACCTGCTTGAAGAGCCGCTTAAGGTCTTCGTACTTGGGGATCAAGCCGCAGCCGGCGTCCAGGGCCTCGACATCGCCGTGGATGCGCAGCTCCATCCACTTGACCCAGACGGCCTTGTCCAGCATGCCGTTGAGGTACTTGCCGTCCTTCCTCAGGAAGTAGTTGGTCCCGAAGACCCTGGGTCGCTTGATCTGTTTGGCGAATTCCAGGTTGTTCTGGATGTACTTGCCTACCGACATGGACAGGAAGTCCATGTTGCTCATCACGTTCCATTTGCGGACGCCCTGTGCGCCGGTCGTTGCGGCGGTGGTTTCGGATTCCAGCATGGCGCCCATGGTGCAGATTCCGTGCTCCCAGCTATATGCCTCACGGACCGGGACGTCCGTATCGCTGTCGCGGCCGCCGTAGATGATGCCACCAACGGGAAGCCCCGCCGGATCGTCCCAATTCGGGTCCTTGTTCTCCAGGTCGCTCAAGCGAACGGTGTAGCGAGCGTTCTTGTGGCTGGGCGTGGTGCCCGCCCCATCGGGACCCTTCGTACCTTCCTTCCACTCGGTGCTGACGTAGTTCATACCTTGCGTGGGGATGTCCTCGCCCATGCCGAGCCAGTAGGGCTTGCCGGCCTTGATCAGGACGTTGCCGAAGATGACCTCGCCCTTGTGGTGCAGCACGTCCCAGATCACCGGATCGCCCTGGGCGTTGACGTCCTGGATGATGCCGAAGATGCCGGACTCCACATTGGCGGTCCGGAACTCGCCGTCGATGACGCGGAAATAGGCGAGGTCGTCGCCGACGATGTTCTCGCCGGGGATCATGGCGGTGGACGTCTTGCCACAGGCGGACGGGTAGGCCCCACACAGGTAGGTCTTTCGGCCGCCTGGGCCGTTGGCCCGCATGATGAACATGTGCTCGGCCAGCCAGCCTTCCCGGTCGGCCTTGCGAATCGCCAGACGCAGCGAGAGCTTCTTGAGTCCCACGGTGTTGCCGGCGTATTGCGTATTTACGGAGTACACCGTGTTCTGGGTGTAGTCGATCGAGACGCGGCTGTGGCTCTCGTCCGTACAGGTCATCCGTTCGCCAACCGGCCCGGTGCAGTGGCGGAACTTGAAGAACTCGAAGTTCCTGGAGGCACTCTGCCGCTTGAATTCCTCGTAGCCCTTGCGATATAGCATGTCCTCGCTGTGGGCCACGTAGGCGGAATCGGTGATCTGCAAGCAGGGGATCGCGAAGATCGAATTCGTGGAGCCGAGGCAGAAGAACCGCACGAGCATGGTCCGGCCCTTGTACGCGCCGCGCTGCAGCTTGTCGATCTCGGCCATGCCCGTGTCGCGGTCGATCTGCTTGAGCTTGGAGTCCAGCGTTTCTCCCTTCGGGACCAGGTACTTGGTGACTTCGGGATTGCGTCCCTGGTCCCAGTAGGCGTCGAAGTGCACCGTGTGGCCCTGGATCGCCAATGGCAGCTCCTCCTTGTTGTCGATCGCCAGTTGCCGGCAGTAAGCGGCGTCGGCATCCGAGTCGTCGCCGACCCACACGGCGTCGGGTTCACACAGTTCGATGGCGCGGGCGACGAAGGCGTTGACGTCCTCGTTGTGCAGGGCGGTCAGCTTTCGCAAGCTGGCCTCATCCATCTTGCTCTTGAGTAGGGACAGAGTATCCATAAGGCTCTCCTTTTCTGGACCGAAAAAAGGCCGTAGCCTTAGGATTCACGCCAGGCTACGGCTTCTATGTTCCGGATCATGACAGGCAACCGCAAAAGCATAGCAGTCAGCAGTCTGATGTCAAGCCCTCTGTCTCGAATTTCTCGGCGGGCACCGGGACGGGGGAGAGTGCGTCCCACTACTTGGGCCCCTTGACGGGCACGAAGTGGGCGGTGAGCCTGCCTTGAGCGATGTCGAAGTCCTTCAGGCGGACCGATTTGTCGTCCACCTCCAGGACCGGCTCGAAGGGCTGGCCGTTCAGCAAAGACGCCACGATCTTCGTGCCCAGGTCCTCCACGTCGATGGCGCCGGTGTTCACCTGCTCCTGGTACATCTTGCGGCTCATCATTTTCGCCAGGGGCGTAACATTCATCGCCCCGACCTTGACCTTCTCGACGGGCAGGTCGAGGTATCCCCGCTCGTCCAGCCGCGGCGCCAGCTCGATCGTCACGACAAATCCCGCCCCTTCGACGTTGGCGGTTCCCATCAAGACGATGCGCCCGGGGGCGAAGAAGACCTGCGGAGCCGCGAGCGTCACACCCTCGGACTGCCATCTCTTGCCGGCTATCGCCTCGTTCAGCTTCTCATCCAGCACGACCAGGTCGAACGGGCGCTGCCTCTGCGCTTCATTGTAGAATGTGGAGCCCAGATCTCGGTGCAAGTAGGGATGAACGGTCTCGCCATCGGGATTCGGGGCAGGTGCGACCGGACGGTATCGAGACGGCCTGTACACAAGCAGGCCGACGACCACCGCCGCCACGGCCAGGTCAACCGCCAGCCAAATGAGGAGTCGTCTGCGCCGTGATCTTTTCCGCTTCTCCAACGCCTGCTCCCGGCGGCAAAATTACTTTTCCACAAACCGCGCGAACCATCGAATTCACTCTTGCCCGGTACGGCGGACGCGATTATAGTGGGTCCTACGGTTGATCGAAAGAGTTTTGTCGCCGGACGTGAGACCGGCGAGGAGTCTTCGGCGGCACGGGCCGGTTGTCGTAGGATCGTGCCGTCGTATTGTTACCGGAGGAAACGAAAGGAAGGTTTGTTGGTTATGGCAAGCCATTTTTCAGATCGGCTGTGTGCGGCCGTCGATTCGAAGAAGACGCCCTTGGTGATCGGTCTGGACCCCGTCTACAGCCGGCTTCCCGCGGCGATTCGAGGGCATCGCCAGATGAACGACGAGTTTGACGCGGCCGCCGCCGTGGACGCCATCTTCGATTTCTGCACGCAGGTCATGCGCGTCGTCGCGCCGATGGTGCCCGCCGTCAAGATCAACATCGCGTTCTTCGAGAAGTATCTCTGGGAAGGGCTGGAATCCTACTACGCGTTGATCAGCGAGGCCGACGACCTGGGCCTCGAAATCATCGGTGATGTGAAGCGAGGCGACGTGGGTCATACGGCAGAGATGTACGCGGCCGCCCATTTGCAGAACTCCGAATTGACCGGGATGGAGGACGTGCTTTCGCCCGACGCGATCACAGTCAACGGCTACGTCGGCAGCGACGGGATCGAGCCGTTCGCCAAGATGGCGGCCGAAGAGGGCAAGGGCTTGTTCGTGCTCGTGCGGACCAGCAATCCCTCGGCGTCGGAGTTTCAGGACCTCCAGCTCGAGGGCGGCCAGACCGCCTACGAGAAGATGGCGGAGATCGTCGGCCAGATCGCCGGTCGCCCGGAGCACGTAGGCGAGAAGGGCTACAGTGACGTTGGGATGGTGGTCGGAGGCACGGCCCCCGAGACAAGCGCCTCGCTGCGGACGAAGTATGACAAGATCTGGTTCCTCGTGCCCGGCTATGGGTCCCAGGGGGCCGAGGCCGTAGATTGCATCCGGTTCTGCAGGTCCGACGGCATGGGCGCCCTGATCAACGCATCCCGCTCGATCATCTACGCCTATGAGAAACCCAAGTACAGGGATGAGTTCGGCGATGACTGGAAGAAGTGCATCGAGCAAGCGGTGATCGATGCGAAGATTGACCTGGCCAACGCGATGCAGTCGAAACTCTGAGGAGCCGGGTTCGAGGGCATCCACGTTCCGCTCAGGATGTCGCATGCACAAGGCCCTTCCCACCCCAGGCGATGTCTCACGCCTCGCCGACCCGGCCGTCGGACAGATGTTCAATCGCATCGTTCCGACATATGACCTTCTGAACCACCTGCTGTCACTCGGGAGGGATTTCGCATGGCGGCGTAAGACGGCCGGTTTGCTCGACGCCTGCCAAAGCCTCAGAATCGTCGACCTGGCGACCGGGACGGGCGACATGCTGATCGCCTTGCTGCGGCATCGTCCCAACATCGCGGAGGCCACGGGAGTCGATATCGCCGAGAACATGCTCACGGCCTGCCGGCAGAAGCTTGCCAGACGTGGTCTCGCGCATCGCGCCGGGCTCCTGCGCGCCGATGCAACGACGACGCCGTTCGCAGACGACACGTTCGACGCAGCGACGATGGCGTTCGGGATTCGCAACACCTCCGATGCCTCCACGACCCTCCGTGAGATCCATCGTATTCTCAAGCCCGGTGGCATCGCCCTGATCCTCGAATTCTCCCTGCCCGCCTGTCCCATGATACGATGGTTCTACCTGCGCTACCTGCGCGGGGTCGTGCCGTTCATAGGCTCGCTGATTTCGGGCGACAGGCGTGCCTATCGATACCTGGATGAATCGATCGAAGGCTTCCGGCAGCCACAGGAGTTCTGTCACCTGATGCAAGAGGCGGGCTTTCGTGACGTATCGCTCGTCCCATTGACGTTCGGCGTAGCCTCGATCTGTAAAGGCAGCAAAGGACTGTAGAGGTGTGCAGTGCACACCTTCATTATCCGGCGATGGTACATTGCGTTCGGTGAGATATGGACATGACACTGGTTGGCAAGAAGGTTCTGGTGATGGGGCTGGGGCGGTTTGGGGGTGGAGTGGATGCCGTACGGTTTGCGGCCGGCGCGGGAGCACGTGTGATCGTCACCGACGTGGCAGCGCCGGAGAAGCTACGCGATTCCATCGAGCAGGTGTCCGACCTGGCGGGAATCGAGCTTCATCTCGGCGGGCATGACGCGGAGGACTTCGCCACCGCCGACATCGTCGTCGCCAACCCGGCGGTGCCGCCGAACAACGGGTTTCTTGAGATCGCCCGCCGGAACGGCAGGACCGTGACTTCGCAGATCGGCCTGTTCTTTCAGTCCTGTCCGGCCCCGATTATCGGAATCACCGGCGCCAACGGCAAGAGCACGACGACCACTCTGACCGCTCACCTGCTGGACAGGGCCAGGGAATCGCCGGGCTGCTATGAGAAGGTCTGGCTCAGCGGTAACATCGGCGACCGGCCCCTCCTGACGATCCTGGACCAGATCAGCCCGCGCGACGTGGTCGTGCTGGAGATATCGAGCTTCCAGATCGAGCAGTTGAGGGAGGTCCGAAAAGCGCCGAAGGTCGCTCTGCTGACGAATCTGACGCCGAACCATCTGGACCGCTACGGCACGTTCGAGGCTTATTGCGCCGCCAAGGAGGGCCTGTTCCAGCTCCAGACGCTCAATCCATCGGATCCCGCGATCTCCATCTTCAACGCTGAGGACGAGGTCGCCCGCACCTGGTTCCGCAAGTATGAAGGCCAGCCGGGTCGAAGCTGTCTGCAATTCAGTGCAGATGACGTGAAGGCGGAGCTTGAGGCTGTGTACAACCTGCCCGGCCGTGCCAATCTGTCGAATCTCGCCGCCGCGATGAGCATTGCCAAATGCTTCGGCGCCACCGACCGATCTATTCGCGATTGCCTGTCGCAATTCAAAGCCCTGCCGCACCGGCTCGAACTGGTCGGCAACAGCCACGGCGTCCGCTGGTACAACGACTCCAAAGCCACAACCCCGGAAGGCACGATGGTTGCCCTGGCCGCCTTTGAGTGCCCGAGGATCCTCATCGCAGGCGGATACGACAAGCACACGCCGTTCGACGAGCTGGGCAGGAAGATTGCATCGGCCGCAAAAGCGGTCATCCTCAGCGGGCAGACCGCCAAACAGATCGCCGGCGCCATTGACCTTGCGTCCGAAAATGGTCGTCGGATCGACGTCCATTTCGCTAACTCGCTGGCGGAGGCCGTCGACATCGCCAGCCGGCTCGCGGCGCCTGGGGACGTTGTGCTTCTGAGCCCCGCCTGCGCCAGCTACGACATGTTCGAGAACTACCAGCAGCGCGGCCGCCTCTTCGCCGAACTCGTCCGACACGTGACCGCGTAGCACCGCGACTGCTCCAAAGGCATGGGCCCAAAACCGTTCGGAGTGCCGCCCGCACCCGCCTATCCGTCCGCACTGCAATCCATCGCCTCTGCTTAAGTCGCAGCCACGAGCGGCCGATGTGTCTCTCGATATGACAGATGTGCGTATCAACATCGAGGGACATGGCTATGAGCACAACGAGTGAACGAAGAACGGAGGCGCGGTTGGCATACCAGTGGCCGATCTGGTTTGCCGAGGACTTCCAGAGCGACCTGGCGCAAGGGCAGATGGCGGATGTCTCCAGCCGAGCGGCCGCCTTCACCTGCCACGCAGATGAGCACTGTCCCCGTCCGGGCCAATACCTCACGGCGCGCTTCAGCATTCCCCAGTACGGCCCGGATGACTCGTTCGACGTGGTGGACTTCATTCGCTCGGGCCAGGTCTACCGTGTAGACGGCGTCAACAACGCCCTTCGCCGAGTCACGATGCAGTTCACCGAGCCGTTGCCCTTCCGTCCCGGCGAGCAACACTGAGATCACCGTCGGCGATCAGGGCACGCCAGGACCCAACAGCCCCGCGTGCCCTGTGGCTCCGGTCGTCTACTCATCCGACGGGAGCTTCACACCTCCGGACGGTGTCCTGCGAGTGCCGGTCGTGCGCGTCCCGCCTGTTTCGGAGGGCAGGTCCTCCATCCCTTTCACCCGCCGGCATACGGCGCCTACAGCCGATTCATCGACCGATCCCTGAACGACCTTCGCGTAGCTGATTCTCGGCAAGACTTTGGCGATCTGAATCCTGCCCGAGAGCTTCTCCTGGGTGGCGAGCACCGCCTTGGTGTCCGGGTCCAGAATGGGCTTGCCGGGTTTGTAGACCTCGTAGAGATCGCCAGCAAGGAATCGGTTGCCCCCCTGGCTGAGGATGACCTGCCCGTCGTCGTCGATGGCTGCCACTTTCACCGGGTTGAGGCAATCGGCCACGGCGGTGGCGACTCTCGCCGCCGCCAGGCGAATCAGGTTCTGCCGAAGCTCCGCGTAGTCGATCTCCTCGGACTCCCAGCGGGCCGCTAACGCCTGGACCTGGTTGTCCTCCAGCCTGATCCGCAGCTCGTCGGCCATCTTCACCTGTCGCGTGGGACCGACCAGGATCCTGAACTCCACCTGGACCCGGGCGTCGAACTCGCGCGTGGGTCGGCCGATAATCGGGTTGGTCCGCTCCTTGACCAGCAATTCCGCCTGGGGGACGGTGCTGATCAACAGGTAGTCCGCCCCCAGGGTCTCACGCTGCCTCGCCCTTTCTTCGGGCGTGCTGTTGTCGCTGGTGAGGATGCGCCTGTCGCGTTCAATGGCGGCGGTGGAGTCGCGGTCGAGAACGGTGAACTTCTCGTTCTGCGCCAATGCGCCTACAAGGGATTGCGTGAATTGCTCGCCCACTCGTGCGGCCGGCACGGTCGTATTGCCGAACCGGCACATGGCCGCCGTCACCTGCACGGGCATCACCGCCAGGCGGAGCTTCGTGGTGTCCTCCGGGCCGTGATAATCCCACACCCAGACATCGAGCGTCACCTCGTAGAGCTGTGGGTTGACCTCCCGTTCGCTCACCACCTCGTAAGTCTTGACCATTCCCTGGGCCTCTGTGAGGGTCATGGTACCCACGCCCCGGGCAGCCACGGAATCCACGGTGACGTTGCGGCTTCCCGTGGCCGGATCGCGGATCACATCCAGACTGCCGGTCTGGAAACCCACGGTGGCCAGGCCGGTGTAGACCGCCACGCCGTGCACTTTGCCGACCGCCCCGCACAGCCCGTTCCGAATGGCGATTTCCCGGCTCGGACCCTGCCCCTTGACCTGGCACTGCACCGCTTCGGTCCCAGCCATCAGCGGCGCTGCGCCCAGCGACACTACAAGCCAGATCGCTGCCTTTCGCATATCCTGCCCTTTCATTACCACGGCACAGTCCTTCTGCTGCCGCGCTTGCCAATGATCGTCTCCTTCTGCCAGTACCGTAGGCCCGACGCGATCTCCGTCAACTGCAACTGGAAGTAGTACTCCACCTGTTGCGTTCCTCTGTCGTAGCGGATGTTCCGCTGGAGGATCTTGCCGGCGATGCTCAACTCGGGGGCGATGAGCTGACGTTTGGCGGCCATGGAGTTCGGATCGAACTCGTCTGCCACGTCGCTCTTCTTCAGGTCGCGCACCTGGTAGAGCATCTCATCGGAGGCGCCTTTGCCACCCACGGCCGAGGTCATGACCACCATGCCGCTGTTCATGAGCTCTTCCTCGACTTTCGCCATCAATTGGTCCGTGTCGATCCGTTGCATGGTGTCGTTCGTGATGCGACCCGTGGCCATCACGTACCGGCCGCCGTCCTTCTTCTTCAACACCCCTGACTGAAGCAGGGATTGGACCATAGCGGTGGCCGCCTGATCGAAGTCGCGGTAATCGAGCTCCATGACCGCCTGGCCCGGATCGTTGGTGATATCAACGTTACGAGTGCCGCCGCCGCTGGAACACCCGGCCAGCGACAGACCCACGACACACATGCCAATGATGCAGACTATCCTCTTCATAAGAGAGATCTCCTTTCCTTCACCGATTCACTTGTTGTTTTCCACGACTTACTCGACGGTCCGATTGGGCCGCGTGTTGATGCGATAGTTCTCCGCCCTGGCGTTGGGCGCGATGACCCGGAACGAAAACGCCGATTTGGGCATGGCGGATACGGTCGTCCACTTGGTCATGGTGGAGCTGAGCACCATGCCGTCGGCGTCCAGCCACTCCACACGGTAATCGAATTTCCTGCGGCTCAGAGCGTGATTGTACCCGCTGAGCTGCACTTCAAGGAGGTCCGCAGACGTGCGACGCTCCGTGAGATCGTTGACCTCGATCCCCTCGCCCACGAGCACGCTGACGAACTTCACCACCGGGCGCGTGATGATGTTGTCCGCCGCAGTGTCGCTGCGCACGCCACTGGCCATGTTGACGCGAGGGTCACTCGATCCCGGATGACATCCGCTCGCCGCCAGGGCGATCACGATCATCGAGATGATTGCCGGTTTCATACCATTGTCCTTTCAGTAGTACCAGGCCTCACTTGTATTCTACAGAACTCCACCAATGTTCTCATTCATCTGCCTCGGCGCGACGGCTCACTCTCATCAGCCGGGCGGCTGGTGGTCTCCGTTGCCGGCGAGGCCTCGGATTGGCCTCGCGTCATGACGTTGCACATGGGCTCTCCGCCGCCGGAGATCGTCTTGACATACACGAGGGCATACCGGCAACCAGGCACGGGAATCCTGATGTCCCGGCCGCCGATGCGGACGGTGATCTGGCCGTCGGCGGGCATGGGCACGCGAGCCACCTGGAACTGCTTGGGCAGGCTCGTCCAGATGCGGACATCCGCCACGGTGGTAACAGCACTGTAGGCGGAGACTGCCAGCCCAAGCATCCGCGCTCCCGCATTGTCCTGGTTCAGAAGGACGCTTTGCGCCCCGACCTTGGCGGCGGTTGCCATAATGGCGCGCATCAGGATGCCGGGAAAGTCCTTGGAGAACTCCGTCTGGACCACACGATCCATGTCGGCCACCAGCTCCGTGCGAACCCGCGATGCGGACGACACGACGTCCACGGACTCGACCGCAGGCGGCCGGGGAACCAGCCTGGGAAGCGCAATGCCCGCATAGTAAACCCTCCGGGTGACGAGGATCAGTGGCAGGTCAACCCGGAATTCCTCTTTTACAGGCCCCAGGCCGCTCTCATAGACCACCCACACCGCCGGATCGGGAGCCTGTCCCCGGTCGAGCCATCGCTCCACCGATTCGAAGTCCTCGGCGATCGTGCGGTTGTCCGGGAGCATGCCGGCGCTCTCTTTGAGCAGGTCCACCGCCTTGCCCGGGTCGCCGGTCATGGTGAAGAACACGCCGGCAAGGTATGTCGCGAAGGGATTGACAAAGTCCGGGTACGCCTGGAAATCGTAGAGTCCGGGATACTGGCCGGCGATTCGCGTCTTGAGGTCGGGGTTCTCGACCGTCTCTTCGTAGTTGACCTTCTTGCCGCCCTGGTCGGCGGTCATCTTGTCCTTGAGCTTCTGGATTTCCTGGTTGAACCGCTCTCTGGCGCGCATCTGGCGGTCGAGGGCCCGGTTGAACTCGACCCGGGCAAGCTCGTCATTGCCCAGCGCCATGAAATTGAGAGCCTTGTAGGTGTTGACCATGATCGCGTCGTAGGCCTCGCCGCGATACGGCAGGACCGTCTCATTGGCGACAGTCGTGCCGACGACGTCCAGTCCCTTGAAACTGGTGTCGAAGCTCTTCATCATCTCCTCTGCGCGGTCAAACCATTGATTGCTCTGGGAGAAGTCCTTTCTCGCCCGCTCCACGGCACCCAGTTGCAGCGCCCACAGCAGGTCGTCGCCCTTGGGATCGGACCTGGCCTTGGCCAGCTTCTGGGCGTACCCCTGCGCGCCGACGAGGTCGCCCTTCTCATAGAATCCATTGAACTTGATCAGGTGGCTCCGTGGGATGTTGCATCCGCCGAGAATAGCCAGCGCTAGGATCAACAGGCCGATTACTCGGACGCTCGCCCAAACTCGATCTGCAATCATGCCAGTCACCATGTCCTGTCCTTGTCCCTGGTGCAGGTCCCTGCCGGGAACCGAATCATCCTGATACTACCTCTACGGCAAAAAGTGATGGAACTCGACTCTATGAAACCCCGCGTCCCATCGATATGTGATCCCCAGAACCTCCCACGATCGAGCCGGATTCTACCCGTTCCGCCGTCTTTCGCAAGGGGCCAGCCCCCGAAAACTCCGCAAGAGCCAGCGTACGGACACGTGGACCCGAGAGGCACGCGCTCGGCGGGATATCGAGGCTGTCGCAACGCGGGCTGGCATCTTGGGCTCGGGATGACCCTGCTTCACTCGACTGCAACTGCCTTCTCCACAAGGAGTTACAGCTCTGGCAGGTTCGCTGTCATTGGCGATCTCCAACCTCTCGTCCACGAATCACATCCGGTTTCGATACCTACGACAGGCCGTTCGCCCAGATGCCACGTCACACGACCGACCCGGCCAACCGGTTTATTGTCGCGCACAAAGCCACTTCACTCAAAATCTTTTGACCGTCGTTCCGCGTACGACTATAGTTACGCGCTTACAGTAGGCGAAGCGACAGCGATGTTGGAGCCGTCAATGAGTAGTGAAAAGATCATCGCCAAAGGCATCACATTCGACGACGTTCTTCTACTCCCTTCGAGAAGCGACTTCGTCCCCAACGAGGCAGACACGAGCACGAAGCTCACCCGCAGTATCGGGATCAAGATCCCCATTATCTCGGCGGCCATGGACACGGTAACCGAGTCGGCCCTGGCTATCGCCCTGGCCCAGGAGGGCGGAGTCGGCATCATCCATAAGAACCTGTCGGTCGAGGCCCAGAAGCGGGAAGTCGCCAAGGTCAAACGATCGGAGAATGGGGTGATCCTCGACCCCGTCACGCTCTCGCCGAAAGAGCCGGTGCGACGGGCGCAGGAATTGATGGCCGAGCAGAACGTGTCGGGCATCCCCATCGTCGAAGGCAAGAAGCTCGTCGGCATCCTGACCCGCCGCGATCTCAAATTCCTCCGTGATTACAGCGTGCAGATCGACTCGGTCATGACGAAGAAGAACCTCGTGACCGGCCCGGCAGACACTACCCTCGAACAAGCGAAGGGAATCCTGCAGGAGCACAAGGTCGAGAAGCTTCTGCTCGTCAATGGCAACGGAGAGCTGGCCGGACTGATCACGATGCGCGACATTGACCGTGTCCAGCAATACCCGAGGGCTGCCAGGGATAAGCGCGGCCGGCTGCGAGTCGGTGCGGCCGTCAGCGTGCACGAGTACGAGCGGATCAAGGCCCTGATCGCCGCCGACGTCGATCTCATCTGCGTCGACACCGCCCACGGGCATTCGCAGAACGTCATCGACACGGTCAGGAAGATCAAGGCTGGCTACAGGATCGACGTGATCGCTGGCAATATCGCCACTGCCAACGCAGCCAAGGAGCTGATCGACGCCGGCGCCGACGCCGTCAAGGTCGGCATCGGACCCGGGGCCATCTGCACCACGCGCATCATCTCCGGCGTCGGCGTGCCCCAGATCTCCGCCATCATGGATTGTGCCGAGGTCGCCAACGCCGAGGGCGTACCGGTCATCGCCGACGGCGGCATCCGCCAGTCGGGCGACATCACCAAGGCCATCGCCGCCGGCGCCTCGTGCGTCATGATCGGCTCGCTGTTCGCCGGCCTCAAGGAAAGCCCCGGCCAACTGGTCATCTACAAGGGCCGGCAATTCAAAGAGTATCGCGGCATGGGCTCGCTCGGCGCGATGGTCAAAGGCTCCGCCGAACGCTACGGCCAGAGCAGCAAGACCGATGTCGGCAAGCTCGTCCCCGAGGGCGTCGAAGGACGCGTCCCCTATCGCGGCACCCTGAGCGACTTCGTCTACCAGCTCGTCGGCGGCCTGCGGGCGGGCATGGGCTACTGCGGCACCCGCAACATCCAGGAGCTGATGACCAGGACGCACTTCGTCCGTGTCACCGCCGCCAGCGTCAACGAATCCCATCCCCACGACATCCAGATAACCAAGGAGGCCCCCAACTACTCCGCAAGCCTGCCCTTCGAAGATTGATATAGGTCCTATCCGTCCTGTTGGTCCCATAGGTCCTATTTATGAGGTCTTATGATTCGCGAAATGATCGCCATCCTGGACTTCGGCAGCCAGTACATCCAACTGATCGCCCGCCGGGTCCGCGAGCACAATGTGTACTCCCGCATCTACCCGGCGAGCACCCCCGCCGCCGAGCTGGCCAGGCTGCCCCTCAAAGGCATCATCCTCTCCGGCGGACCGGCCAGCGTCTACGTCCCCAACGCCCCGCGATGCGACGAGAAGATCTTCGACCTCGGCATCCCGGTCCTCGGCATCTGCTACGGCATGCAGCTTGGCTCCCAAATGCTCGGCGCCCAGGTGGTCCGCGCCAAGAACCACGAGTACGGCCGCGCCAGCCTGACGATTCTCGATAAGAGTGATCTATTTGCCAACCTGCCCGATGAAACGCTGGTCTGGGCCAGCCACGGCGACCAGGTCACCAAGCCCCCGCAGGGCTTCGTCCAACTCGCTGAGACGAAGACCTGCCCCTACGCCGCCATCCGACACGCGGACAATAAGTTCTTCGGCGTCCAGTTCCACCCGGAAGTCAGCCACACGCCCCGGGGAGCCGAGATGCTCAAGAACTTCCTCTACGGCGTCTGTGGCTGCACCGGCGACTGGAAAATGAGCGACTTCGTCAGCGAGTCCGTCGAAACCATCCGCCGGCAGGTGGGCGACGCCCAAGTCATCTGCGGCCTCAGCGGCGGCGTCGATTCCTCCGTCACCGCATCGCTGATCCACCAGGCCGTCGGCGACCAGCTCGTCTGCATCCTCGTCGATAACGGCCTGCTCCGCCGCAACGAGCGAGAGACCATCGTCTCGACGTTCCGCGACCACTTCCACATGGACCTGCACGTCGTCGATTGGTCGAGCCAGTTCCTCGAACGCCTCGCCGGCGCCACCGACCCGCAACAGAAGCGAAAGATCATCGGCGCCGAGTTCATCAAGGCCTTCAAGTCCGAGGCCGGCAAGATCCCCAACGTCCGCTTCCTCGCACAAGGCACGCTCTATCCCGACGTGATCGAGTCGGGCCACAAGGACGGCAACCCCGCCGCCAACATCAAGCTCCATCACAACGTCGGCGGCCTGCCCGCCGAACTCGGCTTCGAGCTGATCGAGCCCCTGCGCGACCTGTTCAAGGACGAGGTCCGCATCGTCGGCGAATATCTCGGCCTGCCCGAGGACATGGTCTGGCGACACCCCTTCCCCGGCCCCGGCCTGGGCGTCCGCGTGCTCGGCGAGGTCACGCCCGCCAAGCTCGAAATCCTCCGCGCCGCCGACGAGATCCTGATCGACGAGATCAAAGCCGCCGGCCTGTACCGCAAGGTCTCCCAGACGCTTGCTGTCCTGGTCCCGGTCTCCACCGTCGGCGTCATGGGCGACGAGCGCAGCTACGAGAACGTCATCGCCATCCGCTCCGTGGACACCACCGACTTCATGACCGCCGACTTCTCGCGCATCCCCTACGAGGTCCTCGGCACGATCTCCAGCCGCATCATCAACGAGGTCCGAGGCGTCAACCGCGTCGTCTACGACATCTCCAGCAAGCCCCCCGCCACCATCGAATGGGAGTAGCCCGATTTCGGATTTGCGATTGCGGATTCTGCAGGGTGTGCACTGCACACCTTCCCTTCCGCGCATGTCATTCCCGCGCAGGCGGGAATCCAGATTCCTTTGACTGTGTTGGTTCAGCGGGAATTGGACAACTACAGCCGTCGGCCAAGCGGTTCAGTCGCTGGGCTGACTTGGGTATTATGAACTAT